>NZ_JANGEX010000013.1:0-85501 GCF_033792225.1 Microbacterium sp. LRZ72
ACGCCTGCCCAACACCACCAACCCGACCCCGATCAAGACCCCACCACCACCGCCCGACCCATCGGTGGATTCGGGTTTATCGACATCGTCGCGTGCCGCATCACGCGGCTCGAATCGAACGGGCGGTCGGCGAGTTGGGCGACGCCCGGCCGGGTAGGCGCGATCGCCGCCTTCGGCGATGGACGAGTCGCTGTCGCCCTCGAGTCCAGTTTCCGCATCTTCGACCCGGCGGTCGGCGAGTTCGGGCCGGCGACACACGTCGACCTCGGCGAGGGATCGGTCATCTGCGAAGGCAAGGTCGACCGTCAAGGGCGCTTCGTTGTCATGACGTCCGATTCCGCCTTCACCGATCCGATCGGTGAGATCCTCCGGTGGGAGCCCGATGGCTCGATCGCGCGTCTCGCGACAGGGTATGTGTTGGGCAATTCGCTGTGTTGGAGCGTCGATGGCACCACGATGTACGCCGCGGACAGCATCGCGCGAGTGATCCACTCCTACGCGTACGACCCTCAGCCGAGTTCCGGGCTCGGCAGGTGCAACGAGTTTGCCGCGTTCGCGGGAAGCGACCCCTTCCCCGACGGCGCCGTCATCGACAGCGAAGGGCACATGCTCGTCGTCATGCATCGTTCCCCGCACATCGCCCGGATCAATCCGGAGGGTGTCATCGTCGACCGGATAACGATGCCGACGCCGAACATCACAAGCCTGACGTTCGGCGGACCGGATCTGGACGTGCTCTACGTGACCTCGCTCGACCCCACCGAAGTTCCGGTTCCTCCGGATGCGGCGGCGCTCGCAGCCGAGAGAGGGCTGTTGTATCGGGTCACGGGAACCGGACTGCGAGGAGTTCCCGACTCGCCGGTTCGCGTCGAGCCCGCTTAGGCCGCTATGCGGTCGTGCTGCGCGGAATTCCCGACCAACTTTCGAGGGGATCCAACGGTTCACCGAGCTCATACCCACCACCGAAGAGATCGCAGCCGGATTCTGTCAGGCGAGGCACGGCCCCGACCCAGCCCCCGTCATGGGCGGGGATGTCGAGGGTCGCGATGGCGAGTTGTTCTTCTCCCGTGCCGACTGTCAACACGGTCCGTCCATCGAGCTCTCGGAGGGCGGGGGCAACGATCGCTACCCGAAGCATCCCCCCGTGCGCCCGAAACGCGACGCCTCCTGCGAACCGCGGCAACGCTTCCGGGCCACTCTCCGCGAACGGGAACGCGAAGTACCTGTCAGCGACGAGATCCGCTCCACCCGTGAGGCTGTAGCGTCCGCCGGCGTTCCCGACGACGTAGCGGACGAACGAGTCCTTGATTCGCCAGCGCAGACCGAGGCCGTTAGGTTCCCCCGCCTCACCGCCCCGTTCGGGCTCGACGGTCACGCCGCTGTCCACCTCGTTTGCAGGGCACGCCGGATGGGCAGCATCGCGAGCGGCAGGAAGGAATGCTCCTGCTCCTCGACGACCCGCAGAGAGGGAATTCTCGAGAAGAGCACCCGCAGCCCGGTGGCTCCCTGGACTCGGGCGAGGGGCGCGCCCAGACAGGTGTGGCGTCCCTTGGTGAACGAGTAGTTGGTCTTGTCTTCTCGGTGGATGTCGAAGGCCATTCCGTCGGTCACCGCACCGGGGTCCGTGTTCGCGCTCGCAAGAGCCACCCACACCGTGTCGCCCTTCGGGATGACCACGCCGCCGATCTCGTTGTCGTCCGCCGCGAGCCGCGCCGCGAACGGTGCCGACGGACGGCGCCGGATGGTCTCCTCGAACACATCTCCCCACAGGGACGGATCCGCGATCGCCTCGTTCAGCTGATCTTCGTGCGCACTGAGGAACATGACGGCGTTGGCCATCGCCTGAGCGGTTGTGTCGGTACCCGCCGCGGCGAGCTCATTGAGGTGCAGCGCGATCTGTGCGGGCGTGAGCAGATACTCACCCTTCGCATCCTTCGCGGTGGCCATGACAGTCACGACATCAATTCCCTGGGCTCGCCGCCGGCGTTCCTCCACGATCTCCCGTAGCCGCAGGTTCGACTCCGCGTATCGCCCCCAGACCTCGCTCCGCCGCGGCTCTTCCATCGGCTCGACGCCACTCGCCAGGACGACGAACTGGTCGTCGCGAATGGTCTGCATGAACTCCGTCATGTCGTCAGGGAAATCGAGCAACGCCATCAGAGTCTGCGTCGTCAGAGCCAGGCAGAACTCGTTCATCAGTTCCACCTCTCCGAGGTCCGCGAACTTGTCGACGAGAGCATTGGCTCGAGCTTCGATTTCGGGCTGCAAGGCATCCATGGCGGGCTTCAGGAAGGCCGCCTGCGCGGCGCGACGGTGAAGCGAGTGCTTCGGCGGGTTCATCGTCACCATCAGCTCGCTTATGAGGGAATCATCGATGACGGCGCGAGCGACTTCAGGCACCTCGATCCGCAGATGCTCGCTCTCATCGAGCGGTCCGCTCGGCCACTTCTGCCAGTCGGTGAGCACCGCGTCGACGTCGTCGCGCCGGGTCACCACCCACACCCCGAGTCCTTCGTGCCAAAACACCGGCGCCTCGCGTCGCGCCGTTTCGTACATCGAGGCCGGGTCGGCAAAGCCGTGCGGGCTTACCGGATCGAACTCTGCGGGGGCCAGCGGGAAGTGGGTTTGGGGGGTCATCGTCGTCCCTTTCGTGTGTGCATTCAGATGGCGGCAGAAGCCGCGAGTGTCGAGAGCTTCTGGAATCGGAGGAGGTTCGCCGACTCTTCCATGACCCCCGCCGTCAAACAGACGAACGTGGTCTGGCTCGCGGGGTCCACCCAGTACAGAGTGGAGCCGGCACCGTAGTTGCCATGGGTGCGCGGAGAGGTAAACGGACTGAAGAATCCGGGGGCGAGGCCGGACCCCGACAGACTGAAGCCCAGGCCGAAGTTCGCCTTCGGTACATCCCAGCCCAGTGCACGAGCCATAGCCGCGTACAAATCGTTCTCGGAATCGCCGGTCTGCACCGTCGTGGCGACGTCGAGAACGGCTGCCGAGACGAGGCGCCTTCCGTCGTCGGTCACGCCACCGCGACGCAGGAACTCAGCGAAGCGGTGTACGTCGCCCGCGGTGGCCAACCCGCCCACCCACGGGAGTTCGGAGCCTTCCGAGATCACATCGTTCATGACCTCGACGTCGTGCCGGTTGAGCCAGCCGACGTCGGGGATGTAGGCACGAAGGGGCACGAGTCGGTCGGCCATAGCCTTCGGGGCCCCGATGAACGTGGACTTCATACCGATCGGCGCGAACAGGTATTCATCGACGACCGCTGAGTAGCTGGTGGCTCCGCGGACCCGACGAACCATCTCTCCCAGAAGTGCGTGATTCACCGTGGGCGAGTAGTTGACCACGGTGCCCGGCTCTGTGACCACATCGAGCTGCGAGATCGCGCTGATGACCTCATCGAGGTTGCCGAGGCGCTCGTAGGGAACGGGCGTGGGCGTTGCGGGCAGGCCTGCGCGGTGAGTGAGGAGATGGCCGACGTTGATTTTGTCTTTGCGCGCGGTGCGGAAGCGATCCGGCCCGAGGAACTCGGGAATCACATCGATCACCTTGGTCGACAGCGCCAGCGCCCCGTCGCTGATCGCCTGCAAGGTGAGCACGTTGGTGAACGTCTTCGTCAAGCTGAGGAGGCGATAGATGTCGTCCGCGGCGGCCGGCCGCTCGCTCGCGCGCTCCGCGTATCCGATGGCGGCGTCGAGGCCGATCCGCCCGTTGCGGGCGACGATGATGTGGGCGCCGTCGTATCGCTCCGCCTCGATATCGCGTTCGATCGTATCGACGATGCGTTCCAGGGCGTGAGCGTCGAGAGCGGGGTGTTCTGTGTCGAGAGTAACCATCTGCTGAGCTTTCGTCGTCGTGGGAAGAGGTTCGTCTGGTATCCGGTCAACACCCGTCACATGTACACACCTCCGGAGGGGGACAGGATCTGGCCGGTGTAGTACCCGCTGTCCTCGGTTGCGAGAAAGAGCATCGTGCGGGCGATCTCGTCCGGCGCGGCGGCTCGCTTGATCGGCTGCATCTCGACCAGTTCTTTGACGAGGTCGGGACCCGCCGAGTTGAACATGGGCGTGTCGACCGAACCCGGCGCAACCGTGTTCACGCGGATGTTCCACGGCGCCAGGGCGGTTGCGGCCGCACGGGTCATGCCGAGGATCCCCGACTTCGACGCGGGATAGGCAAGTGGCATGGCTGCGCTGATCAGCGCGGCGACACTCGCGATGTTGATGACCGAGCCGCCGCCCGCCTTCTTGAGGAGCGGGATGGCGGAGCGAAGGGTGTAGAACTGCGAACTCAGGTTGATCCTCAGCACACGGTCCCATTCATCGTCCGTTATCCACGTGATGAAGTCGGGGGCCTGGCCCTCGAATGCGGAGGGGGGCGGGCTTGCACCCACGATTCCCGCCGCGTTGAGAAGGACGTCGAGCTTCCCCTGCTCCGAATCGATCTGTGCGAACGCCCCGCGCACGGCATCGGGGTCTCCGACGTCGAGCGTGATCGGCGTGACGTTGTCGTTTCCTGCCCAGACGTCCGCAATCTTCGATGAGATATCGGACGCATAGACATGCGCGCCCTCGGCCGCAAAAAGGCGCGTGGTCGCAGCCCCGATTCCTGATGCCGCTCCGCTGGTGAAGACAACCTTGCCTGTGAGGCGCCCGGTAGTGGCCACTGTTGGTTCCTTATCTTTAGTGAGATGACGACGGTCTTGATGGCTAGAGCCGGAGGACAAGCCGGTCCCCCTGCGCGCGAGAACAGCAGACGAACATGACCTGGTTGGCCTTCTGCTCCGCCTCGGAAAGGATGGAGTCGCGGTGGTCCACCAATCCGTCGATGACTTCGGTTTCGCAGCTCCCGCAGGTGCCCTCGGCACACGAAGACAGCACAGGTACGCCCGCCTCCGTCACCACGTCGAGAATCGTGCGGCCGGCGGGAACGACGAGGGTCATTCCGCTTTCGGCGAGTTCGACCTCGAACGGGTGATCGCCACCGGCGTCGGCGGCGGCGGCCTTCGGGACGAACCGTTCGACTCGGACATCGATCCCGGACGCGGTCCCCTGGGACTCGGCTTCCCTCATCATTTCCTCCGGACCGCAACAGTAGACAGCCACCCGCGAGTCGAGTTGGGAGATCAGATCTCCGACGGATGGCCGGCCGGACGCTTCGACGAACCACCGTCGCACGTGATCGGGATGGCGCGCTTCGATCTCGGCACTGTACGGCAGTCGCTTCTCGTTTCGGCCAATGTGGACGAGCTGCCACGGCTTACCCGTCGCGGCGACCGACTCGATCATCGGGACGATGGGAGTGATACCGATGCCACCGGCGATGAAGAGGTACTCGGGCGCGTCCTCCAGAAGGAAGTGGTTACGAAGTCCCGCTACGCGGATCTGATCGCCAGGCTTCAGATCGTGAATCCAGCGCGACCCCCCGCGACCGCCCGACTCGAGGAGCACGGCGACCCGCCAGACGCCACGGTCGGTGTGCGATCCACTCAGGGAGTATTGGCGCACCATGTCGCCGGCGAGAACGTCGATATGACTTCCCGGCAGCCACTCGGGAAGATCGGCGCCCGACGGGTCGCGAAGCTCTAGTTCTACGACGTCGTCCGCCACCTGGTTGGTTGCAGCGACCGTCAGCGTGAGAAACGTCTCGGGTTCTCGTATCGACATTGACAATTCCGTCCGGCTGCGTCGCAAGTTGGTGGGACGAACGTAACTCGTATCGGTGAAAAAAGCAAACGAAATAGTTCGTTTGATAGCTTGCGAGCCTATGCTGGCCTTATGAGATCCACCGGAGAAGAGGTGCGCGAGCGAATCATCTCCGCGGCGCGAACCGAGTTCGCCGCGCACGGGATCGCAGGTGCAAGGATTGACCGGATCGCGACGAACGCACACGCGAGCAAGGAGCGCCTCTACGCCCATTTCGGGGACAAGCTGGCACTCTTCAGATTCGTTCTGGATACCGATTCGGAGTCCTTCTTCGCCCCGATCACCGCTACCCCAGAGGACTTGCCGGGCTTCGTGGGAACGATGTTCGACCGCAGCCAAGATCACGTCGAGCACCTCCGAATGTTCGGTTGGGCACGCATGGCCGGCGAACCTTTTCGCACGGCGCACGCGATCGAGACAGTGGACCGCTTGCGGAATGTCGCGGAGGAAGCCCAACGGATCGGAGCCGTGGACACGCAGTGGGATCCCGAGGAAGTCGTCTCGCTCATGTTCACACTTGCCTTCGCATGGTTGCAGACGCCTGAGCTCAGGACCGGCGTCTACGGACGCAGACACTCCTCACACGAGCGCATGATCGCGGTGGAGGCAGCGCGACGGTTACTAGAACCGCGGGGCCGATCAGGCACCTGATCGAGGCCAACCGAGAACCGAGCGGGCCGTGCCCCCCAGGAGCGCCGCCTTCTCGCTCGTCGTGAACTCGTCGTCGTCGAGGATCGTCCCGAGCGTCTCGTACCAAGACACGCGCGAGGCGTCGACCGTCCAGTCAGATGCCCACATGACCCGATTGACGCCGAACGTCTCGACGACGCGATGGAGCACGTTCTGCACGTCCGGGAACGGGTAGAGAGCCTCAGAGAGGAGGGGGCCGTGGGCCCACTTCAGGCTGATGTTGGAGAACGAGGCCAGCTCGAGCAACTGGGGCAGCTGCTCGAAGCGGTCCGGCCGAGGCGACTCCCACGAAACAGGAAGCTCCATGCCCGTGTGATCGATGATGAGGATCAACTCGGGGTACCGAGCCGCGATCGCATGCGCGACCGAGAAGTCACCGGGTACGCAGTAGCCATTGATCTGGAGGAAAACCGGAACGCGATGCTGTTCTGCCAAGGAGAAGTATCGCTCGTAGCGCGGGCTCTTCACATCTTCCGCGAACCGCGCGCCCGCAGCTCTGGTCACGCCGAGAAGGTCGGGGTGATTCGGCAGCTCGAACGGATGGATGGGCACGAACGGGATGAGCCGCACCCCCACCAGCCCCGGTCGCGCGGCGAGCTCGGCGAAGAGAACGTCCAGTTCCGGATCATCGGGGTCGGCTCGCGTGATGTAGGCGAAGCGCTCCGGATGTTCGGCAACGGCGGCTTCGGAATAGGGCGCCGTCGACCGCAACGCTCCTCCGGGCAGTTCGCGCCCCGGGAGAACGCGTTCTCGGTGATCGAAGCCCGTGAACTCGTCGATGACGACCGCGCCGATTCCCATCGCGTCCATCGTCGCGATGGCCGTCTCGATCGGGAAGGCGTTCATGTGCACTTGGGTGTCGAGGATTTCGAAGGGATGCGTAGTCATCTGCTGCCTTTCGGATCGTGCGACGCTCAGGCCGCGGTGAGGTACTGGTCGAGAATCTTCGTGGGGTCGCTCCGGAACTCCTCCGCGTCGCCGCGCAGCGTGATGCGTCCGCGGGAGAGAACCGACGCGGAGTCGACGCTCTGGAGGGCGATGGGGACGTGTTGCTCCACCAGGAGGACCGCCGCCCCCTGGTCCGCGGCCGCGCGCAGCGCGACCATCAGGCGGCGGACGATGAGGGGCGCAAGCCCCAGGGACAACTCGTCCGCGAGGATGATGCTCGGCTCGGATGCCAAGATGCGCGCCAGAGAGAGCATCTGCTGCTGCCCACCCGACAGCTGTCCGGCCGGTCTGTCGACGTGGTCGGTCAGCTCGGGGAAGTACTCGAGAGCAGCTCCCACGGATCCCCGACCGAGCTTGAGATTCTCTCGCACCGTTAGGGGCGGGAAAATGCCGCGGTCGTCGGTCAGAAGTGCCAGGCGTTGGCGGCGCGCGGACAGGTACAGGGACCCCGGGTGGCTCTTGCCGGCCAGAAGAATCTTCCCCGACTGAACGCGGACGACCCCTGCCACCGTCAGCAAGGTCGTGGTCTTACCCGAGCCGTTGGCGCCGAACAGGGCGTGCATGCTTCCGCTGTCCACGTGCAGATCGATGTCGTGAATGACCGGCTGCCCATGATAGCCCGCGGAAACGGATTCCAGAGAAATCAAGGGATCACTCATTGACGTACTCCTTCGTCTTGCGGCAACGCTCTCGTCGCGTCATCGCCCGTCTCTATCGGGTCGCCCGCGTGGTCGTCCGTCCCGAGGTAAGCGGCGATGACCGCGGGCGATCGACGCACCTCTTCTGGCGTGCCTCGCGCGATCACCGTGCCGAAATCGAGGGCAACGACCTCGTCGGAGACTTCCATGACCAGTTCCACATCGTGCTCGATGAGGAACACGGCAATTCCCCAGTCGTCTGCGATGCGTCGGATGATCGCGCTCAGCTCGCGCCTCTCGTGCGCGCCAAGCCCGGCTGCCGGCTCATCGAGCAGCAGCACCCGCGGGCGCGTCGCAACGGCGCGTGCGATGGCCAGGAGCCGTCGTTCGCCGTAGGACAGATCGTTGGGGCGGTCCTGCAGCCTGCCGGCCAGGCCGAACTGAACGACGGCGGCGGCAGCGGCGCCTCCCAAACCGACACGGGTCGGAACGACCCCTGCGAGAAGGGTCCGCCACCACACCGCGCGGTCGGAGGCGACGAGCAGGTTGTCGTAGACCGTGAGGTCCTCGAACAGTTCGAGCGATTGGAATGAGCGCACGACACCGTGTTGCGCTCGAGCGGCCGCGCTCCGGGAACTGATATCCACGCCATCCAGGAGGATTCGCCCGTCACGCGGTCGGTTGAAGCCCGTGATCGATTCCAACAACGTCGTCTTGCCCGCGCCGTTCGGACCGATGACACCGAGCACCTGACCGCCTGAGACGTTCAGATCGACCGAGCGGAGGATCACATTCCCCCCGAAGGCCACGGTCAGATTCTCGACGCTGAGCGATACGGGCGCCGCTCTGTGCGTGGCGATCGCCTGCTCGTCGATTCGCGGGGCGGATGCGCGGCGGCGGGCTTCCCGACGTGCGGCGCCCGGTAGGCGACGGAGGAGGGCATTGAACTGTGCCGCCTGGATCGCCGCGATCCCGGCGGGGGCGGTGATGATCGTGAGCAGCATCAGAAGCCCCGCGATCAGGTTGAGCCACGCGCCCTGAGACAGGAACTGGAGGAGTTGGTTAAGGACCGACCCCGGTTCCATCGCTGAACCCGCGACGGCACCACCTACCCAGCCGATACCACCGACCGTGATCTGCGCGATGGCATTTATCGAGTAGGAGGGATCGAACCGCCCACCCGGGTTGCCCAGAACGATGTTGTAGTTCATGAAGGCAATCAGCACGCCTCCGACACCGGCGATCACCGATGACACCACGAACGCGTACAGCTTGGTGCTCGGCACCGAGACGCCCAGCGATGACGCCGCAGATTCGTTTCCACGGACGGCGACCATGCGTCTTCCCGCTCCGGAGCGACGCAGGTTCAGCACCAGTATCGAGACCACGGTCAACACGATGAGCGCGAAGATCGCGTAACGCCGGGGGAAGAAGATCGCACTGATGTCGAGCCCGAGGAGAGTCGGATTGCCGACGGCGAGGCCGGTCAGACCGTTGGAGATGGCCGAGTTGTTGAGCACCATCGATTGAAAAGCCACCGCCAACCCCAGCGTGATGACCCCGAGAGCGGTTCCCCGGGTGCGAATCGCGGGGAGGCCGACGACGATACCGACCGGAATAGTTGCAAGGATCCCGACGATGGCGGCGGGCACGAAGGACCACCCAAGGTGGAAGACGAGGAGCCCGGACACGAGGGCGGCGACGCCCGCGAGCGCGAACGAGGCGAGGTTCAACTGCCCCGCATAGCCCGTCACCACAACGAGCGATACCAGGACGGTCGCGGTGACAACGCAGACCGTGACCGCTGTCACCCAGGAGTTGGGCAGCACCCAGGCGACCAAACAGATGCTTGCCGCGAGGAACACGCCGATGATCACCCAGGGCACCCGTCCGCTGGCGATTCGTGGCAGGGGTTCCGCGATCTCGCCTCGCGCAGGCATTGAACTTCCGCGCAACGTCAGCACCAGGGCGATGATGAGGAAGGGCACGGCGTCCTGCGCTCCGGGCAGATCGACGGTGATGCTCATGATGCCCTGAAGGACACCGATCACGATGCCACCCAACAGGGTCAGGCCGTACGACTGCATGCGACCGAGGAGCGCAACGGAGAGGACAGGCACGACCAGGACGATGGCAAGAGTGGGCGACAGGGAAGTCACCGGGGCGAGCAGAAGGCCGCCCAAGGCTGCCAGTCCGCCCGCGATGAGCCAGTTCACGAGAGCCACGGTGCCCGGCGATTGCGTACCCAGAGCGGCGAGGGAGCGGGGACTCACGGAGAGCGCGGTGGATGCGAGACCGATACGAGTCCTCTTGTAGAAGAGGTAGACCCCGGCGGTGACGACGACCGCGATCACAATGGTCAGGATGCGGTCCCAACCGATGTTGAGTCCGGCGATTTGCACTGTCGACGTCGGCAGCCATGCCGGAACGATGACCGGGTTGAAGCCGTACCGGATGTTCAATGCCGACTGCAGCACCAAGAGAACACCGATCGTGGCGATCGCCTTCGTCAGCGTGCTGGCCGCGTGGAGGGGCCGCATGATCAGCAGATCGACCAGGCCACCCAGCACGATCCCCGTGACGATCGCCAGCACGAGTGCCAGTGGCTGAGGGAGAAAAGCAAGATAGTCGTGGTACGCGTAAGCCGCGGTTACTCCGATGGCGGCCTGCGAGAAATTGACCACACGCGACGCGCGATTGACGACCGTGATCCCCAGCGCGAGCACGGCGAGGACCGAACCGGCGGCGGCACCGAGGAATACGAAACGGAGCAGGTCGAGCACGACCCACCGCCTTCCTGTTGTAAAGGGACGAGCGGGGTTGCGCGGGCCGATGCCGGTCCGCGCAACCCCGACGTGTTAGAACCCGAGCTTTCCGTTCACGTCGATCGGTTCGCCGTCCTGGACGAACTTTCCGTCTTCCGCCTTGTAGACCACGTAAACACTCCCGGCCACGCGTGGCAGAGCGGGGAAGAACCCGAGATCCTCGGCGAAGTTCACCGGCGGAGCCAGGCCCGTTTCGATGGTTGTCGAGGGATCGTTGAGGACTTCGATGATGCTTTCGCCCGTGACGTCGCCCGTGACGTCGGATGCCGCTTGCGCGAACGCGATCACACTCGCGTACGCGTTAAGGGCGGTGTCATCGATCGTCACGTTCGGATCGATCTCCTTCATCTCGGAGGCAGCGAGGACAGAATCCTCTTGTCCCGTCGAGGGGGCGAAGAAGGTCGAGGGCACTCTGATCCCGTCGGCGAGGGAACCGAGCTGAGCCAGCGTGGACTCCGGGAAGGCGATCGTCGACAGCGGCATGCCCACATAATCGGGATCGATCTGCTTGATCGCGGTGATGAGCGCAACGGTGTCGGGCGGTCCGCCGGCGTAAATCACGCAGTCACCCGCGTCGACGATCTGCTGAGCCACCGCACTGAAGTTCGTCTCGTTCGCGGGGTAGAGGAGCAGCTCCCCCGGAATATCCAGGTTGTCGGCAATCGGCTTGGTGTAGGCATCCCACCCGGCCTGCGCCTGCGGGTTCTCGGGCGCCGTGAACACCACGGACTCACAGCCCTGTTCCTTGAGCAGATAGATGGCAGCGCCAGAGGGCGTGCCGGCGCTCATGAGGGAGAACGAGACGTCACTCGTGCCTTCAAGATTGCTGATGGCGGTATTGAAGAGGTAAGGAATCTGAGCCGCCTCCAGCTGAGGGACGATCAGGTCACCGAAAAGGGTGAAGCTGCCAACGACCGCAGCCACCGAGTTTTCGACTGCTTGCTGCCCGCAGGCTGTTGCTCCGTTCGGGCTCATCTTGTCATCGCACGTGATGAGTTCGAGCTGCGTGCCGTTGACACCCCCCTCTGCGTTCACGTGGTCGACAGCCGCTTGGGCAGCTGTACCGATCTGGGAGAGTGCATACGGCGGCTGGCTCAGAGTCCCGAACGCCATGATCTTGATCGAGTCGCCGCCAGCGCTTGTGCCCCCGCTGCCCCCACCGCTCTCGCCGGCACAACCGGCGAGCAACACGGCGCCTGCCGCCGCGGTGACGACCGCGATAGCGATACGCCTGGCCATAGTCGTCTTCACAAAGCCTCCTTGCTTTGATTCATCGGATGATCGGGAATCCGGCGATCCGTACGAACTGATCCGTTCGTCCCTGAAGCGTAGGACGTTCCTGCCGCCGGCAGAGCTGGCGTCCCGCTCACCGGGACACCGCTTTCGTCGCGCGGAACGCGGCTCGTTCCTCCTGTGGCTTCACAGAACGAGCCGACAGCGGACGGCTCTCGAGTCCGTGAGCTAGTGGAGCGTACCGTCCCGCCTGGTGGGACGTCATGTCCGCGCGGGCGAGGAATTGTGGAGAAGATGCGTCGAGACGAATTGTTGAAAGGCGTAGCTATGCAGACCACGAGCACCGAGCCGGCGATGGTGGTGATCGCCGCACCGGACGTGCAAGATGTGCTGGTACGCGCGCTCATCCGTGGCGGCGCCACGCCCGCCGAGAGCCGAATCCAGGCCGAGGTGCTGCTCGAGGGCGAGCTTCGAGGCCACGCTTCGCACGGGATTCGTCGTCTACCGGTGCTCCTGGGGCGCCTCAAGAGCGGGGCCGCAACGTCCGGACTGGAGCCGGGGTTCCGGTGGCACAGCGACTCAGCGCTGCGCGTCGATGGACGGCGTGGACTCGGTCCCGTCGTCGCAGCGAAAGCCTTAGACGCGCTGCTCGCCCGAGCGCCTCACACAGGCGTTGCCTTTGCGAGCATCCACAATGCCGGTCATGTGGGAATGCTGGCACCCTACCTGGAACGGATAGCCGGGAACGGGTGCGCGGGAATCGCGCTTACCGTAAGTGAGGCCTTGGTACATCCGTGGGGCGGGGCGACAGCGATGGTGGGCACCAACCCGATCGGGATCGGCGTGCCGACATTGGGGCCTCCCCTCATCGTCGACATGTCGACCGCTCAAGTCTCCGCCGGAAAGATCCTCGACTTCGCGGCTCGCGGCGAGGACATCCCGCTCGGCTGGGCAGTAGACGAGACAGGCGGCTCCACCACGGATCCGGTCGCCGCCGCGCGCGGGGCCCTGTCCCCGTTCGGTGGCCCCAAAGGCTATGCCCTCGGGCTGGGGATGGAGGCTTTCGTGGGATTGCTCGCCGGGAGCGCATTCGGACAGGATGTGCGGGGAACGCTGGATACGGAGCATGCGCCCACGAAGGGTGACATCTTCATCGTCCTATCCGTCGAAGCGCTCGATGCGCAAGGCGGATTGGCTCCTCTCACCGAGTATCTCGACGGCGTACGGGCGAGTGCGTCGGCCGGACACATACATGTGCCCGGCGACCGTGCCCGTGCGGAACGAGCACGTCGAAGCGCGGAAGGGATTCCGCTGGATGCCACGGTTTGGCGACAAGCGGTCGCCCTGAGTGAGGGGATCGCCGAATGATTGGTGTGCTGAGAGCACCCGCCGCGGTCTACTACGGCCAGGGCGCGCGCGCATCCATCGGCACTGCTGCCGCCTCGCTGGGTCGACGCGCCCTCGTCGTCGTCGACCCGTTCTTGGCCAAGACTCCTGAGTTCCGTGAGGCACTCAGCGGCCTCGATGGCGCGGGCGTTGCCGTCCAGATCTTCTCGGGCGTCGTTCCTGAGTTGCCGACGGACAGCGTCACCGCCGCCGCGGAATCGGCTCGTGGCTTCGCGCCCGATGTCGTCGTCGCCTACGGCGGCGGATCTGCCCTGGATCTGGGCAAGTTGATCGCTCTGCTGCTTTCGTGCGACGGTCCCCTATCGGACTACTACGGTGAGAACCGGGTCCCGCATCCGGTTCTTCCGATCGTCGCCGTCCCGACGACAGCCGGCACCGGATCGGAAGCGACACCGGTTGCCGTGGTTTCCGACCCCGACCGGGAACTGAAGGTCGGCGTCTCTGACCCCGCGCTGATCCCGCGGGTCGCGATCGTCGACCCAGACCTCACGATCGGGGCACCCCCGAGCGTGACCGCGTACTCCGGTATCGACGCCATCGTTCACTGCGCGGAGTCGTACACGGCCGGAAAACGCCGACCCGACTGGGAGACGAGACTCCCCGTCTTCGTCGGACGCAATCGCATGAGTTCTCTGCTCGCTTTGGAGGGACTCGCCGCCATGGGCGACGCACTCCCCCTCGCTGTCGCGGATGGCTCGAACGTCGAGGCGAGAGGGCGGATGGCCTGGGGAAGCTTGCTGGGAGGTATGGCGTTCGGATCGGGGGGCACCCACCTCTCGCACGCGCTGCAGTATCCGATCGGCGCGCTAACACACACCCCCCACGGGATGGGAACCGGCATGATGCTGCCCTACGTCCTGCAGGCCTGCATCGAAACCACGACGGATCGCCTCGCTCAGATTGCGGGGGCGCTAGGAGTCGCTACAGATCGATCCGAGCGAGACGACGCACAGGCGGCCATCGACCGATTGGATGAGATCGGTATCGCCATCGGACTACCCCGGACCCTCGCTGAGATCGGCCTCACCCGCCAGCAGATCCCTCGTGTGGCCGAACTGGCGGCGGGCGTCACCCGTCTGGTCGCCTTGGCAGACCACGAGGTCACCCCGGCGTTCCTGGAGCGCATCCTCGATGCGGCCTTCGTGGGGGATCGCTCTCGGCTTACTGACACCTCAACGAACGGATGACCGTGACGTACCTGAACAAACTGTTCATCGATGGCGAGTGGCGCGATGGCAACGACGGCCGAACGTTTCCTGTGTTTAACCCGGCGGATGGGTCGACCGTGGCGGAGTTCGCCGTGGCGAGCGAGGCGGATTGCACCGAAGCCGTCGAAGCTGCCGACCGGGCCTTCGCAGCGTGGGCGGCAACTTCACCGCGCGAGCGAAGCGACATTCTCCGACGTACGTTCGACATCCTCTCGAACGAGAAGGAGAAATTCGCCGAGATCATGGTCCGTGAGAACGGCAAGTCATGGCCTGACGCGATCGCCGAAGCGAACTATGCGACGGAGTTCTTCCGGTGGTTCTCCGAAGAAGCGGTTCGCATCCCTGGCGACTTCCGCCTTTCACCCGGCGGAGACAAGCGGATCGTCGTGACGCGTCAACCCATGGGGGTGTCGCTCCTGATCACGCCGTGGAACTTCCCGGCGGCCATGGCAACGCGAAAGCTCGCTCCCGCACTGGCGGCTGGTTGCACCACCGTCCTCAAACCCGCGCGCGAGACGCCGCTCACTGCCGCGTACATCGTCGACGCGTTGAGCCGCGCCGGAGTGCCCCGGGGCGTTGTCAACCTCGTGACGCCCGTTCCGACGGGCCCCGCGGTCGCAAAGATGATGCAGCATCCCGCCGTGCGGAAGATGTCCTTCACCGGATCGACCGAAGTCGGACGGGTCCTGCTCCACGAAGCCGCAGACACCGTCGTATCGACCTCGATGGAGCTCGGCGGAAATGCGCCGTTCCTGGTTCTTCCCGGGGCGAACATCGACGAGGCCGTTGCGGGCGCCATGGTCGCCAAGATGCGCAACGGCGGTTCGGCCTGCACCGCGGCCAACCGGTTCTATGTGCACTCGAGCGTGCACGACGAGTTCGTGGCGAAGCTCGCAGCAGAGCTGGGACGCGTGCAATGGGGCTCGGGCCTTAACCGCGCGAATACGCTCGGATCCCTCGTTTCCCTCGAGGAGCGGGACAAAGTCGCGGCCCTCGTCACGACAGCGGTCGACGAGGGGGCGACCGTGATCCTCGGCGGTAAAGCGACCACCGCGGGCGCGTTCTACCCCCCGACCATGGTCACGGGTGTGCAGCACGGCGACACGATCAACCAAACCGAGATCTTCGGCCCGGTGACGGCGGTTGTCAAGGTGGACAGCATTGATGAGATGGTCGATATGGCGAACGACACGATCTACGGGCTGATCGGCTACGTGTTCGGCGAGGAAGCGCTCGCCCTGCGGGTGGCGATGCGGATCGACGCCGGCATGGTCGGCGTTAACCGCGGCGTGCTTTCGGACCCCGCGGCACCGTTCGGAGGCACGAAACAATCGGGACTCGGGCGCGAAGGCTCGAGCGAGGGCATCTTGGAGTACCTGGAGGAGAAGTACATCGGGCTCGCCCCGTAAACGAGGAAGCCCGGGCAACGGGGACGCGGCGTCGCGAAAGGGTCGGCGCGTCCCTTAGCGCCGGGATCGTGAGCGAGGTCGAAGTGCTCCCGAAACCGCCATGGCCGTTGTCTGGACCGCCGGCGCGAAGCGCTGCGCCTCATCGAGCGCTGTCGCTCCGGTGACGGAGATTGCGCCGATCGCGGTGTTGGCAGCGTTCAGGATCGGGGCCGCGACGCAGAACAGCCCCAATTGAGACTCTTCGACGTCGTACGCGACACGACGCTCCCGGACGCGCGTCAGTTCCGACCGGAGGACAGCAGGATCGGTCAGCGTCTTCTGCGTCAGGGCATGCAGATCCCGGTTCAGCACGGAATCGGCGACATCGGGTGGAGAGAAGGCGAGGATCGCCTTTCCCAGGGCGGTGGCATGCGCGGCAAGGCGGCCTCCCAGGCGAGAGTGGGGAACTCGCAGCGACCGCGATGTGATCTTCTCCAGGTAGAGAATTTCGCTGCCATCACGCACGGCGACATTCACCGTCAGGCGCGTCACCTCGTGCAAGTGATGTGCATATGGGATCGCCGCCTCGCGCAGTGTCACTGATGTCGGGGCGCGCATACCCAGCTCGAACAACTTGACCCCCAGGCGGAATCCGCCCGATGGTGTGCGCTCGAGGGCTCCCCACTCAACCAGATCACCCGTCAGCCGATGAGCCGTGGACCGCGCTATTCCCGTACGTCTTGACAGCTCACGGATGCTCAATTCGGGCGTGTTGGCCTTGAACGCGTCCAACAGCTCGAGCGCCTTGCGCACGGCGGACGCCGCGGGCTCGACTGCCGCTGCTTGCGTGTCCTCGCCTGCCCGCGCGTGTCCGACGAGTTCGCTCATGAGAATCTTCGGTCCCGCCTTCACCGTGGCAGCAGCTCCCGAGGCTGACAGCAGTGACGGTCGTTCGTTGTCGGCTAGAAGGGTGGTTCAAGTATAGTTTTCGGCCAGCGTTTCGATCAGAGCGGCGGCCGTCTGACGGCCGGTGAAGAGGCAACCGCCGAGGAAGGTGCCCTCGAGGGCGCTGTAGCCGTGCACACCACCACCGCCGAATCCGGCAGCTTCCCCGACCGCGTACAGCCCGTCGATTTCCGAGCCTCCGACGGTCAGCACGCGCCCACGCAGATCCGTCTCCAGCCCGCCAAGACTCTTGCGCGTTATCGTGCGGAGCCGGATCGCGATCAGCGGACCCGCTGATGGATCGAGGAACGCGTGTGCCGCCGCGACACGTATGAAGGATCCTTGAGCGTCACCGCCGCCCTCCCGCCCTGTGATCGCTGTGATGCCGGCTTCCACCTCGCGGTCGTGCTCAAGGATCGCGTTCCGGACACGGTCGGGTTCGACGTCGGCCGAGAGTTCGGCCATGCTCGTGACGAGATCATCCAGGTTGTCTGCCACGACGAAGTCCTCGCCGTGGTCCATGAAGGCCTGGATAGCAGCGGGGATACCCACCCGCTCGGGTACCGCGGCGGTCTTCGCGCGCAGGTGGGGGTTCTGGTCCTGCCCCGCAAGCGTCAGTTCGGTCTCCGCGATGATCCGCGAGACGACGAACCAGCTCGTGTCCTGGCCGTTGGCTCGGGTGGCGATGAGTCCCCCGAGCGCATCACTTCCCGGCTTGATGGATTCGGGCAGCCGGTCCCCTCGTCCATCCAGCCACACGGCAGATGGACCGGGAAGGATTCGGACACCCTGCGAGTCCCACTGCGGCGTGTGATGGCGAAGCCCCTCGGCGTACGTCCACATCCGGTCGAGATTTATGAGGTGCGCCCCGGCGCCTTCGGCAATCTCGACCATCCGGCCGTCCACGTGTTCGGGCACGCCGCGCAGGAGGGTGGCCGGGGCCGGCCCGACGCGATCCGTGGGCCAGCGACGCCGCACCATCTCGAGGTTTCCGCCTACCCCGCCGGCCGCGATCACGACGACCGGTGCGTGCTCGCTGAACGTGCCGATGACCTCCCGACTCGTACGAGCACCGCGGGGAGCATCGTCATCCGACAGGATGCTTCCGGCGACGCCGACGACCGCGCCGCTCTCGTCTCGGAGGAGTTCGTCGACACGGTGCCGGAACCGAAGATCGACAAGTCCGGCCTCCTGCCCCTCGATCACCTTCCGTTGAAAGGGTTCGAGAAGTCCCGGGCCCATCCCCCAGACGATGTGGCAACGCGGAACCGAGTTACCCATGTCGATGCCCTCACGCCGCGCTTCGGGCCAACCGATGATCGGCGCGAGTTCGATGCCGTAATCCGCAAGCCAATCGCGCATCTCGACGGCGGCAAATTTCACGTAGGAGTTCGCCCACTGCTCACCGTACTCGTCCTCTGCTCGGTCGAAGCGAGCCGTGGACATCCAGTCGTTGCGAGCGAGTTCGAGGCTGTCATGGATTCCCAGCGCACGTTGTTCGGGAGTGTCGACGATGAACAGGCCGCCGAGCGACCAGAACGCCTGCCCGCCGAAAGTCGCCGCCGGCTCCTGATCGACGATGAGGACGCGCTTGCCCGCCCGAACAAGCTCCGCGGCGGTCACCAAGCCGGATAACCCCGAACCGATGACGATGACATCTCGCTTACTCATCGCCGTGCCTCCGCTACCGGGCGACGGGCCCCATACTCGTTTCGACGACGCGGTAGCGGGTGTTTGGTCGTTACGAATCTCATCTGAGGCCTTTCAGGACGACGTCGTCGGGCAATGAGTCGCGCGATATTGCGCGGTGGCCACCGTATATCGACCGCGGCGACCTCGAGCGCGCACGTCCCGCTGTGTGGGACGCGATTCCGGAACTACCTCGGGCTGTGGTCATCGCAAAACGCCGCTCGGGCAAGGTCCACGACGGCTTCGGTCGCGGGGCCGGGACTCGATTGAGCGGACCACAGGAGCACGACCGGATGTGTCTGCGGGTTGCCCGCGAGCGGCACGACTGCCAATGGACGGTTCTCGTAGCTGTGATCTCCCCAGGGACGAACGGCTTGCAAGCTGTACCCCAGACCCTGCGCAACCATGCTTCGGACGAGCTCGAAGTTCGGCGTCCGGTACCGAATGATGGGCCGGATACCGGCCGCGAGCAACATGCTCAGGGAGTTCTCCAGGGCGGGGCTGCTGTCCAGGAGCACGAGAGGCTCGTCCGCCAGTTCCTGGATGTCCACCCGTTCACGCCCGGACAATCGGTGCTCGGCCGGCAACAGCACGTGAATCTCTTGATCGAACAACTCGACCGACCGGAAATCTGTCGGTACCCGCGACCCAGAGAAGGCCAGGTCCAGTTCACCCGCCCGCACCATTCGGAACAGTGCCTCCGCACCCTCTTGCCGGATATCGATCGATATGCCCGGGTGGTCCTGTTCGACCGCCTGCAGCAGCTGCGCGATGACCCGCGGGGCCAGAGCGGCCGAGGCGCCCACCCTGACCACTCCGTGAAGCCGAGACGGAGAATGGAGGACGCGCGGCAATTCCTCGATCTGTCGAAGCAGCGGAGCCAGGACAGGAACGAGAGCGCGGCCTGCCGCTGACAGGGACGTTCCTCTTGCCTGCTGACGAACGAGCAGCTTCGTGCCGAGGGCTCGTTCCAGCGCGGTCAAAGAGGAAGACAGGGTCGAGTCCGACACGTGCAGCGCAATAGCTGCTGCAGAGACCGTGCCATGTTCCGCGGTGGACATGAAGTATTGCAACTGACGCAGGGTGTAGCGAACCTCAGCCATTTTCGTCTCTTCCGAAGAATAATAATGAATATGTGTGATTGAACAAAATTAACCCCTGTGCCTACCGTGGGGGAAAGTCAATCCAAGAAGAGGTGATCATGGGCGTCGATGTCGCTGCCCCGAGGTGGTCGGAGACGAAGCAGCGCGCCGGTTCAGCATCCTGAGATGGAATGGTGACGAGCTCACGTGCGTGGAGTCCATCAATTCACGCGGGTACCATCTGGCGGCGCGACGCCTCCTCGCCGCAGGTCATTCACCCCGTCCCAGCGACGTGAGAGCCGAGGGTTTCGATCTTCGGCGGATCGCGTCGGAAATCCCTCGGCCGCCCGCTTCGGGCGCGCCCATTCACTGATCAATGAATCGAGAATGAACATGGAGATCACTTACACCCGCCCCGCGCTGCCGCAGACGGTCGTGCAATCCCTCATCGAAGCTCTGGGCGCCGATGCCGTGTTGACCCAGTCCGAAGAGGTCGACACGTACCGCGATCCCTATTGGCTGCCGGGCGACGACACGTACATCGCCTCCGCAGTCGTGGAGCCGACGTCCACCGAGCAGGTCCAGGCCGTCATGCGTATTGCGAACAGCGCACGGGTGCCCGTGTGGCCGGTTTCGCAGGGACGAAACAATGGCTACGGCGGACCCTCACCTCGGGTCGCGGGCTCGATCCAGGTAAGCCTCCGCAAAATGAACAAGGTGCTCGAGATCAACGAAGACCTCGCCTACGCCGTCGTAGAGCCCGGCGTGCGGTGGATCGATCTGCACGCCGCGCTCGAAGCCGGCAACCACAACCTTGCCGTTTCGGTGCCCGACATCGGATGGGGAAGCGTCATCGGCAACGCGCTGGACAACGGCATCACGTACATGCCGAACGGGACGGACTTTGCGACGCTGACGGGATTCGAGATCGTTCTTGCGGACGGCGAGATCCTGCGGACCGGTATGGGCGCGCAGCCGGGCAACAAGGCATGGCACGTGTACAAGCGCAGTCTCGGTCCGGCTCTCGACGCGCTTTTCACGCAGTCGAACTTCGGCATCGTCGTCCGGGCGGGCGTGATGCTGCAGCGCAAGCCCGAGGCATTCCGCACGATGATCCTCGCGCTCGACAAGGACTCGGATCTCGAGGCCGGAATGGTCGCATTGCGCGAACTCATGCTCGACGGCACCCTCCGAGGCGTCCCCTGCATGTACCCCGCTCCGCGCAGCGGCGCGATGCTGGACGACGCCGAGGTTCCGCAACCGCGGCCGTGGACGGAAGAAGAGATCGAGCAATACGGTCGCGAAACGGGTCTGGGACGATGGGGGGTCCGCGTGGGCCTCTGGGAGGACGCGGAGATCATGGAGTACAAGACCCGGAAGATCGCCGAGCGGTGGACGCAGATCCCGGGCGCCCGCATCGTTCGTGCGGGTCGGGTCTACACCCCCGAAGAATACGGCGAGATCACGCTGACGGCCGAGAAGAACTTCGCGGGGATCCCGTCCATGTTCCTGGTCGAGAAGACACCACCGGGCATCGGCCACATCGGGTTCTCCCCCGTCGTCGCCAACGATCCCGACGAACTGCGCAAGGTGATCGACGCCGTACGCCACCACCTCGGAGAAGCCGGAATCCTCCACTCTGGAGGCGTCTATTTCACCAGCGCACGATCGTGTGTCGTCGTCACGGGCATCCAATTCGACACCCGAAACGAGGAAGCCGTGCGAAATGCATTCGATGTCACCAAGCGGCTCATCGTGGAAGTCGGCAAACTAGGCTACGGCGAGTACCGAGCGCACCTCGACATCATGGAACTCGCGAGCGACCAGTACTCGTTCAATGACCACATCTACCGTCGCTTCGCCGAGAAGATCAAGGACGCCGTAGACCCCAACGGCATCATCGCTCCCGGTCGACACGGCGTCTGGCCTGGCGGCCAACGTCCCCTAGAGCGGAACGGCGTCGCGTGATAAGCGACATCACGGGCCGTATCGCCGTCGTGACCGGCGGGGCGAGCGGCATCGGTCTCGCCCTCGCCGAGTCATTCATCGCCCAGGGAATGTCGGTCGTCCTCGCGGACATCGAACGGGCGCGCCTCGAGTCCGAGGTCACGCGCCTGTCGGACGACGGCGCCGACGTACGTGGCCTAGTGACGGATGTCAGCGACGCGGCGAGCGTGCAGCGCTTGGCCGACTTCGCCGTGGCGGAATTCGGTGCCGTTCACCTTCTCTGCAACAACGCCGGCGTCGAGAGCGGAGCCGCGTTCTTGGACATCCCGCTCGAAACGTGGCGGTGGGTCATGGACGTGAATTTCTTCGGGGTGCTCCACGGAATGCGGTCGTTCTTGCCGATCCTGGAAGATCAAGAGCAGGCACACATCGTCAACACGGCTTCGCTGTCCGCGCTCGCCGCGGGAGCGCCCACCTTCGGTCCCTATGTTTCTTCCAAGTTCGCCATTCTGGGAGTGTCGGAGAACCTGCATGCCGAGCTTGCTGCTCGCCAGTCACCTGTGGGCGTCTCCGTCCTGGCGCCGGGTCCCGTGAAGACCCAGATGTCGCTGTCCGAGCGAAACAAGCCCTCGGATGTCCCGTCGAGCGCGGGTAACGCGCAGCGCGCAGAGCTGATGGCGAAACTCAACGCGATGGTCGACGAGGTGGGCCTCGAGCCGTCTGCTGTCGCCGACATGGTGCTTGACGCGGTCCGCACTGATCGGTTCTTCATCCTGCCGCATCCCGACAAGGCCTTCGAAGCCGTGCGTAAGCGGCTGAGATGGATGGAAACAAATGAATCACCGGGCGTCCGCCACGCCGGCGACTGAGGAGTGAGGAACAACCGATGAAATTCGTTCGCACCAAGACTGAAGACGGACCGCGCTGGGCAATCGTCGAGGCGGACCGACTCGAAATCTTGAGCGGTGACCCCCTGCACGGCGACTGGTCTCGAGCGGGCGGGAGCGTGCCGTACGACGAGTCGGACCTGCTGCTCCCCCTGACCGGAACGACGAAGATCGCTGCGATCGGCAAGAATTATGCCGACCACGTTCGCGAAATGGCCACGGAGGTCCCGCCCGACATGCAGATCTTCCTCAAGCCGACCACCTGCCTCATCGGTCCCGGTGAAGCGATCATTCGACCCGCGATCAGCGAACGTGTCGACTTCGAAGGTGAGATAGCAGTCGTCATCGGGCGTCGAGCAAAAGACGTCCCGGCCGCGAAGGCGGCGGACTACATCTTCGGCTATACCGTCGCGAACGATGTGACCGCGCGGGACATCCAGATCGCTGACGTGCAGTGGACGCGGGGAAAGAGTTACGACACTTTCTGCCCGATCGGGCCGGTCATCGAAACCGAGTTCGACCCTGAGCACAGCCGCATCGAAACCCGTGTCAATGGCGAGCTTCGCCAGAGTTCTCCGACGTCGGCGTTGCTCAACAAGATTCCCTCGATCATCGAGTTCGTCTCGAGCGCGTTCACGCTCCTCCCAGGAGACGTCGTACTCACGGGCACACCCGCCGGCGTCGGTCCGTTGTCGGCGAGCGATCAGGTGAGCGTCGAGGTCGAGGGTATCGGCGTCCTCCGCAATCCCGTGAGATGAGCTCGACGATGCGCCGGGTGCAGTTCGATCGCTTCGGCGGACCGGAAGTGCTGCACCTCGGCTCCGTCCCTGAACCCCATGCGCGTCCCAACCAGCTGCGCATCCGGGTCCAGTTCGCCGGGTTGAATCCGGTGGACGCGAAGGTCTTCATGAATGCGCCGACGGCTCGCCCCTACGCCATCGAGTTCCCATCGGGCAACGGCATCGATTTCGCCGGGTATGTGGACGAGGTGGGGGCCGACGTCGAGGAATTCAGCGTCGGCGAGGTGGTGTTTGGCGCTCGACAGTTCGCAGCCCAAGCCGACGAGATCCTCGTCGAACCCGGCGATATCGTCCGGTGCCCGGCCGATCTCGACGTCAGGGTGGCGGGAGCCCTGAGCATCGCAGGAAGAACAGCGTGGGCAAGCGTGCACCGTGTCCGCCCGACCCCCGCGGACACGGTGCTGGTCAGCGCGGCGGCGGGCGGAGTCGGAGTACTCGCGGCCCAGCTCGCGCGGCGAACGGGGGCGCGCGTCATCGGAACGGCCAGTCGTGCCAACCATGCCTTTCTTCGCAGCCTCGACATCGAACCCGTCGACTATCACGGAGATCTCGTCGCACGCGTCCGCGACCTCGCGCCGCAGGGAATCACCGCCGCGCTGGACAATTCGGGACGCGCGACAGTAGATGCCGCTCTGGCGCTGGGTGCCCCACCGTCGCGAATCAACTCCATAGCCGACTACGCGGCTGCGAGCGACTACGGGACTTCCAGGGCCGGCGGCGCAGACGCCCCTGCTCACGCACTCGCGGAAGTCGCTGATCTGCTCGCGTCAGGCCGCGTCGTGCTGCCAGTCGACAGTGTTCTTCCGCTGGAGAGGGTTCGGGAGGCCTACGACCACCTCTTGACGGGGCACGTGCGCGGGAAGGTCGTGCTCGACCTGCGCTGACCGGCACGCGGCCGACCCCACGCTGGTGTGGGTCGTTCGTATCCGGTCATTCGTGTTCGCGCGACGATGGCTCGCCCGAGTGACCGGAGACAGCGCCCGCAAGCATTGAATCCGATCACTCGAACCGGCGCAAATCACGACTTGGGCTGGTCCGCCGGGAAGATGTGCGCGCCACCCCTGTCGAGGGTCACCGTCACCGTCTCGCCACGCGAGAGCAAGCGTCCGCTGTCTCTGGCACGCAGCTTGTGCCCAGCCACGTCGAGGACGTAGTCGACGTGCGATCCGAGAAAGAGCGTCGTCTCGATCGTGGCATCCCACGTATTGGCGCCGCTTGCTGGATCCGTGCTCAACCTCAGCTGCTCCGGCCGCCACAGCACCACCACCTCATCACCGACGACAGGCGTCCAACTCGTCGCGCGGGCGATCACCGTTCCCAGGGGTGTGCTGATCGACGTCGTTCCGTCACCGTGAACCGTTGCCACCTTGCCCTCGAGTTCGTCCGAGGTTCCGACGAAGTGCGCCACATAGCGCGATGCCGGGTTGCGGTAGACCTCCTGCGGACTTGCCAGCTGCTCGATGCGTCCCTCGCGAAGCACCGCGATGCGATCGCCGAGCCCCATCGCCTCGCCTTGATCGTGGGTCACGTAGACGGCACTGAATCCCAGGCGCGTTTGCATGGACAACAGCTCCAGCCGCAGCTGTTCCCGAACCTTGGCATCGACGTTGGACAGTGGCTCGTCGAAGAGCACAAGGTCGCTTTCGCGCACGAGTGCCCGCGCGAGCGCCACGCGCTGCTGCTGCCCGCCGCTGATCTGTCCCGGATACTGCTTGGCGAGGTGGCCGATGTCGGTCAGTTTCAGAATCCGATCGACTTTCGCGCTGATCTCCGTCTTGCTAGGGCGCGGCTTCGAGCCGTATCGCAGAGGGTATGCAATGTTGTCGGCGACGGTCAGGTGCGGCCAGAGCGCGTACGACTGGAAGATCATCGACAGTGCCCGTTGCTCGGGAGCGCGATTCAAGCCTTTGGATGAGTCGTATACATCTTTGCCGTGAATCTGAATGCGCCCCGAGTCGGGTTGCTCGAGTCCCGCGAGACTGCGAAGCATGGTGGTCTTACCGCACCCGCTGGGTCCCAGCAGGATCAGAAATTCGCCCGGCTGAACGTCGACGGTGACACCGTCGAGCGCCTTCGTGATTCCGCCGTCGGCCCGTCTGAAGTGCTTCTTCAGATTCGCCATTCGGGCGACGGGACGGGGCGAGGTGCTGTCGATCGCCGGGTCTGCGGCCAGTGTGAGTGCATCATTCATGGAGAGCCCCTAATTCGTTGTGGTGATGACGGTCGACGTCGAGGATGACCACCGGCTGGTGCGCTTCTGAACCAGCATGGCGATGATCACGAGGACCGTGGTGACGATCGTTAGAGCGGTTGCCAGGGCGGCAAGTTGCGCGAACGAACCGTTCTGATAGATCTCCAGAATCTGGCGACCAACCACCGGATTGCCCGGGCCCGCCAAGATCGCGGAAGCCGTCAGATCTCCCACGATTCGCACGAACAGCAGGGTCCACCCTGCGATGAGTCCCGGAAGCATCAGCGGAAGGTAGATCTTGCGGAAGGTGGTGCTTTCACTAGCCCCGCTCACAGCGGAAGCCTCGGGTAGATCCTTGCCGATCTGGACAACCGCGCCGTCGGCGGCAACCGAACCCTGCGGGAAATACAGGGCAATGTAGGCCAGCAGCAGGATGACAACCGTACCGCTGAGGCGGAACGGTGGCCCGGCGAACAACAGCACGAAGCCGACCGCGAGCACGATGTGGGACATCGTCGGAGGGAGCTTCAGCGCTCCATCGATGACCCGCCCGAGCCGTACGGGAAGACGAGCGACGAACAAGGCGATTACCGCCGCCGCGGTGATGCCGATCGTCGCGCCTACGAGTCCCAGGCCAAGGCTGTTCTGAAGAGATTCGGCCGCGCGAGACGAACCGAGCACCGTGTCGAAGAATGGATCGAGACTGAAGTCCGCCCACTTCAGGTTCGGCGTCCAGTAGCCGTTGAGCGTAACAAGGACTAATGCCAGAACGGGCAGTCCGGTCGTAACGACGGCGTAGCCAATCATGCAGACTCGGGCGACCCCGCGCCATCGCCCCAATCTAAGCGGGGTCGCTGCACGCGCCTTGCCGCTGATCGAAGCAAACCGGCCACGTCGCAGCGCCACACTCTGGATGAACCACACCACGCCGATCAAGGCAACCATGATGAGGCTGAGGCCGACGGCGGCGCCCGTGCGGCTCGGCGTGTACGTCGTGAGCTGCTCAACGATCAGCACCGTGAGCACCTTGATATTGGCGCCGGTGCCGATAACCGCGGGAACAGAGTAAAGGGCAAGACCCGACCAAGTCACGAGGAGGGCGGCTCCCGCGATGCTGGGCGTGAGCGCCGGAAGTGTGACACGAAAGAATGTGCCGCCCAGGCCGACGCCCGACACTCGTGACTGCTCTTCGAGAGTGCTGTCCATATTGCGCAGCCCTGCGCTGATCAGCAGGAACGCATAGGGCACCTGGTAGATCGTCATCACCAGGATGAGGCCGAACCAGGAGTAGATATTGAAAGGTCCGTCGCTCATCTCGACACCGAAGATGCCGACAAAGTCCCGCAACCAGGCGTTGATGAATCCCGCGCCGGGTGACAGCAGCATCGTCCACGCGACCGCACCCGCGATGGGCGGGAGGAGATAGGGCACCATAGGCATGGCATCAGAAAACAGGCCCATCCCCGCATCCGTGCGCACCGACAACCAGGCGAGCGCGCCGCCTATGAGAAGGGAAGCCGCGCCAGCGGCGATCACGAGCACGAGCGTATTGAGGAGGACCTGCGGCAGTTCCTGGATAGAGGTCACGTCAGTAACGATGTTTCCCTCGTCACCGCCACCCGCCAGTGCCCGCCACGCGACTGCTATCAGAGGGCCCAATGTGATGAAAGCCATCGCCAGCACAACGACGCCGCTAATGCCTCCGAAAGGCGTGAAGATGCGACGCCGGACAGCACTGTTCGGCGAGACGACTGTCGGGTCAGGCTCGACTTCGCGCAATGTTGAGGTCACGATGACCCTTTCGTGTGGAGGAATGCGGGGGAGGATCTTCCCTCCCCCGCATTCCGGTCAGAGTCCGAGAGCGTCGCGGATCTCGGGATAGGCAGCTTCCGCCTTGGCCGCGAGGTCCGGGTTGCCGCGTACGGAGTTGTCCGGAGCATCAGCGGGGCTGATAACGCCTTCTACCGAGTTGTACGCCGCCTGCCCCTCCTCGGAGTAGAGGAAGTGGGCAAAGAGCCGCGCTGCGTTCGGGTGGGGCGCCTTCGTGGTGAGAGCAACCACCTGGTCCGATCCGTACGGAACGTCATCGGGGGTGATGTAGGCGAGCGGCGCCCCCTGGGCAGCGCTGTTGAGGACCAAAGTCGGAACGCCCGGGATAACGACGGACCCCTCACCGGCCGCCAGCGCCTCCGTCGCGGGCACGACACTCGCGTACCAACGACCGATCTGACCTTTGAGCTTCTCCAGGTATTCGATGCCGTATTCTTCGCTCACGAGGTAGAACCACTGACGCCAGATCGAGGAAACGGGCTCCGCTGCCAGGATCTTGCCCTCGAATTCCGGCTCGAGCAGCACCTCCCACGTCGTTGGCGCCTCGCCCTCCGACAGCTCGTCGGTGTTGTACTCGAATCCGAAAAGCGATGTGGAAAATGCTGCTGAACCCTCGAAGACGGCATTCTCAACGATGCCTTCCGGGTAGCCGGGGATTTCCTCATCGCTCAGGGGCGTAAACGCTCCGACGTCGAGCTGGTCATAAAACCAGGTGTCGTTGAACGGCAGGACGACATCTGCCACGACGGCGTCGGCGTCCAATTCGGATTGGAACCGCTGCACGAGTTCGTCCTGGGCAAGCCGCGTATAGGTCGCCTCGACTCCATACTTCTCGCTGAACGCCTCCGCCGCAGCTTCGGCGATCGTCGCGTCAGCGGTCGTGTAGAACGAGACCGTTCCTTCCTCTTGCGCCGCGACGATCAGCGCGTCCAGCTCGGGGTCGCCCGAGTCGGCGGAGGGGGCTGCGCCTCCGCCGGAACTGCAGCCCATGAGGGTGAGGCCGATGGTGAGAACGGCGGCGCCCGTGAGAACCCGACGTCGTTGAGGTTTGGTGATCATCTTTGACCCTTCTGTACTACTTCAGTGACCCACGTCCGTGTGGCCGCAGGCAGGGAAATCAGCTCCTGGTGCGCGGCCGCCGTCCAGCAACGGCCTCGGTCACAGTAAGTGATGGGAATTTCCATCCGCGCGAACCTGTCCCGCACAGCAGGACGCCGGTGATCTTCATCTCCTCTGCCACCGGGCCGGCCGCTTCTCGAGAAAAGACTGCACTCCTTCATGAAAGTCGGCACTTCCGTAGGCCCGCCGAAGCAGATCTTCGTCGTTCGGCATCTCATGCTCGCGAAGTCTTCGATACGCGGTCTTGGTGACCTCGAGAGTGATCGGCGCGTGAGCCGCTATCGTCGCGGTCATCTCTGCGAGCGTCGACCTCAGCTGCTCTTCTTCGACGACGCGCGTGACCAAACCGACGCGGGCGGCCTCTTCGGCGCCGATCAATTCGGCAAGATAGATCAGTTCGAGGGCGTGGGCGACACCGATCAGCTCGGCAAGACGCGCATACGCGGCCATCGACACTGCGTTGCCGAGCGTGCGCGCAATCGGCAGCCCAAACTTGGCACGCGGCGTGCAGACTCGAAGATCACATGCCATCGCGAGGCCGAGCCCGCCGCCGACCGCATACCCCTCCACGACCGCGATGGTTGGCACGCGCAGCGTCTCGACGTGAGCGAAGTACGAGGCGATACGTCTCTCATACTCCAGCCCATCCTGACCCGCAGAGTCGAAGTCCAGGAACTGGCGTATGTCGCTTCCTGACGCGAACGCGCGTCCACCGGCTCCGCGAAGGACTGCTACTCGGACATTCTCGTCGGCTTCTGCCCGCTCGCACGCTTCGACCAATTCTGCGTACATGACCTCCGTCATGGCGTTGTGCGCCCACGGGCGGTCGATGGTTATCGTGGCCACCCGGTCCTCGACGGCATAGCGGACGGCCCCGAGGCTTTCGGGCTGTTCATCGCTCATCGGGATACCCCCGTTCGATCCTGTAGAACCGCGCCGCGTTTCCCCCGAGGAGTGCACGCCGCTCGGGCTCCGGTCGATCCCGGATGGAGTGCTTGTAGGTCAGAAACAAGCGATCCCAACTGGCGCGGAGCCCGTCAACGGGGTAGTTGGACGCGAACATGCACCGCTCGTACCCAAAGATCGAGATCACGTCGGCGATCAACGAAAGGTTGTCCTCAGCGAGCCAGGGGTGGCCGGGTCGGAGCAGGAACGAGATCTTGCAGTGCACAGACGGGTGCTCGGCGAGAGCCTCCAGACCGTGCCGCCACTGCCGCAGTGAGTGAGGGTCGCGATCCCACGGGCATCCCGCGTGCTCGAGCGCGATCGGCAGCGTCGGGTGTCGACGAGGGATCTCGACGGCTTCCCGCAGATGCCACCAGGGGACACGCAAGTCATACGTCAGGCCGTGCTTCGTCAACAGTCCCAGCCCGTCCAGCCACCGGTCATCGTGCAGGGTTCGCCGTCGGTCGGACAGGACCTCGCCCGGTGCCGAGCTGGTGACGGGTTTCGAGCGGATTCCTCGAACGAGCGGGAAGGCGGATTGGGCGCTCAGCTGTTCGTCCGCATCGTCGGTGTCGACCCAGGCGTGGGCGACGACGGCGTCGGGCATGGCGTGCTGTGCGGCAATCTCGTGGAGCCATCGGGTCTCCGCCAAGCTTCCGCCTGCGTGGTCGGTGTCCGCCTCAACGTGGACGGTTGCGACCACGTTGTGGAGCGCGCTGTCGCGGCGATATTCCTCGGGCAGGTAGTCCCGGCGGATCGCCGTATGTTCTGCCATCCCCATCGAGCGACCGTCTTCGAGCCAGGGGTAGCGAATCTCCGCGCCGAGCTTCCACAGGTGTCGACGATCCCGTGCGACGTGGACCAGCCCCGACTCGCCGAGCACCTTCACTACCCGCTGTACGGTGCGTACGTTCAAACAGGTGCGACGTGCGATCCTCGCATACGACGGGTAGGCGTACCCCTCGGCCGCGCTCTCCAATTCCGCCAGGCACAACAGCACCAGCTTCTCGGCAGGGGTCAGCGGCAACCACGGCACATCCTCCGAGCCAGCAGGCGGGTCGGTCGCGATTCTCGGGCGGTTGTCCGTCTCCCACGCCCAGTTGCGTGCGCTTAAGCTCATGCTCGTCCCCTGCCTTCGTCCAGGTCACGGTCACACCGCCTCGGACGTGCGATCGCAGGTCGACGCCTCGATCCACTCCTCAAGTTCGTCGAGTGCATACACGATCGTGCGGCCGAGCTTGCGATAGCGAGGGCCTTTGCCTTCGTACCTCCACATCGCGAGCTTGCCCTTGGTGACCCCCGGCAGCATCGCGGCCACTTCATCCGGGCTCAGGAACGTGTGAGCCAGTCCCGTTCGCATCGTGTTCGTCGTGTTTGCCATGATCCAACTCCTTTGCGTATACCCGACAAGGTTTGACGTGAGTGAATCAGATGTGACAGACTGCGTCAAGGTTATACATGCATATTCGTGACGCGGAGAGGCAAACTAGGGAGGTGATAGTCGACGTGCGAACACTCGAAGGCGACCCCGTCACGTGGCGCGACGCCACACTCGCGATCGGGTCCGCGTTACGCATCGTCCCCGCCTTCCGGGCGACCATCGAAGAAGGCGACGTCCCGTACGACTCAACCGTGCAAGCCCGCTACGACCGCGAGCTCGGCCGCTACCGGGTGACGTCCGTCAACGTCGTAATCGCCGAACCCGGCGGCGAGATTAATGGGGCCGCGCTCCGCCGCGTGCGCGTGCAAGAGATCGTGCAGGCAGCGACACCGTCATGCATCGCGATCTCCCTCGACGACGGCAACGACCCCACAACGGTCAGCGAGCTAACAACCGCAGAGGGTCGTCTCGTCCCCGAATGGATGGCCGAACAGGCACGGCAACGCGCTAACAAAGAAGCGCGGATGGATCTTGTCGAACTGATCTACAGCGCTGCCGCACTCTCGGGCCAGCCCCCCACCAAAGCCGTCCAAGCCGAACTCAATGTGCCCTACCGCACCGCCGCGGATTGGATTTCCAAAGCCCGCGCCGCAGGACGCCTCGAAGGCATGAGCTACATCGCCGGCCGACAGGCGGATGGGTAGCGTCAACAGCTACGTGACTGCAAGCGGCAAGCGCTATCGAGTCAGGTTCCGTCGACCGGATGGAACACAGACCGACCGACGCGGATTCAAGACGAAGCGCGACGCCGAACTCTTCCTGTCGACGGTCGAGATATCAAAGGCGAAAGGCGAGTTCATCGACGTCGCCGCTGCGACAGTGCGAGTATCCGAGCTCGGAAGCGCGTGGATCCGCGATAGACAGCAGGTGATGAAGCCCTCAACTTTTCGCTCGCTCGAGTCAGCTTGGCGTATCCACGTCGAGCCGAGGTGGGGACGTCGCCAGGTCAGCGACCTGCGCCACTCTGATATCCAGGCATGGGTGTCGAAAATGGCGATCTCGCAGAGCGCTACGAACGTCCTCCGCTCGCATGGTGTGCTTGCAGGGATCCTCGATGCTGCAGTACGCGATCGACGCATCAGCGCTAACCCGGCGCGAGGCGTCTTGCTTCCGCGCAAGGGCACCAAGCCGAAGGCCTATCTGAGCCACCCGCAGGTTGAGGTGCTTGCGCAGGTCGCTCGCGAATCGACGATGGTGCGTTTCCTCGCTTACACGGGACTTCGTTGGGGCGAAGCTGCAGGGCTACGGGTGAGGAACTGCGACTTGGCTCGGCGGCGCGTACTTGTGGTCGACAATGCAGTCATGGTCGGGACGACTGTGGTGGTGGGCACTCCGAAGTCCCACAAGTCGCGATCGGTGCCCATCCCCGCGTTCCTCAACAGCGAGCTCGAGCGTCTCACTCGAGGGAAGCCCGATACCGCATACCTCTTCGGCACCGGGGAGGCCCCCGTGCGACTCCCCAACTCGAACGATGGCTGGTTCGCCAGCGCGGTTCGACGTGCTCAGAAGATCGATGCGACCTTCCCCCGCGTCACACCTCACGACCTTCGCCACTCCGCCGCGTCCCTTGCCGTAAGTGCCGGCGCCAACGTCAAAGCGGTGCAGCGGATGCTCGGTCACGCGAGCGCCGCGATGACGCTTGACGTGTACAGCGATCTCTTCGATGACGATCTTGATGCCGTTGCAGACCGGTTGGATCGGGCTCGTTCCGATTCAAATGTGGGCAAAATGTGGGCAGAGGGCCCCTCTGGCGAATGACAGAAGCCCCGCGATCCCAGTGTTTCCAGGGGTTCGCGGGGCTTCGAAAGTGGCGGTGACGGTGGGATTTGAACTCACGAACCGGAAGTCGCGCTTGCTCAGGAAGCCCGGATTCTTGCGGTTTCGATCAGGTCATGAGGTCTCTCAGATCAGCCATCTGGTCTTCGATTTCGCTCATCCGTTGCCACACCGTTGCCACAGGACTTCTACCGAGGCGAGTACCCAGCGCGTGTTCACCGCAGCGACGTTGTTGCCCTCATACCCGTTCAGACCCGGCCCCCGACGGTACGGATCGCAAGTGCGCGAGACTGGTCCCGTTGTTAGTGGTTGAGTCAGGAACGGACGAGGCGGGCGATGGCGTCGCTGGCTTCCTTGATCTTCGAGTCGGCTTCGTCGCCTCCCGCGCGGGCGGCGTCGACGACACAGTGCTTGAGGTGATCGTCGAGGAGACCGATCGCGACGGCTTGCAGGGCATTGGTGAGCGCGCTGATCTGAGTGAGGATGTCGATGCAGTACTTCTCCTCATCGACCATCTTCGAGATTCCGCGCGCTTGTCCCTCGATGCGCTTGAGTCGGCTGAGGTACCGGTCCTTGTCGGTGATGTAGCCGTGGTGGTGGGCTGGCGCGTCAGGAGTGGCGGTCATCAGGGGTTCCGTTCTAGCGGTCCAGGATCATCCGGGTGCTGGTTTCAGGGGTGAGGTTCAGGCGTCGCAGGAGTTGGGCGTTGAGGGCGACGACGACCGTGGACAGTGACATCAGGATCGCACCGACTGACATCGGGAGGACGAATCCGATGGGTGCGAGCACGCCGGCGGCGAGGGGGACGGAGATCAGGTTGTAGCCGGCGGCCCACCACAGGTTCTGCTTCATCTTGCGATAGCTCGCCCGGGACAATTCGATCACAGAGAGCACCGACCGCGGGTCAGAGCTGGCGAGAATCACCCCGGCGGAGGCGATTGCGACGTCGGTGCCCGCACCGATCGCAATGCCGACGTCGGCTTGGGCGAGGGCGGGAGCGTCGTTGACGCCATCGCCGATCATCGCGACCTTCTTGCCCTCGGCCTGCAACTCGGCGATCTTCGCGGACTTGTCCTCCGGGCGGACGCCCGCGAAAACACGGTCGATGCCCAGTTCCTCGCCCACGGCATTGGCGACGGCTTCCGCGTCACCGGTAATCATCACGACCTCGATACCGAGCTTGTGCAACGCTCCGACGGCTTCACGGGACTCGGGGCGGATCTCATCGGCGAGCTTGAGCCCCCCGATCACCGTGCCGTCCTGGACGACATGGAGGATGATCGCCCCCTCGGCGCGCCATGCCTCTGCGGGGTCCACCTCAGCGGCACCGACCTCTTCGAGCAGGCGGGGACCGCCGACACGGACCTCGGTGCCGTCAACGGTCGCCGTGACACCAACGGCAGGCGAGGACATAAACCCGCTCGCTGCAGCCATCGTGAGGTTGCGCTCCTGTGCGGCACGGACGATCGCTCGGGCGAGAGGGTGCTCGCTATCCGCTTCGGCGGCTGCCGCAACTACGAGGACAGTGTCGGCATCGTGGCCAGCTGCGGGGGCGATATCGGTGACGGTCGGTTCGCCCTTGGTAAGGGTGCCGGTCTTATCGAACAAGACCGCATCGATCGTGCGCATGCTCTCCAACGCCAACCGGTCCTTGATCAGCACGCCACCGCGCGCGGCACGCTCGGTCGAGATCGACACGACAAGCGGGATCGCCAGACCGAGCGCATGGGGGCAGGCGATCACGAGAACGGTGACGGTGCGGATGACGGCGGCGTCGGGGTTTCCGATCAGGGTCCAGACGATCGCGGTGATGGCCGCCGCGCCGAGCGCGAACCAGAACAGCCAGCCCGCAGCCCGGTCAGCGATTCGCTGCGCACGCGAGCTGGAATTCTGCGCCTCGGTGACCAGCTTCTGAATCCCGGCGAGAGCGGTGTCATCGCCGGTCGCGGTGACTTCCACGCGCAGCCCGGAATCGGTGGCCACTGTCCCCGCCGTGACAGAATCCCCGGTTCCACGGGCGACGGGACGGGATTCGCCCGTGACCATGGACTCATCCATGTCCGCTTGTCCGTCGACGATTCTGCCGTCGGCAGGAACGCTGCCACCGGGGCGGACCACAACGACATCCCCCACCTTCAGGTCGGCGGGCGCCACCTTCACAATCCGGTCTCCCTCGACCCGCTCGGCCTCATCGGGCAGCAGCGCGGCGAGGGAATCCAACGCGGACGTGGTCTGGGCGAGGGAGCGCATCTCCACCCAGTGCCCAAGGAGCATGATCACGATCAGCAGCGCCAGCTCCCACCAGAACTCCAGTTGATGATCCAGCAGGCCCAGACTTGCCCCCCAGGAGGCGACGAACGCGACCGTTATCGCCAGACCGATCAGCAGCATCATCCCCGGGGTGCGGGAACGCAGCTCCCTGATCGCGCCGGTCAAGAACGGCCAGCCACCCCAGAAATACATCACCGTCCCGACTACCGGGGCGATCAGATTCACGCCAGGGAACTCCGGCAACGAGTAGCCCAGGAGCATCGCGAACATGCTCGAGAACCCCACCACCGGGATCGCCAGCAGCAGGTTGATCCAGAACAGCCGGCGGAACTGCCCGACGTGATCCCCATGCCCCGCATGACCACCGCGCCCGGCACCACCACCATGACCTTCGTGGCCCGCGTGGCCCGCGTGGCCACCGGCCTGAGGTGCATGCTCGTGTGCTTTGCCCTCCTGGTCGGGGCTAGTCGCCAGGGAATGGGCAGTGCCCTGGGTGTCCGCTTCGGTGTGCCGGTGAACGTGCGAGTCAGTCATGGAATCCTCCGAGATCCGAAAGTAGTGCGATTTGGCGGCGACCTGCGCGATGAATCAGGCCGGTGCGGCCTGGTACCCGGCGCGAGCAACAGCGGCAACGACCGCGGAAGTGTCCAGCGGTGCAGAACTGGAGACGGTGAGCGCACCGGTCGTGGCGCTCACCTCCACCGCGTCGACCTCAGGCATCTGCGCGACCTGTTCGCGGACCGAGCTCTCGCAATGCCCACACGACATCCCCACCACCTGGAAAACTTCTGTCGCCATCACTCTCTCCTTCCCTCCGCCTATACCCCAAGGGGGTACCAACTACCCGGTGCAACGGTGCAGGGGTGGCGGAGTATTCCGTTGCGACCGATCAACTTCACCAGGTGGCTCGTTGGGCGTTTACTCTGTCGGGCATTGCCGCTCGGCGCTGACGTCGTATTCGGGGACGGGTCGCTCTGCCGCTTCGGCGGCGGTCGCGGCGACGCCATTCTCCTCGATGTCTTGGACCAGCCACTCCATCTCGAAGATCTCGCGCCGCTGGGCTTCGCTGATCTCAACGGCGAGCTCGCACACCCGGACGTCAGCGATTTGAGCGCGTTCCGAGCGTGTGATGGCGAGGGAGTGGTGCGGGATCATCCCGTTCATGAAGCCGGTGTCATCGACGATGATCTGGCTGCGATCCAGCGCGATCCCGCCGCCGATCAGCAGCAGACTCACCACGATCACGACGATGTTGGCTTTGGTGTTCTTGTACATGTTCAGCATCCACGCGAGCATCACCAAACCCATCGTGCCGCCCATCGTGACAGCCATGAACACCCGGCTCTCGCTGAAGCGGATATGGCCCCATTCCCACGAACCGGCGAACATCACCCAGTACATGACGACCATCGCCGTCAGCAGCATCGCCCCGAACCGGGCGTACATAATGAACATCTTCCGCCGGTCGCTCCGGTCTTTCTCTTTGATTTCCGTGTGAGCGGTCATCACCGTCGTCTCCTCGACTCGCGGGTTCGCGCCCCAGATCCGGTGTGAACGGGGCGAGTTCAAGTGAAGAAGCTAGTGAAGCGACTACCGGCACGGGAAGCGCATTGATACCTCTACGGGGTTATGGTAGTGGCCGCAGTCTCGACGGTCGGGTCATGGTCGCACCGGGCGTAAGGTCAGCACCCCCGTTACCTTCTTCGTAGCCGCTTGGTGAGCATGCCGGGCGGTGGCAGCCTGCCGGGCTCGGCACGATTGGTCCCCCCTGTCGTACGCATGATCCGGGGGGCGTTGTGACCGAGCCTGGTAAGCGGTGGGTGATCGCTGATAGGGGTCAGGCCCGAGCACTCTCGAGGTCGTTCGCAACGTGGATGCCGAGACGCATCGTCGCAGCTGCCAGCCCGAGCGAGCGGAGGAGCTGTGGTCACCCAGATCAACAGCGCCGTTCTTCTGGAGGTCTATGAGCACCGCGCGGAGCTTGCGCTCGTCCTTCGGGAGCGCCCGGTCGTATAGCTTCTTCCCGGCCCGGTCGAGAGCGACCGGGTGGTGCTCGCCTTTGCCGACGTCGAGGCCGACGAACACGTCGACCTGGTCGTAATTCTCGCGACGTATAGACCGCAGCGCCGACAGATGAAGGCCCCCGAGTCCCCCAGTGCGTGAAGTTCGAACGCTGATAGCTTCGGCCGTAGCATGAGCACCCTGGTGCGACCGCTGGCTTCGGGCCGGTATCGGCCTTCTGCACAAGCCAGATGCTACCGGCGAGCATCCTTTGCGACCTGTATGGCTGCTCTCTCCGGGAAGACGCCAGCTGAGGCGGCGCCAGGTCGATGGCCTCAAGGCGGAGAGCGTCGCATGGCGCAGGCAGTTACTGCGGGATCAAGTTGCAGACGCTGCCTGCGGAGCATTCCGCCGGGTCAAGCATCCGGCTTGCCGCAATCATGCTGACAAGTTCCGCTTCGAGTCGGGCAAGCTCTTCCTGCCGCGCACGGACCTCGGAGAGTTTCTCGGCCAGCAGGAATTCCACATGTGAGCAGGGAGCTTGTCCAGCCTCTCGCAGCTCGAGAACTCCTGCGATATCGGTCAGCTTCAGGCCGGCGGCCTGCGCGGCACGGATGAACCCGATTCGTGCGACCGTACGGTCTTCGTACGACCGGTATCCGTTGCTCTCTCGGTGGGGGGCCGGCAGCAGACCTTCGCGTTCGTAAAACCGGATGGTCTGTCTGCTGACGCCGGACATTTCGGCGAGGTTTCCGATGCGCATGTCTCCATCACACCACTTGACCTTGCATCTGACTACAACGTTTATGGTCGGTGCATGGAGATCACGGTGCAGTACTTCGACGGGTGTCCGAACTGGGAGACCGCCGCGGAACGCGTGGCAATGATCGCGGCGGAGCGTTCTGAGCTCACGGTGAAACGTCAGCGCGTAGCCACGCAGGCGGAAGCGGAAGCGCTGGACTTTCGTGGCTCCCCCACGCTTCTCCTCGCGGGGGCTGCATTGTTCGCGGCACCAGATGCGCCGCCGGGCTTGTCCTGCCGGGTCTACCTGACCCCGAACGGTCTTGCCGGATCCCCGACGCTGGAACAGTTGCGCGACGCGATCGCCCACGCCGAAGCAGCTGTGGAATGAGCGACACGTTCGACCTGGTCGTGATCGGCGCGGGCATGGCGGGAATCTCCGCGGCCAACAAGTGCGCCGCGCAGGGATGGCGGGTCGGGATCGTCGACGAACTCCCCTACGGCGGAACATGCGCGCTGCGCGGCTGCGATCCGAAAAAGATCCTGCGCCGCGGCGCAGAGGTCATCGACGCAGCTCAACTGATGAGCGGCACCGGTATCGACCAGAACGGGATGGCCCTGGATTGGCCAGCGCTGATGGAGCGGAAACGCAGCTTCACGGATCGTGTCCCGAAGCGGATGGAGAACGAACTCACCGGCAATGGCGTCACCACCTTCCACGGGCACGCCGCGTTCACCGGAACCAACGAGCTCACCATCGACGGCACCGCCCATCGATCGGACAGGTTCCTCATCGCCTCCGGTGCGACCCCGCGTCCCCTGGACTTCCCCGGTGCCGGGAATCTCATCGACAGCACCGGGTTCCTCGATCTCGATCAGCTACCGCAAAGGATCGTGTTCATCGGCGGCGGCTTCATCTCGTTCGAATTCGCCCACATCGCCACCCGTGCGGGCGCAGACTGCGTGATCATCGACCGCGGACCGCGCCCGCTGCGCGAGTTCGATCCCGACCTTGTCGAGTTGCTCATCAGCCGAACCGAGCAGGCCGGCATCCGTGTCCTTCGCAACACGACCATCACCGGAGTCGAAGCCACGCCGGCCGGCCACAGGGTCGGCATCGACACCACCGGCAGCGCGGGCAGCATCGACACAGGCCTCGTCGTCCACGGCGCCGGCAGGGTCCCCAACCTCGCCAGCCTGCATCCGGATGCCGCCGGCGTCGCCAGCGGCGTCCGCGGTGTCACGGTCGCCGCCCACCTACAGAGCACGACCAACCCGGGCGTGTATGCCGCCGGCGACGCCGCAGGCACGCCTGGCCGCCCTCTCACCCCCGTCGCCGTGTTCGAAGGCAAAGTAGCCGCATCCAACATGATCAGAGGCACCACTACCGCTCCCGACTACACCGGCGTGCCCACCACTGTGTTCACCATCCCCGAATTGAACCGTGTCGGACTCCTCGAGCACGAAGCGGTCGAAGCCGGGCAAGACATTGCGGTCCGATTCACCGACACCAGCCACTGGTACTCCACCTATCGAGTCGCCGAAACCACCGCGGCCGCGAAGATCATCATCGACGCCGCCTCCGACCGGATCCTCGGCGCACATCTCCTCGGCCTGGACTACTCCGAACTCATCAACACCTTCGGACTCGCCATCAAGCTGGGCCTCACCACCCAGCAACTCAAATCCGCCACCGCCACCTACCCCTCGCTCGGCTCCGACCTCGGATCGCTGCTCTAGGACACTTCGCTTGACTAACCACATAGGCCCCCTCGCACATACGCGGGACTGGCCATCGCAGCGTGATCGTGCGCCGGTCTCTTCAGACCCAGGGCTTCGTGGTAAGGACGGGCGTCTCATGATGATGAGTTCGTCCTGATGACAGTGCGCCAGGTGTTCCCGTCGTCGGTGGTAACGCGGACTCCGCCTTCGTCAGCGATGGCGACAGCTCCGTCGAAGCTGGCCGCGATCGCCGAGGCGACGCCAGTGGCGCGACCTGCGGTGTTCCAGACGGCCCCTTCCTTCGTGCTTCCAGTCCAAATCGTGCCGTCCGCATCGACCCCGATGATGCCCTCCTCCACCGTCGGGTCGGCGGTGATAACGAGGAGTGCGGGGGCGCTGGCGACGACGGTGAAGGTGCCGCCGGCGTCGCGGCTGACCATCAGACCATCCGGTGTTGTCGCGGTGACGACGTCGGCCTTCATCGTGTCGATGCTGATGTCCCGTGCAGTCAGCGGGCCAATGTCAGTCCACGTCTGTCCGGCATCGCGGCTTGCCGCCAGGACCGCCCGGTCCGATGGCAGCCCGAGGAGGAAGTCGGGGGCTGCGGGTGTGGCGGCGAGCAGGTGAAAGTCGGTGACCCCCGCGAGGGACACTTGTTCCCAGCCCGTCTCGGTATGCCGGACCAGGCCGATGTTCGGTGCGGTGAACGTGTCGTCCTGGTTGTCGGGGGCGGGGTGCCCGGAGGCGAGGATGGTGTCGGCCTGGACAGTGAGGCCCATCGCATCAAAGCTGGTCTCTCCGACGAGGGACACCTCGTCGGTGGTGAGGTCAACGCGATAGGCCCCCGTGTGTGCGCCGACCAGCAGCGCCCCGTCCGGGTCGAAAGCGACGTCGTGGACGTGCGGGATGAGATCGAGCGAAGTCTCACTCTCGGATGCAGCGGTGCACGCGGCGGTCGTCAGGGTGAGCGTCGTGGCGAGGCCGATGGCGGCGAGGGTGCGTGCGGATTTCTTCATAGTGGTGGTCTCCCTAGGTCGAGGTGGGCTGTGTCGGGTGCGGCCGGGCCTGACTGTCAGAGGGTCGCGAGAATGTCCTCCATCGTGGCGATCTCGGTGGTCTGCGAGGCGATGATGGCTTCGGCGAGGGCGACCACATCGGCGTTCTGGCCGTTGTCGACCTCGGTCTGCGCCATCTCGATCGCACCTTCATGGTGGACGATCATCTGCTCCAGGAAGAGGCGGGAGGCCTCGACCCCGGTGGCGTCCTGGAGGGCTTGCGTGTCGGTGTCCGACATCATCCCCCCGTGGTCCATCCCGCCCATATCCCCCATCGGGGTGCCCCAGTCATCGAACCAGGACTGCATCAGCTCGATCTCCGGGCCTTGGGCGGCCTTGATCTGCTCCGCCAGGGTGATGACGCGCTCGTCGACGCCGTCCCTGCCGAGGATCATGTCGGCCATCTCAACTGCCTGTTCGTGGTGCGGGATCATCATCATCGTGAACTGCATGTCGGCGTTGTTCACGTCGGCGGCCGAGGATGCGGATGAGCCCATTCCGGGCATGTTGTCCATCCGGCCGCTACCGGTAGTGCCGGCGCAACCGGCGAGGGCGAGCAGGGCGGTCAGGGTGATCGCGGCGGTCGCCGCGGCACGGTTCTTCATGTGGTTTCTCCTCAATCGTCTGTGCGGCGCGCACGATCGGTGTGATCGCGCGCGAAAGCTGCGCTGACCTCGAGAAAGGTCAGCGAGCTGTCATCACGTACGACTGATGCAGAGAACGAGCAGAGACGGTGGCCGGGATACCGCTACCCGGCCGGCGACCATGAGCGGTCCAGCCCGGCCGAAAACAACCCCCCAGCTGACGCCGGCACGGGGCACAAGGAACAGCAGCGACACGATCAGGAGGGCAACGACGCACGTCATCGCGAGCATGGCTTCATGTCCCCCGCAGTCCGGGCAGATCCCGTCGGCCGGTGGCGCATCATGGCCGTGGGCGGCGCCGGCTTCCTGCACAGACACGGCCGCGGCCGGCTCCGCGTTCGCAGTCGGGGCGCCGAGCGCGTGCATCGCGAGCAGCCCCACGATCAGAGCGGCGGTGAGGGCGATGAGCAGCAGCACAGAACGGCCCAGCCCGGACGGGCTGCGGCGCAACTGCTGCGCGAGAGCGATCATCGAGATCTCACCTCCTCTCCTTCAGAGTATTCCTCGCTGGTGGTCGGCGTGGAGCATCCGGCCACCAGCTCTCAGAGGGGCTGCGGTACCCGCGTCGCGGGTGCGATGGGCACCATCGTCGCCGGCGCTGGGCGGAACCGTCGCAGGCGGAGACTGTTTGTCACGACGAACACCGACGACATGGCCATGGCTGCGGCGGCAACCAGGGGGTTGAGCAGGCCGAGCATCGCGATCGGGATCGCGGCGATGTTGTACGCGAACGCCCAGAACAGGTTGCCCTTGATGGTGCCCAGGGTCCGGCGCGACAGCCGGATCGCATCCGCGACAATCAGGAGGTCGCCTGAGGCGATGGTCACGTCGCTGGCGGCGATGGCCGCGTCCGTCCCGCCCCCCATCGCGATACCGAGGTCGGCCGCGGCGAGGGCGGCGGCATCGTTGACACCGTCGCCGACCATCGCCACCACACGCCCTGAGGATTGCAGCTGCCGGATGGCGTCGAGCTTCCCGGCGGGGGTGACGCCAGCGCGAACATCGTCGATCCCGACCAGACCCGCGATGTGATCGGCGGCGCCGGCGTTGTCGCCGGTGAGCAGCACAGGGCGCAGGCCCAAGGCGCGGAAGCGAGCGATCGCGTCCGCGCTGGTGGGCTTGACGGTGTCGGAGACCGCGACGATGCCGAGGAATTCCCCGTCGCGGGCGACCGCGATCACCGTGCACCCGGCGGCCTCCAGCACCTCAGCCTCACCGCGAAAACGGATCGGCAGATGAACGGACCACTGGTCCTGCACCCACTCCGAGCGTCCAGCCACGACCAGCGAACCTTCGATAGCAGCCTGAACACCGAAACCGGCGTGAGAGGCGAACGACTCCGCCACCGGCGCCCCACCATCATGAGCGCTCACGATCGCCCGCGCCACGGGGTGTTCGGATCCCCACTCTGCGCCGGCGGCGATCCGCAGCAGCTCGTCATCGGTGACGCCGGAGACCGCCAAGACGGTGGTCACGGTCATCGCGCCCTGCGTGATGGTTCCGGTCTTGTCCAGCACGACGGTGTCGACCTGACGGGTCTGCTCGAGAACCTGCGGCCCACGAATGAGGATGCCCAGCTGTGACCCGCGTCCGGTGCCGACCAGCAGCGCGGTCGGAGTGGCCAGACCCAGCGCGCACGGGCACGCGATGATCAACGTCGCCACCGCGGCGGTGAACGCGACCTCGAGGGATCCGCCGACCAGCATCCATCCGACGAACGCGACGATCGCCAGGAGTATCACGATCGGAACGAACACGGCGGAGACCCGGTCGGCGAGGCGCTGCACGCGTGCCTTGCCGGTCTGCGCTTCATCCATCAGTCGCTGCATCCGAGCAAGCTCCGTGTCCGCCCCGACCCTCGTAATCTCGACGATCAGGCGTCCACCGACGTTCACGGTGGCACCCACCACACGGGACCCGACGGTGACCTCGACCGGAACGGACTCGCCGGTCAGCATGCTCGCATCGATCGCAGAGGTCCCGTCGACGACGAGTCCGTCCGAGGGGACCTTCTCGCCGGGACGCACCAGCACACGATCCCCCACGGCAAGCTGCGCAACCGGAACCCGCTGCTCCACCCCGCCCACAAGACGCGTGGCCTCCTTGGCGCCCAGCTCGAGCAGGGCACGCAACGCCTCAGATGAGGACTTCTTCGCCCGTGCCTCTGCGTACCGGCCAGCGAGAATGAACACGGTGACGAGAGCGGCGACTTCCAGGTAGATCTCCCCGATTCCGGCTTCCGGGCTGCCGAACAGGGTGAAAGTCATGTGCATACCCGGCATCCCCGCCATGCCGAAGAACAGTGCGTACAGCGACCACCCGAATGCAGCGATCACCCCCACACTGATCAGGGTGTCCATGGTCGCGGCGCCGTGGCGGGCGTTCACGAACGCTGCCCGATGGAACGGCCACGCACCCCACACCGCGATCGGCGCAGTCAGGGTCAGCGCGAGCCACTGCCAGTTCGTGAACTGCAGCACCGGGATCATCGACATCAGCGCAACCGGCACCGCCAGGGCCGTGCTGATCAGCAACCGGCGGCGGAGGGCCACCAACTCGACGTCATCGGCGCGTGCCGCGTCCGACATGGACTCATCAATCACCGGCACGGGAACCGCCGCAGAATAGCCGGCGGACTCGACCGCCGCGATCAACTGCGCCGTCTCCACACCGTCGGCGTGCACGCGCGCCTTCTCGGTCGCGTAATTGACCGCCGCCTCCACGCCCGGGATCTTGTTGAGCTTGCGTTCGATCCGGGTCGCGCAGGATGCGCAGGTCATCCCCGAGATGTCGAGGTCCACGTCGACGGTGCTCATGCGGGTGTGTCGGCGATGGTGTACCCCGCCTCCTCCACCGCAGCCCGGACCCGTGCGGCATCGATCGGGGCGGAACCGTGGATGGTGACCCGCGAGGTTCCACCGGCGTTCAGATCGACCGACACGCTATCGACACCGTCGATCGCGGTGATCTCCTCGGTCACGCTCATCACGCAGTGCGAGCACGTCATACCATCGACCAGCACTTCTTCGGCGAAGGTGGATGCGGCGGGCTGCGTGTCCGGAACCGACGCTGTGGCGCAGCAGCTGCATCCGGCGACGGAGTCGGTCAGGCCCAGGTCAGGGCGCTCGTTCGTGGTCATGATCTTCGGGTCCTTTCGATCAGGTTTGGGGGTCATGAGCGGACAGGCGAGCGATCGCCTCGTTCGCTTCACGGATCTTCTCTTCGGCTACCGGGCCGCCTTCAGCCGCAGCCTCCGCGACGCAATGGGACAGATGATCCGCCAGCAGCGACAACGCGACCGTCTCCAGCGCGCTCGTCGCCGCCGACACCTGGGGGAGGATGTCGATGCAGTACTCGTCGATCTCAACAATCCGCGCAATGCCACGCACCTGCCCCTCCGCGCGGCTCAGCCGCCTGAGCAGATCATCCTTGTTCCCCGCATAACCATTCACAACTCGATACTATACCCCCCTACCGTATATAGAGGCAGCTGACGCGACATCAGCCGAGGCGGGAGTGGGTCACGAGCAACACGGGTGGAGCAGCCGAGTCGCGCAACGCCTCGTTGCGAGATCCGCTCAGTTGTCGCGATCCAGGAGAGGACCACGCCAATGCGCCACTTACAGTCCGGGGCCGCCGCCCGAGGTTGGCCGCGCGGTTCTATATGCGTCCGATCGGACAGTTGCCTTGCAAGCGATGTGCGATCTCGCCCGATCACGTCGTCGACGACAACCGGAGGGTGGCACGCGTCAAGCCGCGCTGGCTTAGCCGGAAAGCGCCTGATTGCATGACATCTAGTGTCATTACGCTGCGATCCCGACAGCAACCGACGCGCGAGACATTCCGACTCAATTCATACAGCTTTCCGTTTATTCATCATTTTATGTATCCTCGGTTCTATGTCCACTGCTACCGCTACCGTCACGCATACCGCTGCACTCGCGCGGCTTGGCCATGCGCTCTCTGACGCCACTCGCGCGGGCGCACTCCTAGCGTTGCGGGAGGCGCCTGCACACCCCTCGGATCTGGCCGAGGCTCTCGGCGTTACTCGACAGGTCATGTCCAATCAACTTGCCTGCCTTCGTGGTTGCGGTCTCGTTGAGGCGGTGCCGGATGGCCGACGCACGTGGTATCGCCTCGCGGACTCGCACCTCACCCCCGCCCTCGACGAGCTGCTGCGCGTCGTTCTCTACGTCGAGCCCGGCTGCTGCACCGGAGAGAGCTGCACCTGCGCATGACCACCACCGCGCCCCGCCTGGCCGGCGACCGCCGCCACACCCTTGAACGCCGCATCCGCTGGATTGTCACCGCGACGATCGCCTACAACCTGATCGAAGCCGTGGCCGCAATTGCCGCGGGAACCGCTGCATCCTCCGCCGCGCTGATCGGTTTCGGCCTCGACTCGACGATCGAAGTTCTCTCCGCGGCCGCCGTCGCATGGCAGTTCACACGACGCGATCCCGAGCGGTGGGAGAAAGGCACGCTACGGGTCATCGCAGTCGCGTTCTTCGCCCTCGCCGCGTACGTGACCGCCTCCTCCGTGCTCGCTCTTGTCGGCCAGGTCGACGTGGAGCACTCCACGCTGGGCATCGTCATCACCGCACTCAGTGTCGTCATCATGCCGTTCCTGTCCTTCGCGGAACGCCGTACCGGTCGCGAGCTGGGATCAGCCACCGCCGTTGCCGACTCGAAGCAGACCCTGATCTGCACCTACCTGTCTGCCGCGGTACTCATCGGCCTCGTGGTGAACAGCTTGTTCGGCTGGTGGTGGGCCGATGCGATCGCCGGCCTCGTCATCGCCGCGTTTGCGATCCGAGAGGGCATCGAGGCCTGGCGTGGCGATGCGTGCGCGACATCAGTCGGAATGCTTCTCGAAGATGAGCACGACGACAACGACCACCACGACGCGCACCACCACTGAGCCGCGAATACATTCGAAACGAAGCCCCCGCCCAGCAGGGCCGGTTTGAGGGCATGTACCACCCGCTGTTCGAGATACAGGGGTAGTGGGGCGAGGCACAAGACTCCCACCCCGTGCTGTTCCGCGACTACGCCGTCGACCTCAGGCTGGACATGGCAACCTACGATGCGGCCGTCTCCAACCCGGCAACGAGGAGCGCGCGCGATCCGACTTCGAGGAAGGCTGCGCCTTGGCAGTCAGCAGCACCCCGACGTTCTGCGTCGATGGTGACCCCTCATCATCGAGCGTTGGGAAGACCTAGACACGGCGATCCAGGCCGCCCTCCATTACTGATCGAGCCACCCGGGGCCGGAGTTGGTCATTCGGCTGCCGCTGCAGGAGCGCTGGGCCGAGCGGTGCGGGGCACGAGGCGCACGAGCACGACGATGGCGACGAGTTCCACCAGCGTCTGGGTTTCGACAGCGAGCGGCGCGACGCTCAGCGAGGCGGGTAGGGCGAGCGGGACGGCAGCACGAGAAGGGAGTCTTGCGTGGCCGTCGACAACATCACGACGCGAGTGGAGGGCACGTCGAGCGGCGCGAATCGAGCAGCGAGTAGGCCAGTCGCGACAATGAACACAGCACCCGTGCACGGGCGGCCGTGCTCAGATGCGATCAACCGTTGGTATCATGGGCACGTCATGAAGCCCGCGGCGCCATCTCGACCGTCGAAAACGTTGTACGAGCGGTTGCTGATAACGAAGATCATTACAGGTCTGGGCCTGGCCTTCGTGCTCATATCGGGGATTTGGTCTGCGACCCACTCCGAATTTGGTGGGGTTTCTACGATCCTTGCACCTGCAGTTACGGCGAGTGTCGATACTGCTGCTGGCATGGGGTCGGTGGAACCGGCTGCAGTGGCGCCAGAAGCCACAGCGGCAAGCGCCCCAGACCGAGGCGAGGTCGGAGCGAACAATTCGAGCGGCGCGATGGTAGGAGCCGCAGGCTGCCTTCTCGGAATCTTCTGCTCTCTAATCCTCCTGGTCCTGAAACGCGTCTACGCGGCACGAGTCAGTCCACGCGTCGTCACTGTGGGCTCCCGCGTGAGCACTCCAATGAGGGCGATCGACCGCCGCTTCACCCCTACTCTCACTCTCGCTCAGCTCTCGCTCTCCCGCGTCTGAAGCGGGCACGCCCCTTGTGACGGTTGCGACTCTCGCGGCCGGCCGTGGTCCTTGACGTGCTCGTTGATGTGTCTGGAGTGTCCGTTTGAAAACCCCAATCAAGGTGACGATCGTCACCACCGCGGTGGTAGCCGCTCTGCTGCTGACCGCCTTGATCTACGTCCTCATCAGTCAGGCGCCCACTACTCCTCCCCCAGAGGGTGGCGAGGAGCCGCAAGTTGTACGGCCCAATTCGCACGTTCTCGACGATGGAGGGGACGGAGCGGTGACGGTGGTGGAGTTCCTGGACTTCGAGTGCGAGGCGTGCGGGGCGTTCTACCCCGTCGTTGAAGACCTGCGCAATCAATTCGCGGGGGAGATCACCTATATCGTCCGCTACTTCCCGTTGCCCGGTCACACCAACTCCACCAACGCCGCGCTGGCGGCGCAAGCCGCCGCGGAGCAGGGGCAGTTCGAGGAGATGTATCACCGGTTGTTCGAGACGCAAGCCGAGTGGGGTGAGGCGCAGGAATCCCGTGCTGAAGTGTTCCGCGGATTTGCGGAGGAGCTGGGCCTGGACATGGCCGCATACGACGCGGCGGTCGCGGATCCGGCGACGCTGGCCCGGGTGGAAGCAGATTTCACCGAGGGACAAGCACTGGGGGTGGGTAGCACACCCACATTCTTCGTCGACGGAGAACTGCTGGAGCTGCAGAAGTGGAACGACCTCGAGGACGCAATCCGACAAGCGGTGAAGGGCGACTCGTGATGCCGACGGGTCTGACTCGCCGGCGTATGGCTAACGCCACTGCCAACCGACAGATCGTCGACCGCCCGTAAAAGGAGCGAACCATGGGAGCAGGACACAGCCACGTTGCGGGGGGTGGGACGCCCCGCAACAGGCTGCTCATCGCATTCTCGATTACCTCGTCGGTCTTCGTGGCCGAGGTGGTCGGATCGATCATCACCGGCAGCCTCGCCCTGCTCGTCGACGCCGCACACATGCTGACAGACATGGTTGGCCTCGCGATGGCGCTCACCGCCGCGCACCTGATGAACCGTGCGGCGTCCGACCGACACACGTGGGGACTACGACGCGTGGAGGTACTCAGTGCGCTCGCGCAGGCCGCCCTGCTGCTGGGCGTCGGGATCTTCGCGCTCGTCGAGGGCGTCCGACGACTGTTCGCGCCGCCGGAGATCGCGTCGGGGAGCCTGCTGCTCTTCGGCATCATCGGCCTGGTCGCGAACATTGCGTCGCTGATGGTGCTACTGAATGGCCGCAAGCGAAACCTGAACATGCGGGCCGCGTTCCTTGAGGTCCTCAACGACGCGCTCGGTTCGGTCGGCGTGATCGCCAGCGCTATCCTCATCGCCACGCTCGGGTGGTACCGGTCGGACGCGGTAGCCGGCATCCTGATCGCCCTGCTCATCATCCCCCGCACATTCATCCTGCTGCGCGCCTCCGGGAGGGTACTCCTGGAGGCGACGCCGCCAGGCTTGGACCTCGGTGAAGTGCGGCGGCACATCCTCGAGCTGCCGGAAGTGGTCGCGGTGCACGACCTGCACGCCTCCCAGGTCTCCACCGACCTACCCACCCTGACCGCGCACGTCGTCGTGGACGACACCCTCTCCCCGCAACAGTCCGCACAGCTGCTGCAGGAGTTGCAGGAGTGTGTCGCCGATCATTTCCCGGTCAGCATCGAGCACTCCACGTTCCAGATCGAACCGCAATCCCACCCCGGAGAACACACCACCCATGCGTAGACCTCGCCGCACTCTCGCCACCGTTCTCGCTGCCGCCCTGCTGGGAGGAGGGATCGCTCTCGCTACCGCGGCCCCCGCCTCGGCGCACGAAGAACTGGTTTCTTCCTACCCGCAAGCGAACACCACGATCAACGGATCGCCGGACGAGATCACCCTGTCCTTTAGCGGCGAGCTCCTCATAGACATGGAGTCCGCAATCATCGAGGTGATCGCTCCGGAAGGTCAGGACATCGCCACAGACGTTCCCATCGTCGCTGACACGTGGGTCACCCAGCATCTGGCGCCCGAACCGTCGGAGGGGGTCTACACCGTATCGTGGCGCGTGGTCACGAGCGACGGGCACCCGATCACCGGCGAGTACACGTACACGGTCGAACCCCTTCCGATCGACACCACCACCCCCGCCCCCGAAGTGAGCGTCGCCGAGCAGGCACCCACGCCATCTCCGACATCCACCGACACACCCGGTAGCGCGGGTGCCGGCGAACTCCCCGGGGCTGAAGCGCTCCTCCCGATCCTCGCCGTCCTCAGCGGCGTCCTTCTCTTCGGTGCGGCGTTCGTGTTGGTCGCTTCGCGTGGGCGCCGCCGACGGGACCGGGCAGATGCCGACAGAGCAGCTCGAGACGATGCGGCGAGGAACAGTGGGGGCTCCCCTGATGGGTCGTGACCAGGCTCGCAGATTCGCCGTAGCATGCGTTGCGGCAGCAGGGGTAGTGCTGATCGACCAGACCAGCAAGGCGGCGGCACTGGCAGGGCTGAGCGAGCGGGAGCGGATTCCATTGCTGGGTGACCTGCTCGGGTTGCAGCTGGCCTTCAACCCGGGCGCGATCCTTTCCTTCGGTTCAGGCGCGACCTGGTTGCTCACCCTGCTGGGAACGGTCGCCACGGTCCTCCTCCTAGCCGCCGCGACGCGCGCCCGGACATCATGGTGGGCGGTCGGGATCGGGCTGATTCTCGGAGGCGCAATCGGAAACCTCATCGACCGGATATTCTCCCCACCCGGATTCGCCCGCGGCCAGGTGACTGATTTCCTCGCCTACGGCAACCTGTTCATCGGCAACCTCGCCGACGTCGCGCTCGGCGCCGGCGTCGTTGTGCTCACGAGGATCCTCTGGGCCCGTCGACCCCGCGCGAGCACGCCACCCACCTCCCAGGAAGCCATCCCGGGATTGAGCACGGAGGAGGCGACGTGAGCGGGAAGGAACGTGTCGCCTTGCCGTATCAACGCAACGCATTCGCGCCCGGGCTGATCGCGGCGGCGGCGTTGTTTCTCGCCCCGGCGCTGGTGGGAGGCGAGTGGTTCCTGATGGTGTTGTACTTGGCCGCCATCCTCGGAGTGATCGTGGCGTGGTTCGCGGTACAGGCGCGCCAGTGGTGGTGGGTACCGGTATTCGCCGCGATCGTGGTGATCTGGAACCCGGTATTGCCGTTCGCGTTCACGGGCCCGGTGTGGACGGCTGCGCAGCCGGTCGCGGCGGTCGTGTTCCTCGTCGCTGGCGGGCTGATCAAGGTGCAGCGCACATGACCGCCCACAAGCGAAGTGTCGGCTGGGTGGCTGCGATGTTGGTGCTGGGCAGCCTTCTCACCGGCTGTGCTGTCAACGATTCACTCGCACAGCAGTACCGCGATGGAAGCGAGAAAGGCTACATCTCCGCCGATTTCCAAGTGGTCGAGATACCGGCCGCGGAACGAGGAGACCCCGTTGCATTCGAGGGCGTCACCGAGACCGGCGAGACCGTGACCGGTGACGACTACCGGGGCGGTGTGCTGGTGGTGAACTTCTGGTACGCCGCATGTGGGCCGTGCATCGCCGAGGCGCCCCTGCTCGAAGAAGTGTGGCAGGAGTACCAGAATGACGGTGTCGCGTTCCTCGGTGTCAACACCTACGACCAGCCCGCTACCGCGCTGTCGTTCGCGGAGGACAACAACGTCACCTATCCCAGCGTGATCGATGTCGATGACGGCAAGGTCAAGCTCGCATTCGCGCAGGTCACCCCGATCCAGGCCACCCCGACCACCCTCGTGATTGACAGGGACGGTAGGGTCGCCGCCCGAGTCATCGGGCAGCTCGCCAGCGCCTCGATCCTGTCCACCCTCGTCGCCGACACCCTCGCCGAGGATGCCCGATGAACCCCGGGGTGGCGGTCATCGACAGCGCGCTCTGGATCGCGATCCCGATCGCGCTGCTCGCTGGACTGGTGTCCTTCGTATCCCCGTGCGTGCTGCCGCTCGTGCCCGGCTACCTCGGCTACCTCGGCGGCACCACCGCCGCCGCAGCCCCCAGCGCCGGCGCGCCGGAGAGGACAGTCACTGCCGATCGCGCCCGGCTGCTGCTGGGCGTGAGCCTGTTCATTGGTGGATTCACGGTGGTGTTCGTCGCCGCCACGATCCTCGGCGGTACGTTCGGGTTCCTACTGTTGCAGTACGCGAACATCCTCACCCGCGTTTTCGGTGTGGTCATCATCGCTCTCGGGCTGGTTTTCCTCGGGCTCTTCGGCATTGCCCAACGCACCCTCCGTCCGCGCACCCGGGGCCGGGCCGGGTTGATTGGGGCGCCACTTCTCGGATTCGCGCTAGGCGTCGGCTGGACACCCTGCATCGGCCCTACTCTCGCGGCGATTATCTCCATGTCCTGGAACCTCGGCGATCCTGCGCGCGCCGGCCTGCTCGGGCTCGCCTACTCGCTCGGCTTGGGCATTCCATTTCTCATCCTCGCAGCCGGGTGGGGTTGGGCATCTCGCTCCGTGGCGTTCCTGCGTCGCCACACCCGCACCTTGAACATCATCGGTGGTGCGATGCTCATTCTCCTTGGGCTGCTGATGGTGACCGGGCTATGGACGATGCTGATGTCGGCGCTGCAGCAGGTGGTGATCAATGTCCCGCTCCCGCTCTGAATCCGAGACCACAGACGAGGCGTTCGATCCGCTCCGGCCCAGCGATCACAACGACAGCGCGGCTGAGATCACCCAACCGGCGCTAGGGGCGGCGGGGTGGCTGCGGTGGGCGTGGCGGCAACTGACCAGTATGCGCACAGCACTGCTGCTACTGCTGTCCCTCGCGATTGCGGCGGTACCGGGATCGCTTTTCCCTCAGCGCAGTGCCGACCCCAACGGCGTCATCCAGTGGGAGCGCGACAACCCCGACCTGTTCCCGCTCGCCGACATGGTCGGCCTGTTCGACGTATACCAGTCCCCCTGGTTCGCCGCAATCTACCTGCTGCTGTTCGCCTCCCTCATCGGCTGCGTCATCCCCCGCACCCGCCACCACTACAAGGCACTGCGCTCCCAGCCACCGCGCACCCCTGCCCGCCTGTCCCGATTGCCCGCCCACCATGAAACAACTCTGCCCGCACACAACGCGCAGCAGGATCCAGCTAAGGTCGCGGTCGACATCGCAGAGCGGCAACTGCGCCGCATCGGTTACCGAGTGCAACGGTACGACGGAACGGGATGGGCGTCATTATCAGCCGAGCGCGGCTACCTGCGCGAGACTGGCAACCTGATCTTCCACGTCGCCCTGGTCGGGGTGCTCGTCTCGGTGGGGTTTGGCAGTGCGTTCGCGTACACGGGGCAGCGGGTCGTGGTGGAGGGCACGACGTTCGTCAACGCGCTCAGCGACTACTCCTCGTTCAACCCAGGTCGGTTCGTCGACGGCGCCGGCCTCGCCCCGTACTCACTCACCCTCGATGACTTCCAAGTCTCCTATCGCCTGCCCGGCACCGCGGGGGCAGGGCAGGCAGGGGATTTCTCGGCCGATGTCACGATCCGCGCACCCGGGGCAGAGGACCGCGCTGAGAGCGTGATCGTGAACCGCCCGATCACCGTCGCCGGCGACCGCGTCTACCTGCTCGGCAATGGATACGCACCCACACTGACGATTCGCGACTCCGAGGGTGCAGTCGTGTACAGCGAGTCGCAGCCGTTCCTACCGCAGGACTCCAACATGACCTCCCTGGGGATCATCAAGATCCCCGACGGGCTGCCCGAGCAACTCGGTTTGGTCGGGTTCTTCTACCCCACTCAAGGCGTGCTCCCGTCCGGGGCATTCACATCGATCTACCCGGACGCGGCCAACCCCGTACTCACGCTCAATGTCTTCAGCGGCGATCTGGGTATCGACGATGGCACTCCCCGGTCGGTGTACACCCTTGAGGTGGAGGGCCTCACCCAGCACACCGGCGGCGATTCGGGAGCTGACTCCCTCGAGCTCATCCCCGGACAGACCGCCGAGCTCCCGAACGGGTGGGGGAGCGTCACGTGGGAGGACGCCTTGGACGTTGCCGGGGAGCCAGTGAAACGGTTCGCGTCACTGCAGATCCAGAACGACCCCAGCGGCACCTGGGTGCTCGTCTTCGCGACCCTGGCCACGCTTGGCCTGTTCGCTGGGCTATTCGTCCCCCGTCGGCGTCTCTGGGTCAAAGCCGTCCCCGCCGCCGGAGGCATCCACATCGAGTACGCGGGTCTGGCCCGTGGCGAAGACCCCACCCTTGCCCGAGCCGTCACCGACCTCGCCGCAAAGCACACGACCGCCTACACCGCCGAGGCGCAGGACCGATGATCGCCTGGATCCCCGACACCCCGCCGACCCTGCTTGGCTTCCTCACCCCCGTGGCGTTGCCGTTGCCGCTGTTGCCGCTAGTCGCGGCGGTCCTCGCCGTCGCCTACCTGCTAGGTGCGGTCCGCCTATGGGCGGGAGGACGGCGGTGGCCGGCGTGGCGCACGGTGAGCTTCCTCCTCGGGTGCCTCACGCTCGCCGCGATCACAGGGCTCGGTGTTGAAAGCTACGGGTATGCGCTGCTCTCGGTATTCATGTTTCAGCAACTCACGCTCATGATCGCCATCCCCCCGCTGTTGGTCCTCGGCTCCCCGGGCACCCTCCTGCTGCGTGCCACACCCCACCGCGGTTTCGGCCGGGCCGTCCTCCGCGCCGCCCACGGAGGGCTGCGCAGCAGGTGCGCCCGATGGGCACTCAGCCCGTGGGTCGCTTTGCCGCTCTACCTGTTCGCGTTCTATGGTCTCTATCTCGCCGAGTTCGCTGACGGCATCCTCGCTGCGCCAGCCGGTCACGTCGTCCTCGAGGTGGGGTTCCTGGTCGCGGGGATCCTGTTCACCGTCCCGGTGCTCTCCGCGGACCCACTCCCGATCCGGCTCAACCACGCCGGCCGTGCACTCGATGTGTTCGCCGAGGCTGCGCTGCACGCCTTTTTCGGCGTGTTCCTCATGATGTCCACCACGTTGCTCGTGGACCACTTCGTCGCCTCCACCCTGGCGCTCGGCGTCAATCCCCTCGATGATCAAAGACTCGCCGGCGGCCTGGCCTGGTCGTACGGGGAGGCACCGACCCTGCTGATGCTGTTGTTCGTCATGCACCGCTGGTTCCGCGACGACAGCGCCCGGGACGCCGCTGCCGCCAGGTTCGCTGACATCCACGGCGACCCCGATCTCGATGCCTACAACGACTATCTCAACCAGCTCGACCAGAAGGATAGGTGACCGTGTATCCCCCCACTATCTCGGTCGAAGCGACCACGGCGGCGGCGACAGGCAGCGTCTCACGTGTCGTGCGGAAGGCCGGGGACGGGCTGCCGTTGTGGGCTGCGGTGCCTATGGCTGCGGTGGCAGGGTATGCGATGGATCTCGGCTCACCGTCTGTCGGATGGTGGCCACTTACTTTGGTGAGTGTCACGATGGCGCTGATCTCTTTGATCGGCCGCAGCGTCGGGGGAGCGCTGCTGGTCGGCACCGTCTTCGGCGCCCTGTTCTTCTTCGCCCATCTGGTCTGGGTCGGTGAGTTCCTCGGCCCCGTGCCGTGGGTGGCTCTCGCCGGGCTCGAAGCACTGCTGTTCGGCGCTGGTGCGATCCCGATCGCCTTGGCCTACAGGTGGGCGGCGCGACATTGGCCGCCCGGTGGCGTGCAGCTGGTCGTCGTACCGCTGATCGTGGCGGCGTTGTGGTCGACTCGCGAGGTCCTGATGGGGGCGTGGCCGTATTCGGGATTCCCGTGGACGCGTCTCGGGATGACCCAGGTGGAGGGCCCGTTCCGCGAAGTCGCGTCCTGGACGGGCGTGACCGGTCTGTCCTTCCTCATCGTGGCGCTGTGCGCCGCGATCGTGCAGGTGGTTCGCGCCGGTAGCCCGCGGTTCGTGCGCCGCCTCCTCCCCGTGGGGATCGTCGCACTCGTGCTTGTCGCGACACCGCAGTTTTCTACCACCGCCGCCGGCACGCTCAGGGTCGGGTGGGTGCAGGGAAATGGTCCTGCCGGCTACTTCGACCAGAAGGCGCCCGGTGACGTGCTCGCCGCGCAGACCGAGGCCACGGCACCGCTACTGGGTGAGCCGATGGACCTACTGGTCTGGCCGGAAGGCGGGGTGGACTCCGACCCCCTCAACAACGTCCGCACTGCCGCGGAGCTCGACCGGTTGGTTCGTGCCGCGGGGGCACCGCTGTTGATGAATGCCGCCACCGCTCGAGGCAAGGATGTCTTCAACACGTCCCTCCTGTGGACTGCCGATCCCGCTGATCGGCAGTGGCACGACAAGGTCAACCCGGTCCCATTCGGGGAGTACGTGCCGGACCGGTGGTTCTTCGAGCGGATCGTCCCGGGCCTGGTGGACCTGATCCAACGCGACTACACCCCGGGCACCAATCCGCCCCTGGTGAGGATCGGGCAGGTCGGGGTGGGGCTGGGGATCTGCTTCGACGTGATCTACGACGAGGTGATTCGGGACGGCGCCCAGGCCGGCGCGCAGCTGTACGTGTTCCAGACCAACAACGCCGACTTCCGCGGCAGCGACGAGAACCTTCAACAACTCGCCTTCGCCCGGATGCGCGCAATCGAGACTGGCCGCGCTGTCGTCAACGTCTCTACCGTGGGTACCAGCCAAGTGATCGCCCCGGACGGCGCAACGATCGACACCATCGACGTCGACACCGCCGCCGGCAAGATCACTACTGTCTCCCTGCGCACCGGCCTCACCCCCGCCACCATCCTCGGCCCCTGGGTTGCTCTGCTGCTCACGTTCGGCGCCGGCACGGGGCTGACCATGCTCGGAATCGCTCACGCCCGTTCCCGTCCCCGTCCATCACCCTAAGAAAGGGGCCCACGATGCCCGATTCCGAGGCTTTCTCGCTCGACGGAATTTCGCTGCTGCTGGTGTGGACAGCGATCGCCATCTATGTGCTGGCCTTCGCCGTCTACACGATCGACCTCGCCCAGCGTGCCACTCGCTCCGGATCGACGCAGCACGCGGAGCGCGTACCCGCCCTCGTCACCGCGACCGCCAACGCTCGCCCGTGGGAAGAGACCGCCCCTGAACAAAGCACGCCTCTCGAACTGCACACGCCGCCGCGGCTGCGCCGCCCACTGCTGTGGGCGCGGATCGGCACGGCGCTCACCGTGCTGGGATTCCTGTTTCATCTCGGTGGAACCGTCGGCCGCGGTATCGCCGCCGACCGTGTCCCGTGGGCGAACATGTACGAGTTCGCGCTCACCGGGACGCTCCTAATCGTGGCTGTCTTCCTGCTGGTGCTCCGGTGGTACGACCTGCGCTTCCTTGGCGGGTTCCTCATCGGGATGGTCGTCTTACTGCTGGGCGGGGCCACGGTTGCGTTCTACGTCGAGGTCGTCCCGCTGATGGATCCGCTCAAGAGCGTGTGGCTGGTCATCCACGTCTTCGTCGCCTCCCTCGCCACCGCCCTGTTCGCGATCGCGTGCGGCATCTCGGTCACCCAGCTGCTGCAGGCTCGCCGAGAACGTCGAGCCGCAGCGACGGCGAATGTCGTCCGCCCCATCGGTTCCGGACTCTTACGTACGCTCCCCAGCTCCGACGCACTCGAATCGCTCGCCTACCGATTCGCGATCGTCGGCTTCATGTTCTGGACATTCACTCTCATCGCCGGCGCCATCTGGGCGAACGACTCCTGGGGACGCTACTGGGGCTTCGATACCAAGGAGGTATGGACGTTCGTCATCTGGGTCCTGTACGCCGGCTATATCCACGCTCGCGCAACCCGGGGCTGGCGCGGCACCCGCTCCGCATGGCTATCCATCATCGGGTTCGCCACTGTGTTGTTCAACTTCACGGTCGTCAACATCTTCTTCCAGGGCCTCCACTCCTACTCAGGCCTCAGCTGAACTCTGGCGCCGGTCCGGCGCCGCGGTCCACGACGAGCCCCTGTCGAGCTGCTCAGAGTGAGCCGCTGGGGGTTTCAATTGGTCCAGTGAGTGGTCTGCGAGCCGCGTGACGACTGAAGCGGGACAAGCTTTACGTTTCCCGGCGGCGTGTCGGCGCGAAGTTCCGCAGGTGGAGACTGTTCCACACGACGAAGACTGACGACAGCGACATCGCGGCCGCCGCGATCAGCGGGTTCAGCAGGCCAGCAGACGCGAGGGGGATCGCGGCGATGTTGTAGCCGAATGCCCAAACGAGGTTCCCGCGGATGGCGCCTAGTGTTCGCCGAGAGAGGCCGATCGCGTCAGGCACGACGCTGAGGTCGTCACGGACGAGGATGATGTCGGCAGATTTGAGCGCGACGTCAGTACCGCTTACGACGGCCATCCCTAGGTCGGCGCTAGCCAGGGCTGCAGCGTCGTTGATGCCATCTCCGACCATCGCGACGCGGTGACCGGCTGCGCGAAGGTCTGAGATTGCCTGCGCCTTCTCGACCGGCGTGGCTTGTGAGCGCACGTCGTCGATACCGACGGTTGCAGCCACCCGTCGCGCTGACGCATCATCGTCGCCAGTGAGGAGAACGGTGTGCATGCCGAGATCCGTCAAGGCCGCTACGGCCGCAACGGCACTCGGGCGCACGCGGTCCTCGACGGCGAACACTGTGACGGCCCTTCGGTCCCGCACAAGCACGAGGGGTGAAGCTCCCGCCGTGCGCGCCCGGTCGATCGCTTCCTTCAGCGCCGGTGGAATGTCTGCATCAAGGTGGGCGGCGAGCCGTGGCCCACCGATGGCGGTGTTCGCGCCCTCGACGGCGCCCTCCACACCGAGTCCAGCCACCACACGGAAGTCCGCCACGTCCGACAGGTCGTGCACCTTCGTTCGCGCGTGATCGAGGATCGCCGCAGCGATGGGGTGCGTCGAGCTGGCCTCGAGACCACCTGCGATACGCAGCGCGTCGTGTGCCGAGATGCTGGAATCAACCGTCTGCTCTACGACATGCATGACGCCTTCGGTGAGCGTACCGGTCTTGTCGAGCACGACGGTGTCGATGCGACCGGATGCTTCCAGCGCTCCCTGCCCTTTGATGAGGATGCCCAGCTGCGCGCCCCGGCCGACGCCGACCATGAGCGCCGTGGGTGTGGCAAGGCCCAGTGCGCACGGGCAGGCGATGATCAAGACCGCCACGCCGATCGAGATAGCGCGTGGAAGCTGCGTGTCCGCGAGCAACCACCCCGTGGTCGTGGCGACGGCGAGTACGACGATCGCCGGCACGAACCACTGCACGGTCCGGTCGACGAGAGATTGGACGCGTGCTTTGGTTTCTTGAGCACGTTCGGCCAGCGAGGCTAGCTGGGCCAGTTGTGTTCGAGTCCCGGTGGCCGCGACGAGGATGACGAGGCGCCCGTTCGTATTGACGGTGCCGGCCATCACGGTCTTCCCTGGGCCGGTCTCACGCGGCACCGGCTCACCCGTCATCGCGCTGGTGTCCACGGCCGCCCAGCCCTCCGTGACTCCGCCGTCGACGGGGAGGGTCTCGCCGGGGAGAACCACGACGGTGTCTCCCACGCGAACTTCTCCGATGGGAATGACGACGTCGACTCCGTCACGGCGAACCCGGGCGGACGCGGGCGCGAGTGCGGCTAGCGCATCCAGGACATCGCCCGCCTTGCGGCGGGAGCGTGCTTCGAAGTACCTGCCAGCGAGTTGAAACGTGGTCATGCCCGCAGCGACATCCAAGTAGATGGCGTTGGCACCAGGTGGTGTTGGGCCATAGCCGATCCAATAGCCGGATGAGTCGGATCCGCTGAGCACGGCGACCAGCGCCCAGCCAAACGAGGCCGCGATTCCGAGGGACACAAGAGTGTCCATGCTCACTGCGCCGTGGCGGAGATTGCGAATTGTGGCGCGGTGGAACGGCCAGGCCGCCCACGTGACGATCGGCAGGGCGAGCGCGATGCACAGCAACTCCCAGTTGGGAAACCGCAAACCCGGAACGAGAGCGAGGATCAGCGTCAGATCCATCAGCGGTACCGTGAGGAGCGCGGCGAGGATCAGGCGTCGGCGCAGATCCGTTATCCGGGTCTCGTTGCTACGCCGGGTCCACTCGTCGGCGGAATCCACACGCACCTCGGCGCCGTACCCGGCGCGGGCGACCGCCTCGACAGCCTCTGACTCACGCGACGGCTCGAGGCCGCTCACGACGGCCCGTTCGGTGGCGTAGTTCACCACCGCATCGACGCCGTCGATGCGGTTCAACGCCCGCTCGACCCGGCCGGCGCAGGCGGCACAGCTCATCCCTGAGACGTTGAGTTCGATCGAGGGTGCCGCGACTGAGCGAGGCTCCGTTGTGCTCATAGAGTGTCCTTCGAAGGTGCCGAGGTGGGAACCGGTCTGTTGGCGCGGGTCGATCGGTCGGCCACCTCGGTCAGCATGCGGTTGTAGGCATCGAATTCGTCGTCGGCGCCAGAGTCGAGGTGGCGATCTTTGCGTTTCGCCTCGCGCTGGTCTTGGCGCGACCACTGAATGCCGAGGGCGGTCACGACGATCAGGAGCGGCAGCTCGCCGCCTGCCCAGGCCACCCCACCGCCGAACTGCTGCTGCACCATCAGATCGCCCATCCACGGGAAGTCGAGGGTGCGGTAGAAGTTGTCCGCGATCGGGACCGTGGCGGTCATCAGGACGATGCCGAAGAACGCATGGAACGGCATCGCCGCAAGGACATACCCGAGTTTGCCGATGGGAGGCAGCGGCCGTGGTGGTCGATCCACTCCGATGACGAGGCTGTAGAAGAGGTACCCGACCACGAGGAAGTGCAGGTTCATCGTTTGGTGTGCCCAGTGGTATCGCATGGCGTTCTCGAATAGCGGCGTCAGGTAGAGGGCGTAGTAAGAGCCGATGTAGACGATGAAAACGAGAATCGGGCTGTAGACGATCCGTGTACCCGGCCAATGCAACACGGCGGTGATCCACTCGTGTGGCCCTGCGGCTTCCGCGCGTGAGTGCGGCGTCGTCGCACGTAGCAGCAGGGTAACGAACCCACCGAGGACGAGCAGAACGGGCGCGAGCATATTGAGGCTCATGTGCACGATCATGTGCGTACCGAACTGGGCACCGGAGTACTGGCCAAGGGCGGAGCTCGTGGACACGAAGACCACAACCCACCCGAGCAGCCACGCGATCGTTCGCCCCGCCGGCCACGCATCCCCCCTGCGGCGGAGACGGATGACAGCCGCCAAATAGACACTCACGCCGAGCACCGACAGAATCACGAAGAGAATGTTGGGGCGCCACTGCGTAAGCATCGTCGCCCACGATGGCGGGACATTTGCGATGTCGTAGCCGAAGAAGATCTGAGAGATGTTCGTGTTAACGAAGTACTGCGGCGGCGGCACCCGGAGCATCGCCACTGTGAGTCCGAGGTACGCGCTCGCCAGGATCGTGAGCGAACTGACGAGACGGATAAGGCGTCGGTCAGTCCATCGTCGACGCAGCATCCAGAACGCGATGACCAGCACACCGGCAAGGAGAATGACGGCGGCACGCCCGGCAATGAGAAAGACGGTCACATTGCCGTCGAAGGGCCCGGCGAGCTTGAACATCGCCAGCACGACGTCGGCCGCTGCGACGACCACCCAGGACACCGCCATGAGCCACCCGGCGCGGGTCACCGCCTGCGGGCCTAGCAGCCTCCCAGTTGCGGCGCGTCCCGCTAGCATGATGGCGGTACCGAACAGGACCGCGACTGCGAGCGTCTGGAACATGGCCGCATCTGACCCGAAGTCGTGGTCAGCGCCTACCTGAACCTGGTGGACCAGCACGGGGGCCAGGATCGCTAGTGCGGACAGCAGCGCAACCGGCAGGAATGTCGCCCATCGCTGTGCGAACAGAGCGATGAGCGATGCCATGCCCGCGGCGAAGAAGACGACGACCCATGCTTTGGGTAAATAGGCAGCCTCGACCAGATAGCCGAGCGCGCCGGGCTCGGCGAGACGAGCGATGCTCAGACCGTTCGCGTCGGCAGCGTCGACCGGAACCAGCGCCGCGGCAGCCAGCATCCATCCCAGCAGCGCATAGCGCAGGACTCGCAGTTCGAGGGCGGCGACGACTTCGAGTGCTCTTCGCCTGGGCGCGGCGAGGACGCCCATCATCACGACGAGCGAACCGATCGTGAGCCACGATGCTGCGTCGACGATCGTGCGCAAGGTCGTGGAGAACAGCGCCGTCACCGAACCGGGGTAGCTGCGTGACAGCATCGAGTACCCCGTGTCCCCCAAGGAGGCGGTGAAGGCGATCGGAGCACCGAGGGCCAGGGCGACCGCAACGCCGGAGATGAAGATGATTCCAATGGGAGCGCGTCGACTGCGGCGGTCAGGGTACGACGCAAACTCAGCAGTGGAAGTGTCGGTCATACGCAAACGGCGTAGCCAGCTTCGGTCACGGCGCCGGCGACCCAGTCCACGTCGAGCCAACCGTCGCGCTGGACCACGGCAAGACCCTCGGAGGCGGTGTCCTGGACGTCACCGACACCATCCCGGGGCGCGAGCGCTTCGTGGATGGTGTGCTCGCACTGCTCGAACGTCGTCCTGTCAATGAGGGACCGGCTCTGCACCATCCGCAGCCCCTCCAGTCTGATCGCCGATCGACAACACGAACAACTCTACATCCTGTGCACTACGGGAGCGGATTGCGCAGGGCCCTGAGGTCGTCAATGGGTAACATGACGACAGGAGGTCATCGATGAGCGGAAGGCGAAGACGAGGGCATGGCGAGCTGGAAAGCGAAGTCCTCGCGATCCTCCGCCGTCACACGGCACCCATCGGAGCGGCCGATATCAAGGCGGCCTTTACGGACCCTACGCCGGCCTACACGACGATCCTGACCGCCCTCGATCGATTGATCCACAAGGGCGAGGTCACTCGACACGCCGAGTCTCCCAGAAAGGTGCGTTTCGCCGCTCGTCTCTCCGCGGCCGAAACCGCGAGTGATTCAATGCACTCTGCACTCGAAGGCCTAGATGACCGCCGTGCGGCGTTGCTGCAGTTCGCCGGGGATCTCGACGCTGACGATGTGAAGATGCTCCGTGCCGCACTGACGAAGAAGCGCCCCACGTCGTGATGGCGATCGCGGTCGGCGTCTGCATTCTTGTGACGGTCGTGGCGTGGTGGGGCGGATCTCGGCTACTGACCGTCGGCCGCTGGCAGGTTCGATTCCCGCGGGTAGCGCTGGCCGCTTGGCACGCCGCTCTCGGCATCGGCGTACTTGCGGTTGCCGCCTCCATCGCAGCCGCCGTGACCGCAACCCTCTCGGCTCAGCACACACCGAACGCCGCCGTGGGAATCGCACACACCGTCGCGGGTTGGTGCGCTCTGGGCGCCTTGGGTGCCGCCTTGGTCATCATCGGGGTCCGTTCCGATGAGATCGTCGGAGCGGGAAGCCGGACTTTCGGAAATGTTCTGGCACTGCCGCACACAAGCGAGCGGCTCGATCGGCGCACCATTCTCCTCACTTGCCGCAGCGACGAACCATTCGCCTGCGCGATCCCGGGACGAGACGCCGCGGTAGTCGTTTCGACGGGACTGCGAGCAATCCTCACCCCCGCGCAACTGCGGGCCGTCGTGGCCCACGAGCGAGCTCATCTGCGCGGACGGCACTACCTCGCCCTCCAGCTAGCGGAGCTGGACCGCGCTTGTCTTCCGAGTTCATTAGCGGGTAAACAGTTGTTGCGTGCAACGACGCTGCTGGTCGAACTCATTGCCGACGACGATGCAGCGCGCCGTGCAGGCGCAGTGCATCTCGCGAACGCGCTCGTGCACGTCGCCCGCCACACGCAAGACGTGACCCTGGAGCTGCGAGCGGAAAGACTCACCGATCGTGAGTGGTCTCCCGCGCGGAAGCTCACAAGGGCTGACGCGATCTTTCAGGCTTGAGACCGTGGACCGAAGCAAGAACTCCGACTCGCATGTCTTTTTCGGGAAGCGGGAGACGGTTCTATCTCTACACATTGTAGTAGTCTGGGGCAGTGCTGCCATCACCTTGGGGTCTCATTCTCACGCTTCTTTTTGCCACGATCGGCTTGTGGTGCGCGGTGGATCTGGTAGCGCACCGCTCGCGATCCCACGCCGAGGACGGCGTCTCCAGCCGATACGCCCTCATCAACATCAACCACCTTGTGATGAGCGTCTCGATGATCCTCATGATCTGGATTACAGCCATCGAGTTCGTGACGTGGGCGCAGGTCGCCGTCTTCGCGGTATTCGCGGTCACCCTCCTACCGGGCGCCTTCACCGGTGGCAGCACATCACAGCGAGTGTCTGTTGTAGGACACTTCGCGCTGAACGCAGCGATGATCTGGATGCTGCTGGCGATGCCGCTGCTGATGGTAGGGACGACGACGGGCGAGGCAGAGTCGTCCGAGCAACACCACGGTGTTGACGCGGCCGCGATGCCGGCCGGCGCGGCTGACTGGGCGGACGCCGTGAGTATGTTTGTTATCGCTGCGAGCGCCGCAACAGCGCTCTGGTGGATCGTTCTCGTGTTTCGTCGCCGCGCCCAACGCCTTCACGACGTCGTCTATGCAGCGATGGCGGCCGGAATGGCCGCCATGCTGATGGCCATGAACGCGTAGCTCACGCATCAACTCGAGGAACGCCATGCTCGCAAACTGAACCGCCTCAGGTTCTCTGCCGCTTGTTATGCGGCGTCCGGCTCTCAGGTGAGGTCAAGCTGTCGATGGACGCCGGATTGCGCGCGTTCGTGCTCGCCCGGCTCGGTGAGCGGAGTCCGCAGCAGATCGCTCGAGCATTCAAGGCTCTTCACGAACGAGGGTGTATTGCGGGTTTGAATCCTCCGGCTTCGAGCAGTGATCGGGCGATGTAGTTGGTGAGGTTCCGGAAGCCGAGGGCTGACCCGCGGAGGTGCTCGAGCCGTCCGTTGATGGCCTCGGTCGGGCCGTTGCTGGTGCCGGGTCTGTCGAAGAACGCGAGCACGTCGGTCGCGCGCTGCTTCAGTGTCCGGCCCAGCCGTCGGATTTCGACCAGCGCGGCGGGGACTCCGCAGGTCATGGCGTCGATGACCGCCTGCATCATGGCCTTGGCTTTCTGCTTGTCGGGTTCGCGGTAGGCGGCGACGATGCGTTGATAGATGCCCCAGGTCGCCTCGACCTCGACGTGCTCGTCGACGGCGAACAGGGCGGTCAGGCGTGCGCGTTGCTTGTCGGTGAGGAGCCCGTCGCCGGTGTGCAGGGTGCGGCGAGAGACGTAGAGCGGGTCGCCGGAGCGGCCCCGGTGCCCGGTGGTGTCTTGCTGGACGCGTTGCCGGCACCGGTCCAACGCGTCGCCGGCGAGACGGACGACGTGGAAGGGATCCATCACCGGGACCGCGTCAGGGAGTTCCTCGGCAGCGGCGGTCTTGAACCCGGAGAACCCGTCCATCGCGACGACCTCGACCCCGTCGCGCCACGCCTGCGGTCGCGCGGCGAGCCACTGCTTGAACACCTGCTTCGACCGGCCCGGGACCATGTCCAACAGCCGCGCCGGGCCCGTCTTCTCCCGCGCGGGCGTGAGATCGATGATCACGGTGACGTACTTGTCACCGAACCTGGTGTGACGCCAGACATGCTCATCCACGCCGATCGTGGTCACGTTGTCGAACCGGTCCAGGTCATCGACCAAGCGGCGTCTGCCTTCGGCGAGCACGGCATCGTTCGCCGCGCTCCACGACACTCCCAGGCCCGCGGCGACGCGGGACACGGTGAGATGGTCGACCACGATCCCCCGCAATGCCCACTCCAGTCCGCCACGAGAGATCTTCGCCCGCGGCTGCGCCGCCACGCTCGTGTCCTGCCGCCACGTCCGACGACAGTGAGCACACCGATACCGCCGCACGCGGACCAGCAGCGTCGTCGGTCGATGCCCGAACGGCTCGTGCGCGAGCTTGCGCGTGACGCTATCGCGGACGATGCCCTCGCTGCCGCACGAGCGGCACCACGGGTCCGGTTCCGCGAGGCGACACTCGATCGTCGCCTGGTCCGGTTCGATCCGCTGCCCCACAGCGACGAGGCCGAGCTCGTCGAGGCGGCAGAACGTGGTCAGGTCAGGGGTCGCAAACGTAGGGTTGAGCACGTCGAGGTCTTTCGGGATGGGAAGCGTGAAGAACTTCCATCCTCCGGGAGACCTCGACGCCTATCCCGCCACCCACGCGCTCAACCGACTACACCCTCGTTCGTGAAGAGCCGCATTCAAGCTCGCTTACCCGACTGGTCCGGGTGCGCGGGTGGCGACGGAGACGATCTATCAGGAGATCTACCGGCCAGGCTCAGGGATCATCCGCAAGCCGGAGCCCTCGCCGCTGCAAACTGGGCGTGATCATCGCCGCGGACACAGCCGCCAGGTCCGCACCCGGCGGCGCTTCGCGCAGCCGTTGCTCTCAGGTCCATGACCGCGGCTTCGACCCGCTCAGCGATCAGGTTTGGATTGTTGCGGAATCACGCCCGAATCCTCAGCCATCGTGGGGTGGCGGCCCTATACCTGCGATACGCCGGGTCGAACTGTCGATGCAGGTGATTCTCCTCTATGGGCACCCAGACCCGATACGCAGCCAGGAGGGCCCCTGTCAGGACAGTGCCCTTGACTGACCGGCAAAGAGCGGACGTCGCGAACAACGCCACGACGGCCCCGAGGTACTGCGGATTCCGGCTATAGCGATAGATGCCGCCGGTCACCAGGTCACCGACATCGGTTCCGCTGAGCTGAGCAGGGCTGGCAAAGCGACGCATACCGGCGAGGCACATCGACATACCCATGACGGTCAGGGCTTGAAGCGTCCCCCGTACCGGTCTTGCGAGAGGTGGAGCCGTGGTTGCTGTGGCGAATGCATCGAGAAGGAGCGCCGAATGGATGCCGTAGGTGACCCACATCCATGCGGCTGTTGGTCCCGAAAGCGTGCCCTGCGATCCGATTTCCTGCTTCATCCGGCGAAGAAGCATCGGCGCACCGACCGATAACGTGATTGTTTGTATCAGTTTCATCCACCGGGGCATTACTCCTCCATCATCTCGACGACGACTGCTCAGGATTCCGGCTATCCGAGGTATGCGGAAATGAGGGCGAACAGTGCAAACCCTGCGGTGAGAAAGATTGGTTCAAGACGGCTGGTCTTTGTCTCGTGAGCCTCGGTAATCATCTCCTCGACCACGACGCTGGTCAGGACTCCACCGGTCAGCGCAAGAACCGACAAGGTGATGACCTCCGGAGCATTGCGAAGCGCGAAGTAGCCGAGAGTGGCGCCGAGCAGAATCGGAAGAGCAAAGCTGAGCGACATAAGTATCCGCGTCCGGCGTGCCACGCCGGCGCTGCGCAGTGTCGCGACCGCGGCGAATCCTTCCGGGAAATCAGCAGGAACCTGGCCCACCGCGAGGAGCAGACCCAGGGCGGGGTTGAGGACGGAACCGGTGCCGATCATGATGCCGTCGCTGAACAGGTCCAGGGCGACCCCGGCGTAAATTGCCGACGGTCCCGTGTTCGTGCCGTGGTTGCCGGATCGCGCTCGCACATATCTGATACCTTGCGCGATGCCGAGAAAGGCGAGGCCGCCAGCTGCGAACGCCACAATGGGGATCCAGGGCTGACCGGCCTGCAACGCCTCGGGCATGAGTTCGAGCCCGACGACTGCGAGGACGATACCTGCGGCCAGGTGCAGCGCGAGGCTGAGGGTACGGTCAGAGGCTCGGAACACCTCCGCGGTGACGCCGCCGAGAAGGTTGCCGACAGCGGGTAGCGCCGCGAACGCGAGTACGAGCAGGAACTCCGTCATAAGCGATCGGCCGCCCTTCTGTCGAGCATAGCTTCATGGTCCTCAACCACTGGCTTGTCGACTCGTCACCCGCAAGTCTGCCAGCGCCCTCACCCTTGCAGCGCCCCGCAACGTACGGCGGTTTCATCGTCCGCTGGCCTCGCGTCGAATCCTCCCCTGGACGGTGACCGCGCAAGTTCGGTCCTCACCGTTGGTTACGAGACGACTCGCACCGGCAAGCGTGGTCGGACCACGCGGCGCGAGCAAACCGGTTTTACTCGTTCTTTGCGCACTCACGGCTCCCGGGAATGAGAGAAGCCCAGCGATCCCCGTTTCTCCAAGGGCTCGCGGGCGACCTCGGGCTGGACATGGCCGCTATCACGCGGCCGTTTCCGACCCGGCAACCGAGGAGAAGGCTGATCGAGCCGTCCTGGCCGGGATGGATCATTCGGCTGCCGCTGCAGGAGCGCTGTGCCGAGCGATGCGAGGCACGAGGCGCACGAGCACGAGCATGGCGACGAGTTCCACCAGCGTCTGGGTGACGACCGCGAGCGGCGCGATGCTCAACGAGGCGGGCAGGGCGAGCGCGAGCGGCAACACGACAAGCGAGTTTCGTGTGGCCGCCGAGAACATCACAGCACGAGTGGAGGGCACGTCGAGTCGCGCGGCTCGACCGGCCAGCAGTCCGGTCGCGATCGCGAGTGCCACGAATGCGATGTAGAGCGGCACAACTCGTAGCAGCGTGAGTGCTTGGGAGCCGACGGCGGCAATCTGCGATCCGACGACTACTGCGAGGGTCACCATCATCAGCGGGACCATCGCACCCGCCATGGCCCGTTCTGTGGAGCGCCCGATGCGGTGCCGTAGCGTCACCGCCTGAACGGTCGCTGCGCCCGCGAGGGGGAGGACGATCAGCAGTAGAAACGCCTCGACGAACGGTCCGACGTCGATCACCGCGATCAAATCGCCTCCAGCGAACAAGAACAGGAACACCGGCAGCAGAAGTATCTGGACAAGCATCAGCAGTGGCGCAGCCGCCAGTAGACGCGCGCGAGCTCCGCCCGCCAAGCCAGTGAACACGATTACGTAGTCGATGCACGGCGACAGCAGAACGAACAACACCCCCAGCAGCAGCCCCCGGTCGTCCGCGACGAACCGAGACAGCCCCCACGCCAGTACAGGCAAGACAACGAAGTTGGCGACCAGGACGGTGCCGAGAAATCGGACATCCCGGAAGGCCCGCCCGACCTCGATGAGAGGCACACCGAGGAAGGTCGCGAACAGCAGCAACATCAACACCGGCTCGATCGAATGCCCCAACACGGGCGCCAACTGTGGCGCCGCCAGTCCCATGATCGCCCCGCCCCCGATGGCAACGACGTAGAGCGCGATCTGCCGGCGATCCCACCACTCGACAAGCGGGCCGAGCCTCATTGGTTCCCTCGACCTATGAGCGGATTCGCGACACATGGCGCCTCCGTTCGCGCGAGCACACATTCCGTTCGGCAGCGATCACCGCTGTCGGGACAAGCCGCGACATGATCGGTCGCCTCCACAAGCCGCTCTCGAAGCTTCATCAGAACCGCCAAGCGCTCGTCGACGTCGCGCAGACGCGCATCCAGCTTCGGTCGCAATGTTTCGCGTACTTGCGTGCAGCTTTCCGCCTCCACCACGTTCAGCAACTCAACGATCTCGGGCAGGGACAGATCGAGCTGCTTCGCCCCGTGGATGAAGGTCAGCCGGTCGACGGCGCTGTCGTCATAGTCGCGGTATCCATTCGTCCCGCGGGCGGCCACGATGAGGCCCACCGACTCGTAGAACCGAAGGGCAGTCGCAGGCACGCCGGACCGACGCGACAACTCAGAGATACGCACGTGCCTGACACTAAACCTTCGAGTTGAGTGGAAGGTCAAGGTGCATCACTCGGGCATTCAGGAGGGCGAGTTCTCCTAGCGTGATCATGGGGGCGCTACAGCTCCCCGATCGCCATCCCAAGCTTCGTGTACATGTCGCTGACCGCGGAGTCGTTGACGCGATAACGCACGCGCTGCCCCTGCCGAACCTCTTCCATCGGCGGATCTGAGAGCAGAAGCCCGGACTCCATCAGCGCCGCCAGAGACTTCGCCACGGTCGGGATTGGGATCTCGAGTTCGCGGGAAATCTCCACGCGGGAGGCCGGGCCGTTGGTCCGGAGGAAGCCGATGATGCCCGCTCGCACCATGTTGCCTAGTGCTTTGATGGGGTCCTCCGCATGCTCGCTGTAGCGAGGGCGGGCGTACTTTGGCACACCCCCATTGTGACGTACCGGATCGACCCACACTCACTAACTGGCTAAATTAATGGTTCACAAGTTGAGTGTATCGGTATAGTATCCACACATGTCAACGGCCGGAATGGCGGACCACAACAGGCGACGCTGGGCTGGCGGCTGTACCCCGCAGTGCAGCCGCGCTCTCGAGGCGAGGTCTTCGGTCATGCCCACCACTCGCCTCATCGCGGCAAGACCGCGCCGTCGGCACAGGGCTTCAGCCGCAGTTATCCACAGCCACTCATTTCGTTGCCCGCCGGCGCGCATAACATGCAGGAAAGGCAACTTGAGCTGGCTACACCGTTCCGTCTCCTGCTGCTATCCACCAGCGAGGGGGCTGGCGATATGAGCACGACAACCATGCGTCGACGCGCGGGCTTCATCTGGGCGATTGTCGGAGGCATCGCGCTGATTGCGGGCGTCGGTGCGCTCGCGGCGATGGCGATCATCAACGGCATCACGGCGGATGCTGAGCCCGATCCCGTGCCGACGAGCACTAACGCAAGCGCGAGCCCATCGTCCGACTCGTCAACGGAACCGCCCGGTTCTGTGGTCGACGCCGCCGTCACGGAGCTCGGGTGGGTTGCCGAGCCGATCACGCGAGATGAGGACGTCTACATCCGCGCCGCGCTGGCGGCCGCCGCGACGTTCGACACCACTCGGGCCACGCGCGACGAATGGTTGAGTTATCTCGATACGTGGTTCACGCCGGATACGCGATACAACTCGGAAGCCGACCGTGACGCGCAGCTCGAGCAGGCGCGCCTCGAACTGCGACAGTCCGTGGTACTTCCTGAGAACCTCTGGAACGCCCTCGAATCCGAGAACGGGCGGGTGGAAAGTGACGTTTCGCAAACGGTCACGTACTCCGCCGTTCCCGAGAACCCCCCGGGAGACATGTTCATCGGCGAGGCAGACGTTGTCCTCACCTTCACGTCGACGACCGAGGGCAACCAACAGGCGAGCTACGAGCAGACGGTCCACGTGCGCGTCCAGGTCCTCTGCGGTGGCGAGTCGGCACCCACACCAGGCTCCACGCAGCAGCCGGGCGATTGCAAGGTCGTGCGCTTCTTCGGATCCGACGGGAGTTGATATGCCCGCGCCCGTCGCTGTCGCTGTCGCTGTCGCGTCGCATCATAAGGCGTTGCGGCGTCTTGCGATGCTCTCCGCCGCGGCCTTCTTGCTCTTCGGCGTCGCGATCGCGGCTCCGCTCGTCGGGATAACTGCCGCTCTCGCCGGGAACGGCACGTCTGCCGCGCAGACGGACTCAGTCGACAGCCGCATACCTGCGGTCGTCGGCGAATGGGGTTATCCCTACGCCGGCGGATACACAAAGGGCCGCGGCTACGGCTACCACCCCGTCCGGGGCTGCGCGTACTGCCCGGCTGATCACAAAGGCTATGACCTGTCCCAGGGATGCGGGGCGTCAATCTTCGCTGCAGGCCCCGGCGTGGTGACGACGGCCGGCAGCATGGGCCAGTTCGGCAACAGCGTCGTGGTCGACCACGGCGACGGCGTCGAGACGATCTACGCCCATCTGCAATGGGGATCCCTCGCTGTCACGAAAAACGAGCAGGTCAGCGCCGGCACGCGGCTCGGCGCCGAAGGCACGACCGGCCTCTCCTACGGCTGCCACCTGCACTTCGAGCTACGCATCGGTGGCGCACGCCTCGACCCCGCACCGTTCATGGCTGCTCGCGGGCTTCCGCTCGCTTGACCGACGAAAAACAAGGAGCACGGATGCCACTCAACGACTTGCTCGTCCCGCTCGATGTGGACGTGCCCGATATCCAGCCTGACTTCTCTGCGCCGTTCTTCCAGGGCTTTCAGGTCATCGCGTCCTACATCCTCGCGGGCGCGATGATCATCGTATTCATCATGCTCGTCATCGCCGGCGCAGCCCTCGCCTTCCGAGGTCTCTCGCCCGAACGGGTGCGGTCGTGGGCGGGCGAGAACATCGCCTGGATTTTCATCGCCGCCGCGATCCTCGGCGCTGCGAACGGGCTGTTCGCCTGGTTCGTCAACTTCGACTTCGGCTTCTGATTCCGATGCGTCGGCTGCGCCTGGTGATCCTCGGCACGCTGCTCGCCGGCGTCGCGGCGGTCAGCGTCTCCGCGCCCGCGCAGGCGGCGTCCACAGCATCCGCAGCCACCATCCAAGTGCAGATCGCGTCCCCGGTAACGGGTCAGTCGTGGTCCGCACCGACGTTCCCGGTGACGTGTGCAATGGAGGGCGATCAGGTCAGCTGCACTCCCGACAGCGCTGTCGATATCAAGGACCAGCGCTGCTTCATCGGCGTGCTGGTCGCGGGCTCCAACGCGACCGTCTGCACCACCTACGAGGGGCATCAACAGCAGCTGAAGGATGCCGGGGGCAAGGAACTCACCGTCGACTACGGCTGCAGCATGGGAGACCTGGTCTGCGTGACGTTCGAGAACGCCGGCCGGGGCATGGCTCTGGCCACGACGGGTGCGCTGTTTCTTATGGAGACGAACATCCGCTTCGACACCTCGAGCACGCTGTGGAACGCGGCGGTCTCGGAGTGGTCGTTCTGGAATTGGGCGGTGCTCGCCGTCGTGTTCACCGCGATGGTGTGGGCGGTCGCGGCCGCCGCCATCTCCCGCGACCGCGACGAACTCGTCGGCGCGATCATACGCTCCTTCATCGCGATCCCCGCGGTGCCGCTCACGCTGTGGATGACGGGCCACGTCGTGAACGCGGTCGACGAGTTGGTGATGTATTCCCTCAACCGCGACGGGCGCTTCGCCGTCGTTACAACACTTCAGAGCGTGATGTGGGCGGGTGGCCAGGCCAACTACTTCTTCGCGTTCCTGATCCACGGCTTGCTGCTGCTTGCGATCGCCCTCCTCACCCTCGTGTTCGCGTTTCGAAATCTTGCCCTCGCGGTGCTGATCATGGTGGGGCCGGTAGCGTGGATGCTGTTCCCGGTTCGCGGTCTCGGACCCCAATGGGTCGTCCGCTATGTCTCAGCCGTCGTCGTGCTGCTGCTCACCGGACCTTTGACTATCGGCTTTCTGGCGCTCATCATCAACGGGCTCGCATCCGTGCGCACAATCTGGGATCCGCAGTCCTGGCCGCTGCTGGTCGGCCTCGTGCTCATCGCGTTCGCACCTTTCGCGATCTTCGGTCTGTTCACCTTCACCGGCGCCGTCGCCGCCGACTCGCTCGGCTCTCGCCTCGGCGGGCAGGCCGGGCACATAGGGTCGAACGCCGTGCGCGGTGCGGCGCGATTGCCCAGCCGTCTCGGGGGCGCGCCCGCTGGTGTCACCCCGGGCTCCGCACGAGGCAGTGGGGTTGCGCCGAGCAGTGGCGCCGCGGGCGGGGGCTCACCCAGTAGGGGCTCCGCGCGCGCGAACTCGCCGAGCAGTGGCACCGCGGGCGCGGGCTCGCCGGGCGGGAGCTCCGCGGGCGGAGTCTCCGCGGCCGCGGGTCGCTCGAGCGGAACTGCTCACCCCTCCAATCCGACCGCCCCGTTAGGCGCCAAGCTCGGCGAGCCGTCACCGCAGTCGAGCTCCTCCCGCCCGACCGCGAGTGCCACACCCCCGACGCCCGGTGCGTCCCGACCCTCGAGGAGCAATCCATGACCTCCACAACCGGTGACTACGCCCGCCCGGTGCGTCTCCCCCGCCGCTCTCGGCAGGGGGTCGTACTCGGCCTCGATCCGTGGCAGGTCGGGTTCGTCGCTGCGGCCGCGCTCAGCATCCTCATCAGCGTCAACGGCTTCGGCCCCGCCGGCATCCTCTATTCGGCTCCCATCTACCTGCCGCTCGGGCTGGTTGCGCTGACCACCGTGCACGGCATCTCGGCGCCGAGGATGCTGGGACTTTGGCTGTTGAAGCAGGTCCGCTATTCCGCGGGTGCGACCACGCAGGCCTTCCGCCCCGAGCACGCACAGCTCGAGGGAACCCTGAACTTACCTGGTGCGCGGGCTTCGGTGCAGGTGTGGGACGTCGACGGTCTCGCATGCGTCTACAACCCTCACGACCGGTCGGTGTCGGTGACGGCCGAGCTCGAGGTGCAGGGTTTCCTGATGAAGGACTCGCCCGAGCGGTACGACCTCGCCCAGCAGTGGGCTCAGGTGCTAGCAACATTCACCCAACGCGTCGGGATCAAGCGTGTCACGCTGCAGGAGCGGACGACCCCGACCACGGTACGGGCGGCGCGCGACCACTTCGACGACAGCGCTCACCGCTCCGGCATCGACGACAGCGCTGCGGTGACCGTGAATTATCGGCAGGTGATGGACGCGTCGGAGCGGTTCGCGGTCGCCCATCGCAACTACCTCACCCTCACGTTCGATCTCGTCGCGCTCGGCCCGCAGGTGCGAGCGCTTGGCGGAGGGCAGCCCGCGATCGTGGCACTCGCGCATGTCGAGGCCGGCAATGTTGCAGACGCCTTGCGCGCGGCGCGCATCACCGTACGCCGCTGGCTCACGTCCCGCGATATCGCAAGCCTCGCCCGCACCGCGTTCGACCCCGAGTTCCTGTCGACCGTGCAGAACCGCGACGCCGAGCAGATCGGCGTCGCCCTCAACGCGATCGGTCCGATGTATCTCGAGGAGCCCCGCGGGCGAAATGGCGTCGTGATCACGGACTCCGGCATCCATACGACGCTGTGGGTACACGAGTGGCCGCGCTCCGACGCCCCGGTCGGATTCATCTCTCCCCTGGTCTTCGCCCGCCATCCCGTCTCCGGTGACGCGGTTACCCACATCTTCTCGATCGTGCTCACACCGGTACCGGTGAACAAGGCGCTCAAGCGCATTCGCGAGGAGAAGAAGGTGTGGCGCGGCAACGAGAAGCTGCGCGCCAAGCGCGGCGCCGACGGGTCCGCCGCAGATGAAGCCGACTGGCTCGCCCTCGAGAAGCAGGAAGACGAACTCGTCGCGGGACACGGAGAGTTTCGGTACGGCGCCTATCTGACGATCACCGCCGCAGACGACGAATCCCTTGAGCAGTCGCTGGCCGGCGCTCGTAACTCCCTCTCACGTGCGGGGATGGAGGCGCAGATTCTGTACTGCCAGCAGGCGGAAGCGCTGCTCGTGAATGCGCTGCCGCTCGGGGTGGGGATGAAGTGATGACGCGTCGCACCTTCGTCGTCTCCCCCGCGAATCAGACCCGCACCGAGCGCCGCGCCATGCAGCGCGAGGTCGCTGCGCGCATGCGCGACGGGCAGCCGGCGCGTAGCTCGAAGAAGGATCGCGCACTTCCCGAGCCGGCTGTGCCCGGACCTTTCGGACCGGGCTTGACCGAGGGCGGCTACTGGAATCTCTCCCGTCCCGCGCTCCCTCCGCACCAAGCGACCTCGCAGCACCTCGCCGGCATCTACCCGTTCGTCGCAGATGCCGGGCTCGGGCACCGCGGGCCCATCGTCGGCGTCGATCTGAACGCGGACGCGCTCTGGCACTTCTCCCCCTGGGACGCCTATGCCGACCCCACCGACCGCGGATCCTTCTCGACCAACGTTCTCGTCCTCGGCTCCTACCGGTCCGGCAAGAGCTCGACGATCAAAACGCTTGTCACCCGCAGCATCCCCTTCGGCCATAATGCGGTGGTTCCCTCCGACCCCAAGGGCGAGTGGGTTGTCGTCGCGGAATCGGTCGGTGGGACCGTGATCCGGCTGGGCGGGCCGACGGGTGCACGGCTGAATCCCCTCGATCGAGGCCCGCGCCGCACCGGCGCCAGTGATGAGCAGCACGAGCAAATGGTGCGCCAGCGCCGCATTGCCACGCTCATCTCGCTCGTCGAGATGGCGGTCGGCGGCGTCAAGCTCACCGCGGTCGAGCACGCCTGCATCCACCTCGCGCTCGAACGCGCCATCGGCGAGACCAGCGACGAGCCCACCCTGCGGGAGGTCTACCGCCAACTGGCCCGCATCAGCACCGGCGAGCTCGCCGACGAGCCCGAGGTCTCCGCGGCGGCATCGCAACCGCGCTTCGTGCTGCGCCGATTCGTCGAGGGCGATCTATCGGGTCTCTTCGAGGACGCATCGACCGTGCAGTTCGACGACAACTCCCCGCTGGTCGTCGTCGACACCTCAGAACTGTTCTCGCGCGGCGACCTCGTCGCCCAACTCACCCAGGTGTGCACGACCTCGTGGGTGCAAGCCGTCATCTCGGACCGCAACGCCAAACGCACCCGGTATGTCGTGCGTGAGGAGGGCTGGCGCGACATGACCTCCCTCGCCGCGCTCCAGATGTACCAGCAGTGGCTCAAGCTGTCGCGTCACTACGGCATCAGCAACATCGTGATCCTGCACAAGATGGGCGACCTCGATGCTGTCGGCGACGCCGACTCGCAGGAGCGCAACCTCGCCTACTCAATCGTCGGAGACATCGAGAACAAGCTCATCTTCCGCGTCAACCACCAGGAACACGCCAGCCTGCGCGACCGACTGCACATGCCGACCGCACACGTCGACATGGCGCGACAACTCCGCAAGGGCGAGTTCCTCGCGTACGTCGGCCAGTACTCCTACCTCGTCGACTGCTTCGCAACCTCGACGCAATGGGAGTACGACCTGTTCATGACCGACGACGCGATGCAGCCCGCGCCCGAGGTTGTGGCATCCCTCGAACCGACCCCGCTCGTGGTCGACGATGTATGGCCGAACGACGTGTGGCCGAGCGAGCACGACACCGACCTGGCCGGCTGGCTGACCAGTGAGAAGGAGACACGATGAGCACCACCACCAGACCCCTCGTCTACGCCGCCGTAACCGGCGACACCGCGTCTTTCGTCAGCACCCACGGTCGCGCCGAACGCCTCGAGCCCCTCGAAGGGTGTGACATCCGTAGCGCCATAGTGCAGCGCGCCATCGCCGAGGCTCAGTCTGCGCGTATCGATCTCGAACTCATCACCTCGGGCGACCACGGCGAACATCGCCTCCTGGTGAGCCAGGACGGCATCGTCACCGGCATCACCGCCAACGAAGCGCTCCACAACCCGATCGAAGAGACACAGGATGTTGCCGCCACCCACGGTCCGCCAGCCTCCGAGCTGCCCGCCCCTCGTCGCGCCGCACGCTCCGAACGTCGCTCCTTCATCGTCGAACCGAGCGAGGGCGAGCCGGACCATCTCACCGCATGGCATGCACTGCTCAGGCGTTTCGGCATCACAGTGCGGCGATCGGCCGAGGCTCTGCGACGCGCTGGTGACGAGAGCGCCGTCGCACAACACTGGGCCGGCTGCCGCACGATCGCCGTCGTTAACGGCAAGGGCGGCGTCGGCAAGACGATGACCACGGCGATGCTCTCCGCGGTCTTCGCCCGCTACGGCGGTGGACCGGTGCTCGCGTGGGACAACAACGACACCCGCGGCACCCTCGGCTGGCGCACCGAAAGCGGCCACTACGACTCCACGGTGCAAGACCTACTACCCGCCGCCGAATGGCTGCTCTCTCCGGATGCGCCGATCGCCGATATCGCCAACTACGTGCACCACCAGACGCATGACCGATACGACGTGCTGCGTTCCAACCCCGAGCTGCTCGCCGCACGGCAGCGCATCGCCACCACGGAGTTCGATCTGCTCATGCGCGTCGCCGCCCGCTATTTCCGCCTCGTCGTGTTCGACTCCGGCAACGACGAATCCGCCGAACGCTGGCTGCGTATGGTCGATTCCTCCTACCAGCTCGTCATCCCCACCATCGCCGCACGCGAGTCCGCGGAATCCGCAGCCCTGCTGCTCGAGGCGCTCACCGGCCGCGACCGGCGCTCCGCCGACCTGGCCCGCAACGCCACAGTCGTCATGACGCTGTCGGAGCGCGTCAACCCGGCCGAGGTTCGCCCGATCGTCGAGGGCTTCACCGACCTCGTACGTGCCGTACACATCATCCCCTTCGACCCTGCGCTCAAGTCCGGTCCGTTGCGCTTCGATGCCCTGCAGCTGGCGACGCGGCGCGCGTGGGTGCGCACCGCCGCATCAGTCGCCGAACAGCTGTAGCCGACGGGAGCCCCGACATGGCCAAGGACGGGTTCTGGCCCAAGCTCGCAGCGATCCTCATCGCCGCCGTCATCCTGCTCAACCTCGGGTTCGCCTTCATCGCCGGACTCTGCACCCAACTCGCATGCGGCACCCGCCCGACCGCCGGCAGCTTCCTCGCCGGGCTCTGGTTGGCCCTCTCGGGAGACCCCAGCACCTTCAGCGTCCCCGACGGATGCGTGCTGCCCGTCACCGCGGTCCGCGCAGCCGACCTCGCGCTCGTCCTCATCCTCACCGGCCTCGCCATATGGGCCGGGATCGCATACTCCCAGTACCACCAGTCGGACCGCCACTTCATCAATGAGCTGCGCGGGCGCCCGGGTTTCGCGCGGGCCTCTGAGATCTCGAAGCACCTCTCGGCGAAGGCTGTCCTCCGCCGCGCGGCGCAGTTGCGGCCGGGGCTCGCCAAGCCCGCCCCGACGGACGTCGGCTGGCGCGTGGGCACCTCCCGCGGCACCGACGTCTATGTTTCGATCGAGGACTCCGTCGCTCTCGAGGGACCGCCCCGGTCGGGCAAGGGCTACCGCGTCCTGATCTCCGCGATCCTCGACTGGTCGGGCCCCCTCATCACCACCTCGACGACCAACGACAACCTCACCGCCACGATGAAGATGCGCCAGCGGCGCGGAACAGTCGGTATCTTCGACCCCCAGGGGCTCTCCGGCATCCGAGACACCCTGCGTATCAGCCCGTTCGAGCGCTGCGAAGATCCACTCGTTGCCATGCAGCGGGCCTCGGCGATCATCACCGGCACCGCCATCGGCACCTCGACGAACAACCTCGAATGGGCGCAAGCATCCTCCGTCGTTCTATCGCGACTGCTGCACGCCGGCGCCGTGGGAAGCCGCTCGATCGCGCAGCTCTACGACTGGGGCACCAGCCCCTCCCTCGCCAGCGCGGCCGTCAAGGTGCTGCGCACCGACGGAGCCCCCGGATGGGGCGACAGCCTCGAAGCGCTCCTCGCGGGCGACGAACGCCTGGTTTCATCGACCTGGTTCGGCGTGCAGAACGCCGTCTCACCGCTGGCCGTACCCCAGATCCGCGACGCCCTCTCCCCCCGCCCGGGTGACCCGCGCTTCGATGCCGAGGCCTTTCTCACCGCCGAGAACACGCTGTACCTGATCGGCTCGTCCTCGGGGTCGGCCGCGATGGGCGGATTCCTCGGCGCGCTGCTCGACGATGTCGTCGAAGTCGCCCGCCGCAAGGCGCTCGCCTCGCCGCACGCGCGCTTGGGCCTGCCGCTCGGGCTGATCCTCGACGAGATCGCGAACATGTTCCGCTGGGGCAACCTGCCCCGCACCATGGCCGACGGCGGCGGCCGAGGCATCTGCACCTTTGTTGTGCTCCAAGCGCTTTCTCAAGCCGAGACCGCCTGGTCCCGCGCCGAAGCCGACACGATCTGGGCCGCCGCGACCGCGAAGATCCTCCTCGGCGGAGCCTCACAGGTCGACCACCTGCGCGACGTCGAAGCGCTGCTCGGCAACCGGGAGCGCCGCCGCACGCAGCGCTCGTGGAGCAGCACCCAGTCGGGCGTGAACACCAGCGAGCAGCACGACCGGCTGCCGCTGATGACGGTCGACGAGATCCGCCGCATGCCCCAGAGCGTGGGGCTGCTCGCCTACCGCAACCGCCGGGGCGTGCTCCTCGACCTCAGCGGCTGGGACGAACGCTCCGACGCCCGCGCCGTCACCGCCGGCAAACGCGAGACCGAACGCGAACAGCAGACCACCTTCGCCGACGACTTCGCGCGCGCCGCGACGCGGGACACGACCGCGGGCGCCCGAGATCGAGACCAACCATGAGCAACACGCGCAAGCCCCTCCGCGGCAACGCCTACCGAGAGGGCTACCTGCGCTCCCCTGCGTGGTTCGCTCGCCGCGACCGCTGGTTCCGCGACGAGCTGCTCCGCACCGGTCGCCTGGAATGTGTCGCATGCAGCGCCGAAGCGACGATGCGGATGCTGGAGCTCCACCATGTGGATTACTCCGGCGTCAACCGCGCCGACGCCGTCTGGCGAGCGCGCGAGCTGCACACCGATCTCATGGCGCTGCACCCCTACTGCCACGAACTCCTGCACCGCCTGATTGACCGCGATCGCGTTCTGGCTCGCCATCGTGACCGGCGGGCAGCATCCATGTCGGCTCTTCTGCGACTGCGTGGCAAGCTGCGGGGTCACCGGGAGGCGTCATGAGCGCCGAGGACGAAGACGAGGTGCTGGATGCGATGCTCGCCGCCGAACTCGCCGACTGGGACGTCAACAACCGCGGTGGCGCGTCTGTCCCACTCGGTGCCGTCGCAATCGATTGGAAAGACCTCGCCGACGATCGAGCCTCCGAGGTGTGGCGAGCGCTACGCGACTGGGTCGAGTGGTTCACGGCGCGCTACGACGTGCCGGTCAGCAGCATCCCGAACTGTTGGTGGCAGCATCCCGCGCTTGTCGAAGAGCTCTCGGCACTGCACACCGCGCATCGCGCATCGTTCGATGCCAGTGACAGTGGCTTCGGCCCGATCGGTTGGCATGAACGCCTCGCCATGGCGCGCCCCCGCTGGCGGCAGGCCTACGCCGGCAGCTGCACCGACGGACACCAGCCCGAAAAGCCTCGCTCATGGTCGGGAACGACCGACGAGCGGGAATGGGAGGCGTGGACGCGCCAGTCGCAAGCCCCATGACGCACCACCCGGTGCACAACAGGAAAGAAGGAAGGAACATGTCCACACGAATCCCGGTCACCATCGAGGGCAACCTCACCGGCGACCCCGAACACGGCACTGCCGACAACGGCACCGAGTATGCCCGCTTCAGCGTCGCCGTCAACGACCGACGCCGCAACGAACAGACCGGCGCCTGGGAAGATGCCGGCTCGGTCTTTCACCGCGTCGTCGTCTTCAACAGCCAGGCCCGACACGTCGCCGACTCGCTGCAGAAGGGTGACTCGGTGCTCGTCGCCGGCGACCTGCGGTTCTCGACTCACACCGATCGCGAAAGCGGCGCGACGCGGGAGGTTCGCGATATCGTCGCCGACAACGTCGGAGCATCGCTGAAGTTCGCCGGCGTCGATATCGAGCGCGGTCCAAAAGCTAACGGCCCCGCAGCTCACGCTCCGGGGCCGGAAGCCACACCGGTTTCGCACACCGGCGCAGGAATCGCTCGCTGACCATCCGTAGAGACAGGGCGGGCGGGAGTTCACGATACTCCCGCCCGCTTCTCTGTGTCACCGGCCGAGACTCTTCGCACAGTCCGATGCGCCGTACTATCTAGAACATAGTTTCGAGTCGGAGGTCGCGTGGGCACAAACCGCCGCTACGCCGACTCGATCGACAAGCGCATGACCCAAAAGGTGCTCGAGCAACTCGCGGCGAAGCATCCCATGCAGTCGCTGACCGAACGCGAGCTGCTGCTCGATGTCTACCCCATCACGACCGACCCGCAGCCGCGCCCCGTCAAGGCGTGGGTTCGCTTCGGCCCCATCGCTTCACAGGTCGACGGTCACTACTGGTAGCGCCGATTGTTGCTGAGTCGCGTATTCACGAGCGATCGGCAACTGTGCCGCTTGATGGTGGAGCGTTGATTGATCAGCCGGTGCTGTATAGTTCAGTGCATGCTGACTATTGCTTCGCGACTCGACGTCATGAACCGGCTCGGCCGGGCCATGGCCGACCCGACGCGCTCTCGGATCCTGGTGACTTTGCTCGGTGGACCGAGCTACCCGGCCGTGCTCTCGCGCGAGTTGGAGCTGACGCGTTCGAACGTGTCGAACCATCTGACGTGTCTGCGCGACTGCGGGATCGTCGTCGCCGAGCCCGAGGGGCGGCAGACCCGCTACGAGATCGCGGACCCGCACCTCGCTGCGGCGCTCGTCGCGCTGGTGGACGTGACGCTGGCTGTCGACGAGCACGCGCCGTGCGTGGACTCGGCATGCACGGTCCCGGGCTGCTGCGGAGCGGGGGCGGACGCGTGAGCGCGGCGTGCGGCTGCGAGCACGAGCCTGCCACTGCGGCGGACGATGAGGCCGAAGAGGTGGAACGGCCCTGGTGGAGGGACCGCGGGATCATGGTGCCGGTCTTCTCCGGCGTCGCGTTCCTCACCGGTCTGATCCTTGAATGGTCCGGCCTTGAGATCCCGGCGCTCGTGCTGTTCTGGGCCGGCCTACTGCTGGGCGCGTCGACGTTCACGCCCGGCGCGATCCGGAAGCTGTTCAAGGGCAAGCTCGGCATCGGGCTGCTGATGACGATCAGCGCGATCGGCGCGGTCATCCTCGGATATGTCGAAGAGGCCGCGGCGTTGGCCTTCCTGTACTCAATCGCCGAGGCGCTCGAGGACAAGGCGATGGACCGCGCCCGTGGCGGACTGCGGGCGCTACTGAAGCTCGTGCCGGAGACCGCGACAGTGCTGCGCGACGGGGTGTCCGTGCAGGTTCAGGCGAAGGAACTGACGGTCGGCCAGGTCATGGTGGTCCGTCCCGGCGAGCGGATCGCGACCGACGGGATAGTCCGTGCGGGACGCTCCAGCCTGGACACCTCGGCGATCACCGGGGAGTCGATCCCGGTTGAGGTCGAGCCCGGGGATGCGGTGTCGGCCGGCGCGATCAACAGCGCCGGCGCGCTGGAGGTCGAGACGACCGCGGCGGGTACCGACAACTCGCTCACCACGATCGTCGAGCTGGTCGAACAGGCGCAGACCGAGAAGGGCGAGCGGGCCCGGCTCGCGGACAGGATCGCACGCCCACTCGTACCGGGCGTGCTGATCCTCGCCGCGCTCGTCGCGATCATCGGGTCGCTGTTCGGCGACCCGGAGGTATGGATCACCCGCGCCCTCGTCGTGCTGGTCGCCGCCTCCCCGTGCGCGCTGGCGATCTCCGTGCCGCTGACCGTGGTTGCGGCGATCGGCGCGGCGAGCAAGTTCGGCGTGATCATCAAATCCGGTGCTGTCTTCGAGCGCTTCGGCACGGTCCGGCACGTCGCGGTCGACAAGACCGGAACCCTCACCCGCAACGAGCCCGCGGTCACCGCAGTCCTCACTGCGGACGGCGTTGCTGAGGTGCAGGCGCTGGCGTGGGCGGCCGCGCTGGAGCAGCACAGCACGCACCCCCTCGCCGCCGCGATCACCGCCGCCGCACCGGGCGTTTCCGCGGCCGCGGACGTGACCGAGCAGGCCGGACACGGCATCGAAGGCACCGTCGACGGCGTGACGATCACCGTCGGCAGCCCCCGCTGGCTCGACGCCGCCGAGCTCGGCGACCGGGTCGCGCTTCTTGAGGAACAGGGCATGACCGTCGTGATCGTCCACCGCGGTGGAGTGCCGGTCGCCGCGATCGGCGTCCGTGACGAGCTGCGCCCTGAAGTCCCCGAAGTCGTCCGTACGCTCACGGATCAGGGCATCGGCGTGACGATGCTCACCGGGGACAACGCCCGCACTGCTCGTGCGCTGGCTGCGCAGGCGGGGATCGGTGACGTGCGTGCGGAGTTGCGCCCGGAGGACAAAGCGACCGCGATCAGCGAGCTGACGAAGGCGGGACCGGTCGCGATGATCGGCGACGGCATCAACGACGCCCCTGCCCTGGCGTCCGCGGACATCGGCATCGCGATGGGGGCGACCGGCTCCGATGCAGCGATCGAGTCCGCGGACGTGGCCTTCACTGGCCATGACCTGCGTCTCATCCCGCGGGCGTTCGACCACGCGCGGCGGGGCCGGCGGATCATCAACCAGAACATCATCCTGTCGCTGCTGATCATCACCGCACTGCTCCCGCTGGCGCTGTTCGGTGTGCTGGGACTCGCGGCTGTCGTCCTGGTCCACGAGGTCGCGGAGGTCATCGTGATCCTCAACGGCCTGCGCGCCGCCCGCACCCGCACGCCACAGTTGGCGAGCTGATGCTCGCGACCATCGGCTCAGCGATCGGCCTGTTCGCGGCGACCAACATCGACGACATCGTCGTGCTCACGGTGCTGTTCCTTGCCTCCAGTCGGGGCAAGCCACGGCCGTGGCAGATCGTTGCTGGGCAGTATCTCGGGTTCATCACCCTCGTCGTGATCAGCGTGATCGCCGCGCTCGGTCTCACGATCGTCCCGGACGAATGGGTGGGCTTCCTCGGTCTCATCCCGCTCGGCATCGGCATCTGGACCCTCGTGCGCGGCCTGCGCCGCAACGGCGACGATGATGACGACGACGACAAGATCAGCGCAGTAGGCCTGTGGGGCGTCGCGGGGATCACGATCGCCAACGGGGCGGACAACATCTCCCTCTACACGCCGATCTTCCGCACCAGCACTCCCGGCGACGTCGTGACCATGATCGTCGTGTTCCTGATCCTCGTCGCCGTCTGGTGTGCTGCCGGACGCCTGATCGGCACGCACAAGGCGGTCACCGAGACGCTCGAGCGCGTCGAGCACTGGCTCGTCCCGATCGTGTTCATCGGCCTGGGCCTGTTCATCCTGATCGAGTCCGGCGTCATCGTCCGTCTCTTCGAGGTCCTCGCATGACCCCGGACACGAACGCCGACGTTGAGTCGGCGTCGGAACAGCGGCCGCAGAGGGGGCGCTGGCAGCTCACTGCCTGGGCACTCCTGATCGCCGTGGTCGTCGTCTTCATCGATCAGGGGACGAAGGCATGGGCCGAGGCCACCCTGTCTGAGCACGAGCGCATCCCGTTGATCGGCGACCTGCTGGGCCTGCAGCTCGCGTACAACCCCGGAGCGGCATTCTCCTTCGGCGAGGACTCCACCTGGGTATTCGCTCTCATCGCCGTCGCGGCCACGGTCACCGCGATCGTGTACGCGTTCCGAGTCCGACGCCCCGGATGGGCGATCGTGATCGGTGCGCTCGGCGGGGCCGCAGCCTCGCACGCCGGCGACCGGCTTTTCCGCCAACCAGGATTTGCGCAGGGGCACGTCGTGGACTTCCTCGCCTACGGCAACTGGTTCATCGGGAACATCGCCGACATCGTCATCGTCACCGCCGCGATCGCCGGAGCGCTCCTGATGGTCCGCCGCAACGAGAACTGAGAGGACCATCATGGAGATCACCCTGCAATACTTCGACGGCTGTCCCAACTGGGAGGTGCTCGACAATCGGCTCGCTGAGGCGGTCGATGGCCAATCGGATGTCCGGGTCACGCGCCAACTCGTCGAGACCGCCGAGGACGCTGAGCGCCTTGGGTTCCACGGGTCCCCGACCGTGCTCATCGACGGAGTCGACCCCTTCTCGGACGAGCATGCCACCGTCGGGCTCGCCTGCAGGGTATTCCGCACCCCAGCGGGGTTCGCCGGGTCGCCAACCGTCACGCAGCTGCGTGTAGCGATTTCGGCCCAGGGTTCCGAGGTGTGATGATCGGTCAGGCATGGGTGGAACGGAGTGCCGGATAGTCGGACCACTCACCGCCAGCGAGACGCGACCACGCGGCGGCGGAGGCGGTCGTGATGCCGAGAAGATCCGAAACGATCCGGGGATGCATTTGCCGGGTGAGCTCGATGAGTGCTGTTGTGCGGGCGCTTCCGGTGAGCAGGCCTTCGGCGCGAAGACGGCGGCTCAGCGGGCCCGGGGTGAGGTGTTTGCCCGGGTTCCGCCCGGGGAAGAGCCATCCCTCGGGATGCCTCATGGATGCGGCGACGAGGTTGACGATCGCATTCCCGAGGATTTCGGGGAGTTCGATCGGCTCGGCCCCGACGGTGAGCGTTACGGGCTGCGAGCTCGTATCGACTTGCGCCCGTGTGATCGTGACGATGCGGGTCAATTGGATCCCATAGAGCAGCACGAGGAGTCCGGCAGCCCGGGTCTTCGGGTCCATCTCGGCATCCGATAGGAACCTGCGAGCCATCTGCCATCGGTGGTCGGAGGCGTAGCTTCGCCCTTCGAGACGATGGGCTCGGAACTCGACTCTGAGGGTGCTCAGCCGGTGCCGCTGTAGCCAACGCGTGAACGGTGCCAGCGCGTCGCGCTGGCTCGGTGAACCGGTCAGATATGCGTCGAGTCGGCGCTGCGGGAACGTCGCCAGCGTCTCCTGCTGAGACCGTATCTCCTCAAGGAGCGCGGCGCAGTACTTCAGCGCAGCCCGTTGCCTTTGGAAACCGGAGGCAGGACTGGATGCACTGCGCAGTGTCCGAGCGGAACGGAGGGGTGACGTCCCTCTGAGTGGTGGAGTTTCTCGACACCTGCGAGGTCAGTTGCTTTGATTATGCCGCGGCGAGTTCGGGGATGGCCATGTCGCGCGTCAGAATGTGTGGCAGGGGTAGCTAGTTGCTGATGCAACTCCCCAGCTGAGAGGTCTGAATGTCATGA
>NZ_JANGEX010000014.1:0-79466 GCF_033792225.1 Microbacterium sp. LRZ72
TCACGAACTACATCGCCAGATCACTCCTCGAGTCCGGAGGATTCAGAACCCACCTACACCCTCGATTGCGATGAGCCGCTTTCTCGCGGTCACGGGCGGCGCGCCGCAACGCCTTCTTCGATTGCTGCCCGCGCCGCACAACGACGAAAACGCTATCGCTCGTCTCCGACGTCGATCATCTGCGGTGACCTGCTCTCTCATACCGAGCCGCATGGTCGGTGGCAAGGGATCGCTCGCGATCCCGCGGCAGCCGTCTACGCTCCGTCCCTCGTCGCAGGGCACGCCCCGCCCCGCTCACCCCGCGAACGCGCAGTGCATCCGCACGGGAGTCGCGCCGGCCTCCTCCTGCGAATCCCCCATGAGCTCCTCCGGCTGGAAGCCGAAGAACCTCGCCCCGTCCGCCGTGAGCAGCGGCGCGTCGGGCAGCTCGTACAGCGCCACATTCTCGCCCACCGAGATGACCGAAGGCGCCGACGAAGGCGGGGCCGCTCGTCCATCGACGGCGTTGTCGGGGATGCCGTCGAGCCAGTCCGAACGCGGGCAGACGCCGCCCCAGGCCTCGATGGGCGCCACCTGGATCGGGTACGCGGTGTCGGCGATCATCGTGACGGTGATGTCGCGGATCTGGTCGCCCGTGCCGCCGCCGGAGCAGTCGCGGTCTTGGTCGGTGTGCGGCATCCACAGCGTCTGGTCGATGCTGAAGCCGCTGTCGGTGGGCGTGACCTCGTGCACGACGTCGCCGCAGCGGGTGGTGCGCGCGATGGGGTAGGTCACCTGGTCCGCAAGCGCGGCATCGTCCGAGGCGCCGGCCACATCACGACCGAGCCAGACGTACCAGAGCTCGAGGTACCCGTTGCCGTCGGTCTGTGAGACGGGGATGGCGAGATCCGGGATGCCGTCATCGTTCGCGTCGCTTTCGACCCCATCCCCAATCTCGTAGGTGCGCATCAGATCGTCGCTGGCCATGCCCTCAGCGAAAGAGAGGGTGAGGGGTTCGAGAAGGCCATCCGGCGCGAAAGACCATTCGGCGTTCGCGACCCACTCCTGGATGTCCTCGCCCGTCGGCGCGGAAGACTCGGGCGCGGCCTCAGCGGTCTCGGGCGTGGCGGACGGCTCCGCGGGTGCCGACGGCGCGGCGCAGGCGCCCAGCACCAGGCCGGCAAGAAGCACCGCGCTGACGGCGAGCGAGCGGCGCATCATCCTTCGCGGTTTCCACGAGCAGCTGATGACGTTCCCGATGCGACGTGCGCCAAACCGAAACTCCCTCGTGTCGTCGGCGCCCGCGGATGCCGCTGGCGGAGCGCCGGATGTCGTTTCAACCTATCGAGAGGCCCCGGTCCCGTCCAGCAGTGCCCGCAGTCGTCCCTGGGCGGACGAACTCGCGTGCGCACCGAGGTCGGTGCCGATGGTGCATTCGAGGATGCCACGGAGGCCGATGCATCAGACGCGCTCCCACGCGAGTGTTTCGGGCGACCATCGCCGCTCGATCGCGGAACCATCGAACACCGGTATCAACAGGCCGGCGACGAGGTCGACAGCCCGGGCGAAGGTGAGGGTGTCACCGCAGGCTGGCACCCGTCGTGCTTCGGCAGGATACCGGCGTTCCCAGTGGTCGGGCGGTGTGAAGAGCGGGGAACCAGGAAGGCCCCGGTGCGTCCATTCCGCGTTGATGGCTTCGATCAGCTCGGCCCCGGAGATGCTCTGCGTTCGGGCGAAGACGACGAGGTCGACCAGGTCGCGCACCCGGCTCGATGGCTGGTCACCCGCCGTGCCGTACGTGCTTTGGGTGGCGCACAGCTTGTCGGCGATGTGATCGACAACCGGGTAGAGGCGCACCTGAGCGGGTGGCACGGTGGGGACGAGCGCGAGTCGCGTCTGGATGTCGGGTTCTGCGGTCATCAGGGAACCGGTGACCAGATCAACACTGAACTGCTGACGGCGCCTGACGCCGCAGTATGCGTCGGTAGAAACCCTGAACCCGCCGACATCGGGTTGCATGGTCGCGCCGCCGGCTGCTCGGACGCCCGTGATCACGAATCGGAAGTGATCGTGCAAGTCGGTGTCTAACGCGCCCCGCAGCCTCTCGACTGCGGAAGCGGGGTCGTCGATTTCGGCCAGCAGATCGATGTCCTTCGTTGTGCGTGCGTTGTGCACGCGCATGAGTACCGCGTTTCCTCCTTTCAGTACCCACCCGCAGTCGGGCATCGCGAACACGCGCGCAAGGAAGCGATCGACAACGAACTGCCTCAGAAGCACGACTGGCTCCACGCCCTGCGCCAGCGCCTCTGTTTTGGATCGCGCCGTGATCGCTGCCCACATGGCATTGCCGTCTCGGTACGGCAGTTCGCCGGTCACGTCGATACCTCGTCGTTATTCCTCTCTGCCGCGGTGGCCAGCTGAGCCCGTGGCCATGACTCGGCCGGTATCGAACGGATGAGTTCGGGAAGCCAGGCGGGGACACTGGTCTGCAGCGCGCTACGAAAAGCTTCCGTGTCCATTGCCGCCGCGAACCTGTCGGCGGCTGCAATTGTCGATAGGTCAATCTTCGGGAGGATGCCCTCGGGGAACGACGCGGATACGGCGGTGCTGTTCATCATGGCTGCGATGGCAGAAGTATCCAGCGAGCCGAGAGGGTTCTTCGCGGGATCGAGTAGTGAGACGGACTCGATGATGCTCCTGATTGCTCCGAGCTGACCAGTGGTCACGAGCGCCTTCCCGAGATCACTGGTTGCGAGGTCTTTGGCGAGTGCGGTCACGCTCAGTCCCACGAGATCGAGCAGTTGCTCAAGGAGCGCGGCACCGGTTGGTTGCCCGTTCCTCTGGGCAAGCGGGTCAAGTGCGTTCGCGAGCGCATCGCGTGTCGCGAGCCCGCGACGGAGGATCTCCCCTGCGATGTCCGCGATATGTGCGGGATCGTGTCCGTCGCGGAGAAGATCCGCGACGGTGCGTTCCGGCGTCGTGACCGGCAGTCCCTCAACGATCGTCACCTCGTCGGGGGCGAGTGCCCCACGGTGCAGACGGATGCCTCGGCGGCTCTGCTTGCGGCGGGGGACCGTGACCTCCGGCTCATCGTCGAGCAGGTCTCCGACCTTGTGGAGCGCCGCCGCGGAGGTGTGCGAGACCACCCCAGACGCGGTGGGAGTCGTGAGGCGTTCCTCAGCCAGCATCCCGGGCGCCAGCGACAGCCACGCGGCGCGTAGCGGCGTGTGGCTGTCGCTGACGCCCGGTGCGGCGTAGATTCCCCGTTCGACGCGCTCGATCACGCCCGCCTCGGCGAGGCGAGCGAGCTGGAGCCGGGTGATGCCCTCCGCCTCAGCCTGCGCGGTCGTGAGCAGCCCCCATTGCCGGGCCGTCAGTTCCGACACCCGAGCTACCACACCGGTCACTCCCATGACTACGATCGTATCAATCAGGCGATACTAATGAAGTACCTGGGTGGGGTCTCAGGAAAAATGTTGCTCGGTGAGTGCTTTCTCGCGGTCACGGGCGGCGCGCCGCAACGCCTTCTTCGATTGCTGCCCGCGCCGCACAACGACGAAAACGCTATCGCTCGTCTCCGACGTCGATCATCTGCGGTGACCTGCTCTCTCATACCGAGCCGCATGGTCGGTGGCAAGGGATCGCTCGCGGTCCCGCGCCAGCCGTCTACGCTCCCTCGCTCACCGCAGCACACGCCCCGCCGCTCCGCCCCGCTCACCCCGCGAAGGCGCAGTGCATCCGCACGGGAGTCTCGTCGGCCTCCTCCTGCGAATCCGACATGAGATCTTCGGGCTGGAAGCCGAAGAACCTCGCCCCATCCGTGGTGAGCAGCGGCGCCTCGGGCAGCTCGTACAGCGCCACGTTCTCACCCGCCCCGATCACGGCGGGCGCGGATGCGGGCGGAGCCGCACGCCCGTCGACCGCGTTGTCGGGGATGCCGTCGAGCCAGTCCGAACGCGGGCAGACACCGCCCCAGGCCTCGATGGGGGCGGTCTGGATCGGGTACGCGGTGTCGTCGAGCATCGCGACGGTGATGTCGCGGATCTGATCGCCCGTGCCGCCGTCGGAGCAGTCGCGGTCTTGGTCGGTGTGCGGCATCCACAGCGTCTGGTCGATGCTGAAGCCGCTGTCGGTGGGCGCCACCTCGTGCACGATGTCGCCGCAGCGGGTGGTGCGCGCGATGGGGTAGATCACCTGGTCCGCAAGCGCGGCATCGTCCGAGGCGCCGGCCACATCGCGCCCCAGCCAGATGTACCAGAGCTCGAGGTATCCGTTACCGTCGGTCTGCGAGACGGGGATCGCGAGGTCGGGGATGCCGTCGTCGTTCGCGTCGCTTTCGACGCCGGCCCCGATCTCGTAGGTGCGCATCAGGTCGTCGCTGGCCGTGCCGCCAGCGAAGGCGAGGGTGACGGGTTCGAGAAGGCCGTCGGGCGCGAAGGACCACTCCGCGTTCGCGACCCACTCCTGGATGTCCTCGCCCGTCAGAGCAGAAGTATCGGATGCCGCCTCAGTGGCGTCGGGAGTGGCGACCGGCTCTGCGGGTGCCGAAGGCGCGGCGCAGGCTCCCAGCAGTAACCCGGCAAGAAGCACGGCGCCGACGGCGAACGAGCGGCGCATCACCATCCCCGGTTTCCACGAGCAGCTGATGACGTTCCCGATGCGACGTGCGCCAAACCGAAACTCCCTCGTGTCGTCGGCTCCCACGGATGCCGCTCGCGGAGCGCCGGATGTGGTTTCAACCTATCGAACGATGCGCTCGTTGAGCGAGCGAAGCGAGTCGAAACGCGCTACCTCCCGCTCGTTGAGCGAGCGGAGCGAGTCGAAACGCCCACCCCGGTCGTGGAGCGAGCGGAGCGAGTCGAAACGCCGGGTCTCCGACCACCAGACACCGACCGCGAGAACCCCGAGAGGCGCGAGAACCGCGAGCCCCGCAGACCCGCCTCCGCTATCGGGCCTTGATCTTGCAGTGCCGCTGGGCGGCGAGATAGTCGGGATCATCCTCTCGGATCGGCATCCCTTCGACAATCTGTGTCATCTCTTCGAGCCCATTGTCAACGCCGCGCATCCAGTAGGCCCAGCACAGTCCCGTGCTGCCGGTGGGACTGCCGTGCTTCGACACGAATCGGATGCCGAGGGGCAGGGTGGCGTCGTCCAGGGTGACGTTCTCGCGCAGCTCGGCAGCGATAGCGGGCGTGAGGGCACGGTCGCCGCCGGTGATCTGTGAAAGCGTCAGTGGTTCTTCCGTCGTGCCATGAGAGGTCGGCCAGGTGTTGTCGAAGAGGGGTGGAGCAAGCGGGCCGTACGATTCTCGAGCGATGCGGAAGGCGGTGGCCGGCCCCGTAGTGAGTGCGAGCCCCGTCTTGGTGCAGATTCGCGAGTCAGACGCCACGTCAGCCGCTGAACGAATCGTCAACCAGGGCCTGCGCGGCGCGGGCTACCTCTTTCAATCGGTCTTCGCGGATCGCGTTCACCGGGGTGTCGTACTCGAGCCAGGGATTGGCCCCAATGAACCAGACGCGCGCGACGTGCTCGCCCTCAGCATCGGAGACCTTTTGCCACTGCTCGTAGGCGAAGGTGAGCTTCTTCACCGCTTCGGGGCGTGGCTGGGGCCCACCTTCCTTGGCCCATTTGTGGGAGGCCTTGCTGTCCTTGGAGCCAGCCAGAGCTGATACCAGGGTCCCGCCCAGGGCGGCGTTCAGGCGGCGGGTGACCTCGCGGATGTCGAGGCGGATTGTGCGCTGGTAGGCAGCGTTCTTGTCCGCGCTCTTTCTACTCGTGTTCTTGGTCGTCTTGGTGGCCATGGCGGGCCCCGTTTCTGTCGATACCTTGCAATTAGGGTAATGTGGATGCTGTGCGATTACCACCCATAAGCCACTACAACGACACCGTGACTGGCGGTGCCGTTCTCGAAGGTGAAGGTGTATCGGATGCCTCTCTCGGAGCGCCGAATGTGGCTTTCACCTATCGAAGGATGCCCGCCAGCGGTCGTTGAGCGAGCGAAGTGAGTCGAAACGCCCACCAAGGCCGTTGAGCGAGCAAAGCGAGCCGATACGCCCGCTACCCGCCCCCCACAAGTCCCCGCAACATCATCCCCGTCGACGCCGAACAGCGTCGGTTTGCGCACCAGCTCGAGCAGCTCGGTGTGCGTCGTCTCGACGCGACCGGGCACGCCGCTTCCTCGCCCGGCTCGATGGTGGTCTCCAAGACCCCCTGCGGCTTTGCGGGAATCGGTTTCGACGACGTTGAGGCGAGCCAGCGGATCCGGCCGTGCAGGCTCGTCGCATTGTGCGGCTACGGCAGGCCGAGGGTGCGCTTCTTCGCGTGCTCGAACTCCTCCTGGCTGAGCGTGCCATTGTCCAAGAGCGCTCTGAGGCGGGACAGCTCCTGCGACAGCGTCGGCGCCTCGGCTTCTCGACCCGTGGGGCTGGTTGGCTTCATGGCCGCCGCGCGGCGACGAGGCGCGGATGCTTTGAGGTCTGCGGCTACGCGCCGGATTGCTGAATCGAGTTTGCCTTGCGCCAGGGCGAGGTCGCCGCGGGACGCGGTCTTCGTGCCGATGAAGCTGAAGCCGTCGACGGCGCCCGAGATGGTCGTCACCGACCCGGTCGGTGTCTTAGCAACGGTGACCGATAGGTTGCCATCCCAATGCCGGTACTCGCTGTTCGCGCGAAGGCTCACGAATCCCGCGTCGCGGTCGGCATTCTGCACGCTGAAGCGACACTGCGCGGCGGCGTTGATCACGGCCTGGTACATCATCGAGTACGGCACTCCTTCGAGCTCTATCCGCCCCTGGTTGAACGAGTTGCGCACGCCATCGAAGAACCCCATGGCCCAGACCTTAGCCCCATGGGGGTAGGAGTCCGTGAGACGGGAATGCGCGTTCAGTCGGGTGCGAGATGAATGGGAGCGCTACGGCGCGACCTCACACGGCGAAACAGCGTCGTCGCCGGCCTCTTCCCCATCCAGGGTCGCGGTGTGTACGACCTCGAGACCCTCGGTGCTTGGTGCCCGTATCCCGATGTCGATGCTCGTGCTCTCGCCGGGGAGAAGGTTCGTCTCCCAGGTGTAGACGATGCGGTTTTCGTGTATGTCCGAGCCGACGCTGGCGCCGTCGCCCGCAGTGACAGACATCGGTTCTGCGCCCTCAGGCAGATAGATGTAGGCGACCGTCCGGGTCGTGCCAGGAGTAACACCGTAGTTGCCGCCGCCAGTGATGTGCTTCGTGTACTCCCCGATGTCGGCCGGCGCATCGTTCTGCAGGGTCACTCTAAGAGACGCCTCGCCCGTCCCGTCGGGGTGGGTGGTGCACCAGGATGCTGCCGTCTCTGTGCGCATGTAGTAGTCGAGCTTCGAGCCCGTACCGTCATTGAGATAGACGCCGAATCGGGTGGTATCGGCATCGGTGACGGGGAGCTTGCCCTGCAGGCTCGTGCCGTCGAGTATCGCTTGCTCGTCGTCATGGCTGCTCCAGATGAACACGCGGTTCTCGGCCGATGCCTGCCCCAACGCGCCGATGAGCGCGATGGGATCGAGCGAGCGCGTGGAGATCGCCTGGAAGACGGCTGCGGTGGCGATCTCGAAGAACTCGTTCTGCTGCAGCGGGTCGTCGTAGCGCAGATACACCTCGTTCAAGACGAGTTGTACGACGTTCTCAGCGGTGAGCGTGTCTCCCGTCGGCAGCGAAACGGGTCCCGTCACCTCCAAGATGTACGACAGCGCGACGGGATCGACCGCGATGACGCCGTCGGCGTCGTCGCCGTGCGTCTGCTGCCAGAACTCGCGTGCAAGTGGAGCGCCGAGGGTGAAGTCGGGCAGCTGAGTGACGTTTGCGGGGTATCGACCAGGCCGCGTGCCATAGATGGCCAGCACCTCGTCGTCGAACGCGATCGGCGGCTCGGGGTAGTAGCCCAAACCTCCCCCCGACCCCTGACCGGTCAATGAGAAACGGCCGTCCTCGGTATGCACGAGCGCCAAGGACCCGACGAGACCGCCCAACGATCGCCATTCGGCGTTGTTCTGAAAGAGCACGAGGTAGTCGCGAGGTCCATCCGCACCCAGCATCGGCGGCAACAGAAGCGTGGCGCGCGCGAGCACGTCAGTGGCACCGGCTACCTGCTCCGACAGCGCAGCGGCTTGTTCGAACGGCTCGCGGAGAGCGGGGATCAACAGGGAGGGGTCAAGGTGCGAGTAGACCCGCAAGGCTTCAGCGCTCTGTTCAGCCGCCTCGGATGCGCTGCCTTGCAGCTGGATGAGCGCGTCGGTGTCGATCGCGCCGTCGCGCGGGGCGAATGCCTCGAGGCCGACGTCACTCACCTGTCCGACGAGGGGTTCAAGAGCCGTCACGATTTCGTCGAGTCCTGCTGACACCGTGCTGACTGCGCGCAGCTGTGGGCCGATCCACGGCAGCGTTTCCGCTGCACGCCATACGCCGTCGCTCGTCAGAGAGCGTGCCGCAGAGGCCTCCTCGGCAAGGGCCGCGAGCTTGTCGCGCAATGCATCGTCATCATCGCCATCCATGGATGCGGCGGCAAACTGCGTTGCCAGCTCTCGCGCTTGCTGCAGATGGTCCTGCGCTGCGTATGCGCGAGTACCAAGCCATGCCGTCGCTGCCGCCACAAGAAGAAGGAGAAGCGCCAGACTCAGGGTGAAAGCGCGCCCAGCCTTCCTGCCCCTCGTCACTCGCCCCAAACTATCACCGCGCCCCATGTGGCCATGGAAGCGGTGCGTGCACCCGTGCTCGAGTGTTGCGTGCCGCTTCGGCGGTATACCGCAATCCGATACGATGAAAGTGTGCCGCCCCCAGCTGCTGAAGGCCGACGCACGTCGGCGAGACTCGCAGCAGTGGTGCGCTTCGGCTCGAGATATCTCGTCGATGCAGCGGCATGGATTGTGGGGCTCTCGCTCGCAATCTGGTTCCGTTACGCGTTCGACGTGCCGACGGACGCCTATTTTCCGGTCACGATGCTGATCCTGGTCACGCTCTTCGGGCAGCTCCTCTTCGGGTTCGTCTTCGAGCTTTACCGGGGGCGCTTCTCGTTCGGCAGCCTCGAGGAGGTGCGGGCGCTCGGTGTAGCGGTTGCGTTCGTCGCCGTGTGCCTGGGAGTGCCGGTGCTCTTGCTCGGGAGCGGCTACGGCGTTCCGCGCAGCATCTTTCTCATCGCGACCCCGCTCGCGCTCGTGGCGATGTTCAGCGTTCGATTCGTCAAGCGGCTGCTCATCGAACAGCGGAACGCGCCGAAAGAAGGGGTGACCCGCACATTGGTCTATGGCGCCGGTGTGCTTGGCAGTTCGCTCGTGCGGCAGATGCTCAGCGACCCGACGACGCTATACCGTCCAGTCGGACTGATCGATGACGATCCCGCCAAGCGACAATCGCAGGTGCGCGACGTACGGGTACTCGGGGCGTTCAATGATCTTCCGCGAATCGTCGAGCGCACGAGGGCGCAATTCCTCGTCGTGGCGGTGCCCAGGGCAGACTCCACGCTCCTGCGCCTCGTGCAAGACATGGCTATGCAGCTCGATCTCACGGTTAAGGTCGTCCCGACGCTCAGCGACATACTCGCGGGCCGGTCCGGCACCGGCACTATCCGCGACATCTCGATCGAAGACCTCATCGGCCGACATCCGGTCGATACCGACCTGTCGACGATCGCCGGCTACCTCACGGGGCGTCGGGTGCTGGTGACAGGGGCCGGGGGGTCGATCGGCCTTGAACTCTGCAAGCAGATCGCCGGCTTCGGCCCATCCGAACTCGTCATGCTCGATCGGGACGAGACAGGGTTGCAGCAGGCTCAGCTCGCAACAGCCGGTCACGGCCTGCTGAATACGAAGGATGTCGTACTCTGCGACATTCGGGATGCTCCGGCGCTTGACGAGGTGCTGATCGCCCGTCGGCCCGAGGTGGTGTTCCATGCCGCAGCTCTCAAGCACTTGCCGATGTTGGAGCAGTACCCCGACGAGGCGTGGAAGACCAACGTGCTCGGCACCCTGAACGTCATCAACGCGGCGCGACTGGCTGAGGTCGACACGTTCATCAACGTCTCGACCGACAAGGCAGCGAACCCGACGAGTGTGCTCGGCCACTCGAAGCGTGTCGCGGAGAAGCTCACGGCTTGGGCCGCGGACGACAGCGGGTTCCGTTACCTTTCCGTGCGTTTCGGCAACGTGATCGGCAGTCGCGGCTCGATGCTGCCCACGTTCCAGTCGCTGATCGAGGCTGGCGGCCCCCTGACGGTGACTCATCCCGACGTCACCCGGTATTTCATGACGATCCCCGAAGCCTGCCAGCTCGTCATTCAGGCGGGTGCGATAGGCCGCCCGGGTGAAATTCTCATTCTCGACATGGGCGAGCCGGTTCGCATCCTTGACGTGGCCAAGCGCATGATTGCGATGTCGGGAAAGCAGATCGAGATTGCCTTCACCGGTCTACGGGAGGGGGAGAAGCTGCACGAAGAGCTCGTCGGTGTGCGCGAGAAGCTCGAGCGCCCGTTTCACCCGATGATCTCGCACACGCGGGCCGACACCATTCCCCCGACACGTCTCGATCACGATGGGTGGATGGCGCGAATGTTTGCGGAACCGCGGGTCAATGACACTGCGGTGCTCGAAGCTCACCGCGCTCAGAAGGAGCACAAGGCGTGACCGAACGTATCTACATGTCGTCGCCCGACGTCGGCCAACTTGAGGAGGACGCCCTCGTTCGGGCGTTGAGGTCGGGGTGGATCGCCCCTCTCGGCCCCGAGGTCGACGCGTTCGAGGGTGAGGTCGCCGAACGCGTGGGTGTCGCGCACGGAGTGGCTCTGAGCTCTGGCACGGCTGCGCTCCATCTAGGTCTGCTCACCCTGGGAGTGAAGCCGGGCGACGTTGTCCTCACATCGACCATGACCTTTGCGGCGACGGCAAACGCCATCGTGTACACCGGGGCTGAGCCGTACTTCATCGACGCCGATCTGCAGACAGGCAATATGAGCGCCGAGCTGCTGCGCGAGGCGCTCTCCGAACTGCGCGCAGCGGGTGAGCGCATCGCTGCCGTTGTCCCGGTCGACCTTCTCGGCAAGGCCGTTGACTACACACGCATCCTGGCTATTGCGGAGGAGTTCGAGGTACCAGTTCTCTCCGATGCCGCCGAATCGCTCGGTGCGACGCACGCCGGCCGAGCCGCGGGCAGCTTCGGACACGCGTCGGTCCTTTCGTTCAACGGCAACAAAGTCATGACGACGTCGGGCGGCGGGATGCTGCTCACCGACGACGCCGACTTCGCCACGCACGTGCGCTACCTCGCAACACAGGCTCGTCAACCGGTCGTTCATTACGAACACACGGACATCGGCTACAACTACCGCATGAGCAACCTGCTCGCAGCTCTGGGTCGCGCCCAGTTGTCACGCCTCGACGAGATGATCGCCCGACGGCGTCAAGTCCGTGACCTGTACAAGGAGTTGTTCGCCTCAGTGGACGGCGTCGAGGTATTCGGTACCCGCGACGACGAGTTCGATAACGTCTGGCTGACATCGATCCTGGTCGACTCAGAGGTCACTGGTTGGGCGCCCAAAGACTTGAGCACAGAACTCGCCAAGGACAACATCGAGTCGCGTCCGCTTTGGAAGCCGATGCATCTGCAGCCGATCTTCGCTGAGGCTCGTGGCCGTATTTCGGGCGCGTCCGAGGCGCTTTTTCAATCGGGTGTCACGCTCCCAAGCGGTTCAGCTCTGACTCCCGAACAGCGGGAGCGTGTTGTGAGTCGCGTCCGGGACTTTCTCGGTAGCGCAGCCTGAGATGAGATTCGTACGCCTGCTCGGTTTCGATTTCGCGAAGCGACTGTTTGACGTGTTCGCATCCGCGGCGGCGCTCGTTGCACTGACGCCTGTCATTCTGTTCGTGGCGGCTCTGGTGGCAATCAACCTTGGCTGCCCAGTCATCTTTCGGCAGGGACGGCCGGGTCTGCGTGGGCGGGTATTCACCCTGTACAAGTTCCGATCGATGCGGAATCCCGATGCCGCCAAGGGGTTGGTGAGCGACGAGCAGCGGCTCACGCGATTCGGACGCATGCTTCGCTCTACGAGTCTCGACGAATTACCGACGCTCTGGAATGTGCTCAAGGGAGACATGAGCCTTGTCGGCCCCCGTCCGCTCCTCGTGGAGTACCTCGAACGGTATAGCCCGGAGCAGGCACGCCGGCATGAAGTGCGCCCCGGCGTCACGGGGCTGGCACAAGTCAGCGGGCGCAATTCACTCAGCTGGGAGGAGAAGTTTCGGATCGATGTCGAGTACGTCGATGCCCGAAACGCGACTCTCGACACGCAGATCCTCTGGCGAACTGCGCGCGCTGTCGTTCTACGCCGGGGCATCAGTCACGACGGCCATGCCACGATGGCCAAGTTCGGGGCTTCAAATGGTTGACGAGCTCGTCGTCGTGGGGGCGGGCGGCTTCGGGCGGGAGACTCTCGATGTGATCGAAGCGATCAACGCGTCCACGAACGAGGCCGTGTGGAAGGTCCTGGGCGTAACTGACGACGCTCCCTCGTCCGTCAGCCTTGAGCGGCTGGCAGCACGCGGATACAAGTACCTTGGACCGTCGCCTGACGTACGGGCGTCTCGTTCCGCCACGATGTACGTGGTGGGTGTCGGGTCCCCGAACGTGAAAGCGCAGATCGTTGCGGACTTCGACGCTGCGGGGTGGGAAGCTCCCGTGCTTATTCACCCCTCCGCGAGTATCGGTTCCATGACCGCCCTCGCAGCGGGCTCAGTGGTATGCGGCGGCGTCCAGCTGTCGACTAATACTCGGCTAGGCAGGCACGTGCATCTGAACCCAGGATCGATCGTGGGACACGACGCCGCCCTTGCCGATTTCGTCTCGGTCAATCCGGGCGCTGTCGTCTCTGGTGACGCGCGCATTGGTGCCCGGGTGCTGATCGGTGCCGGAGCTGTTGTTCTGCAGGGGCTCGAGGTCGGCGCAGGAGCGGTGGTGGGTGCCGCCGCGTGCGTGACTCGCTCGGTGCGACCACACCAGACAGTTGTGGGCGTCCCAGCCCGCTCGGTGCTTCGCGGGGATGTTGCATGAAGGTCCTCGTGCTCTCGCAGTACTACCCTCCTGAGGCCGTGCCGATCCCGGCAGAGGTTGCGAGGGGGATGCTTCAGCGAGGTCATTCGGTGCGGGTGCTCACTGCGTTTCCGAACTACCCCGACGGCAAGGTCTTCCCGGGATACCGCCAACGATGGCGTGTGCGCGAAATGGATGGGAAGGTACCTGTCTACCGGGTCCCCGTCTTCGCCGACCATTCTCAAAACCCCGTGAAGCGCATGGTGAACTACTTGTCCTTCGCGATATCTTCAACCACAGCGGCCCGGTATGCGCGAGGCGCCGACGTCGTATACGTCTATGCCACACAGATGACCGCAGCGCTTGGCCCTTGGCTTTGGCGCAAAGTGGGCGGCCCTCCGTACGTCCTTCACGTCCAAGACGTCTGGCCTGACTCCATCCTTGGAACGTCGATGATACGAAAAGGCTCATTCGCTTCACTCGTCGAGAAGCTCGTGGCCGCCTGGTGTCGGAGTGTGTACCGGGGCGCCTCGTCGGTAATCGGGATCGGGCCATCCATGGTGTCGCTACTGCAGGCGCGTTCCTCATCGAACGTGTCGGTCGAGCTCGTCTACAACTGGGGCGACCAGGAACAGATGACGCCGCCCTCACGGTCGGACCAGCGGGCAGGTACGGAGATCATCTACGCCGGCAATGTGGGCGAGATGCAGGATCTTGAGGTCGCCGTCCGCGCGGCTCATGCAGCGGTGGAGAGCGGTATTCGCCTCACCATTGTGGGAGGTGGTGTCGCTCGCCGCTCTCTACGATCGTTGGTGGCGGAGCTGGGATGCAGCAATGTCGTATTCAAGGACTCGGTCCCCCGGGCAGCGATGGCCAGCCTCTACGCCGAAGCCGACTTCGGGTTGGTGCCACTCAAGGACCTCCCGGTTTTTCGTGCAACCATCCCGTCGAAGTTCCAATCCGTCCTCGGTCACGGCCTCCCCGTGATCACTACGGTGCAGGGTGACGTCCGTGCCCTCGTCGAAGGCGAAGGTGTCGGACTCACGGCGGATGCTGGCAACGTAAGCTCTCTCGAAGGTGCCTTTCGTCGAGCCGCATCGCTGAGCGCCAAGGATCTTTCAGACCTTCAGGCGACGGCAACGAAGACATATGCAGCGTACTTTGTCCGAGCGTCAGGATTGGCTCGTATTGAGAGCATTCTGGTGCAATCGAGCCGTGCAACGGAGGAGGAATGATGGCTGGGCCTTATGAGGGCGCACGGGTGCTCGTCACGGGCGGGACAGGATCGTTCGGACATACGGTCGCCAAGAAGCTTCTTGACCGGGACATTGCCGAGATCCGTATCTTCAGTCGAGACGAAGCCAAGCAGGACCTCATGCGGCATGAGATCCGTGATGGCCGTATGCGCTACTACGTGGGAGACGTGCGTGACTACGACAGTGTCGAACGTGCGACGCGTGACGTCGACTTCGTTTTCCACGCCGCGGCCTTGAAGCAGGTTCCGTCGTGTGAGTTTTTCCCGATGGAGGCCGTGCGCACCAACGTTCACGGGAGTGAGAACGTCGTGCGCGCGTCGGACCACAATGGTGTTCGCTCTGTGGTTTGCCTCAGCACGGATAAGGCCGTGTATCCGGTGAATGCCATGGGAATGTCAAAGGCACTGATGGAGAAGGTTGCGCAGTCCTACGGGCTCAACAACCCGAATACCGAAACGACTGTCTCCTGCGTCCGCTATGGCAACGTCATGTACTCCCGTGGATCGGTGATCCCCCTCTTCATCCGCCTGATCAGGAGTGGCAAGAACGTCACGGTGACGAATCCTGAGATGACGCGCTTCATGATGTCTCTGGCGCATTCTGTTGATCTGGTTGAGTTCGCGTTCCTCAATGCCCAGCAAGGCGACCTTTTTGTGCGCAAGGCGCTTGCATGTTCGATGGGTACTCTTGCTGGTGCCGTCCTGAATCTCTTCCGTTCGAACGGTCAAGTTGAGGTCATCGGGACTCGCCACGCTGAGAAGCTCTCCGAAGCGCTTGCGACGCGAGAAGAGCTTTCGCGTGCACATGACATGGGCGACTATTTCCGAGTCGCTGCGGACAAGCGGGATCTCAACTACAGCGTGTACTTCGAAGAAGGTGACGTGCATCAAGACCGATACGAGGACTACGACTCGCACACCGTTGGTCAAATGACGGGCCCAGAGGTGGAGCAACTGCTGCTCTCGCTCCCCGAAGTGCGCGAAGAGCTGCGACTCGCTGGCATCCCGGTAGAGGAACCCGTCCCGTGAGCGGACTGACCCTTACCGGGGCAGGAGGTTTCCTCGGTTGGCACACGAGGGTGGCGGCGCGAGCGAACGACGTCGACACGGTCTCGCTCAAGGTCGGAAGTAGCTTCAGCGCCCCGCGAGCCGCGGAGACGGTATCGGGTACGGAGCGCCTCGTCCACGTAGCCGGCGTCAATCGCGGTTCTGACGCAGAGGTGCATGACGGAAACATTTTGTTTGCTACTCAAGTTGCCGATGCCATCAGGCGAGCGGATGAACCACCGCAGACCATTGTCTTCGCGAACTCTATGCAAGCCAGCAACAGTTCCACATACGGCATGGCGAAGGCTGCGGCTGCGGAGATCCTCTCCCGGGTAGCGGAAGATGTCGACATAGAGTTCGTTGACGTCCTGCTCCCCAACCTGTTCGGCGAACATGGGCGTCCCTTCTACAACTCCGTCACAGCAACGTTTTGTCATCTACTTGCCCGCGGTGAATATCCAGCGGTCGATCACGACCGGGAACTGACTCTTCTTCATGCTCAGAACGCTGCCGATCTGCTACTTGGTTCTGTTTCTCTTGAGTCGCAGGCTTCCCTCGAGCACGTTGAAACAGTGAGTGGCTTGCTAGGGCGCTTGACCGAACAAGCGAACCTTTACCGGCGTGGCGAGGTGCCGACGGTGGCGAGTCCGTTCGAGCGTGATCTCTTCAACACATATCGAGCGTTTGCCTTCGAGGGCCATATGCCTTTCGGCCTCGCTCGGCATGCTGACGAACGGGGCTCCTTTTTTGAACTGATCCGTTCACATGGAGGCACGGCCCAGTCGTCGATCTCCACCACAGCGCCGGGGGTTACACGTGGCGACCACTTCCACCGCCGTAAGGTTGAGCGGTTCACCGTAGTCAGTGGGAGCGCGTCCATTTCGCTGCGCCGGCTCTTCACGGACGAGGTGGTTACCTTCCAGGTGAGCGGCGAAGAGCCATCGGCGGTGGACATGCCCACAATGTGGGCGCACAACATCCGGAACGTGGGCGCCGAACTTCTCTACACCTCCTTCTGGACCAATGATTTGTTCGACCCTGTCGATCCCGACACGATCTCTGAGGTGGTTTGATGGGCAACAAGCTAAAAGTACTGACTGTCATCGGCACACGTCCGGAGATTATCCGCTTGTCGGCGACCATCAAACTTCTCGATCAGCACACCGATCATGTGCTCGTGCACACTGGACAGAACTACGATTACGAACTGAATGAAGTCTTCTTCGAGGACCTAGGACTTCGACGCCCCGACCACTTCCTTGCGGCCGATACCAGCAGCCTCGGTGCGGCACTTGGATCCATCCTCGCAAGGACCGAGCGCGTGCTTCTCGAGGAGAAGCCGGACGCATTCCTCGTGCTCGGTGACACGAACAGCTGCATCTCAGCAGTGATTGCGAAGCGAATGAAGATTCCGGTCTTCCATATGGAGGCGGGTAACCGTTCGTTTGATGAAAATGTCCCCGAGGAAGCGAACCGGCGCCTCGTCGACCATGTCGCGGACTACAACCTCGTGTATACAGAACACGCACGTCGCAACCTGCTGGCCGAGGGTATCTATCCATCACGCATCCTCTTGACCGGCTCCCCCATGCGTGAGGTCCTTGACCAGAATCGCGAGCAGATCGACGCGAGCGACGTGTTGCAACGGCAAAGTCTCGAGTCAGGTGAGTACTTTCTAGCGAGTCTGCATCGGGAGGAGAACGTCGACGATCCTGTCCGCTTACTTGAGGCGATTGAGTCACTGAAGGCGCTCTGCCAGGCGTACTCACTCCCGGTGCTCGTCTCCACACATCCTCGAACCAGGAAGCGACTGGGCTTGCTGAAAGAGTCGCAAACGGGTGGAATCACATTCCATCCTCCGTTCGGCTTCCACGACTACGTGAAGTTGCAGAAGGAAGCAAGGCTTGTGCTCTCTGACAGCGGGACGATCAGTGAGGAGTCCTCGATCCTCGGGTTCAGCGCCTTGACCTTGCGGAACTTTATTGAGCGCCCTGAAGCGCTAGATGCTGGAGCGATAGTCGCAGCTGGAATAACAGCGCCTGACGTACTGCGCGCCGCGGAATACGTTCTGTCTCCCAGCTTCGACCGACCACGAGTGCCAGAGTACGCGGTTAAAAATGCGTCGCGACGGGTTGTCACGTTTCTGCTATCTACAGCCCATTCGCACGCACGCCGCGTGGGTTTGTTGCACGTTGGCTCTTCGCAGACGTAGGGAGTACGTGTGACAAAGGTTATGGTCATTGGGTCAACAGATCCAGACTCATTCGCGGACAATGTAGCCGATACGCTGGTGCGGATGGGGCATGAAGTCGCAATGGCGGGAGCAGTCCGACCCCCATTACGGGGACGCCGGTTGAATAACGCTCTTGAGGTCGCTGGGGAAAGGTTTGCGGAGCTAGATCGGCGCCGCCAATATCATCTGATTCGGCGTGAACGACAGTTCAAGCCAGACCTGATCATCACTCTTGACAGACGAATCCATCCGTGGGTCGTGAAGGAACTCAAGAGCGGAGGAGCAAGAGTTGCTCTCTGGTTCCCAGATGCTGTCTCAAACCTCGGCCGCCATGATATGTTTCTGGCTCCGTACGACCGCTTCTTTTTCAAGAACCCTCGCCTCGTCGACCAGCTTTCCCGAGTGCACCAACTTCCGGTGTCCTATCTTCCAGAAGCCGCAAATTCCGATTGGCATCGTTCAAGTGAACCGTACGGGGCGGACGAGGTTGTTGTGATAGCTGGCAACATACATCCGACTCGCGCAATTCTCATTGACCATCTCGTGCAGGCGGGGCTGCCGGTGGTCGTATACGGGTCTCGGCCTCCGAAGTGGGTGGAGTTCCAGTCCGTAACGCAGGCACATACAGCCCGGTTTATCGCAAGACGGGAAAAGGCGAGCATATTTCGCCGTGCCCGGGTGGTATTGAACAATTTGCACCCAGCAGAGTACGCAGGCATGAATTGTCGGCTATTTGAAGCGGCAGCATCGGGAGCTGCGGTCCTCACGGAAGTTCGACCAGGCTTGGAGGACCTGTTCGAACTAAACCGGGAGGTCATTCCTTTTGGCTCGTTAGATGAGCTAGTGGTGCAATGTCACCGCCTGCTGTCGGATCCTTCGGCTGGCCGGGCGACTGGCGACGCAGCAGCGTACCGGGCTCACCGTGAGCATACCTACGAACAGCGCCTTGGCGAAATGCTTTCGGCGTTTTGATAGTAACCAAGTGCACGCGTCTGGTCAGCGAGAGTAGCTGGTCGACGAGTCCAAGCTCATGAAAAGGTCACGTCTCGCGGATACTATTGCGCGAATATCGAGGTCTGATATAATTCGCACGACTCTGGTCAACTATGTTGGGGTTGCGGTCACTGCGGGGACGTCGATATTGGTGGCTCGGGCTATCGGCCCCACGGGCAGAGGTGAATATGGCGCAATTGTCGCTTGGATGACGTTGGCGCTTGCGTTGGGTGAATTGGGCCAAAGTGGGGCGATCACGCACTGGGTTGCTCGCCTAACCAATCGGGCGCCAGTGTTAATTGCGTCAGGCCGGGTGCTCACCATTTGTGCGGCCGTCCTCGTGGGTGGATCCGCTGTCGCGATTGCGCCGATCCTTGCAGACGGGGATAGCCAACTCGCGGTGGCCTACGCGATCGCGTTTTCTACCTGCTTTCTGAACGGCCTTTGGGGGCCTTTCGTCTACGCCCTGCAAGCTACCTCAATTCGAATGTGGAATATTGTCCGGTTGGTCCAGCCGTTGACGTATGCGGCCGGGGTTGGCGTCCTATTCATGGCTATGAGCGTCAGCATAGTTGGGCTCGCGATCGCACTGTTGTCGAGCGCCGTTCTTCAGCTGATTTTGGCGCGTGTCCTCGCCCGTCGTCTCCGCCTTTCAGGTGGTCGACCTCAGGCAGCGGAAACTAGGCAGGTACTGCGGTACGGGCTCGCGTACGCGGCTTCGCAGGTGCCGGCGGCCGGAGCCGCCCAGTACGACAAGGTTTACCTGTCTCAGGCGGTGCCCGCGGTCGCACTCGGGCAGTACGCGGTCGCTGGCACTGTCGCGTCGCTCAGCGGCCCGCTTGCCACTGCGATAGCGAGTGTCTTGTTTCCTCGACTGTCCTCGTCGGGTGCCGGCGCTCTCTCCAGGCGGAGAGCGGAGAACCGCGCCATCGTTCACACAGCGGCCATTACCGGTATCGTCATGTCGATCATCGCGGTCATCGCCGCGCCGCTGGTCCCCTTTGTCTTCGGTGCGGATTTCGAGGACGCGGTTAGTCTCGTCTGGTGGCTACTTCCGGCAATGTTTCTACGCGCGGTCTCCGAGGTGGTTGCGGTGGTGATTCGAAGTCGTTCGCGGCCCGGCCTCGTGACTTGGGCGAGGCTTGCGAGCCTTGCAACTGGCGCTATTTCTATCGCTCCATTGGTCGAGCTGGCAGGAACGGTGGGAGCGGCTCTCTCCTTGATCGCGCTGGAAGCCACTATGCTCATATGCTCGTTTCTAATGCTCCGATTCCTTCGCCGCAAGCCGACGGAGGCGCTCGATGACTGAATTCGACCCCCCGGGAGGGCGCACGAAGACTCCATACTGGCGGGCGAGTGCCAAGGATACTGATCGGAGTTGCAGGGGCTCCGGCGGTAGGGCGTCGACAGGGCGATTGAGCGCGTCCAGCGTTGAGCGGAGGGGGGCGGTCCGAGCAGGGGCCGCTTTCGTGGTTCTCGCTGCGGCGTCAATGCTGGCTATCGGCGCAAGCCAAGTTCGCGGGGGGCAAGCGATCATCTTGTCATCTCTAGGGATGGCGCTTTTTCTATTCGCTTGTCTACTCGCGGTCTGGAGGAACGGCAGCCTGGGGACGCTATTCGATCTACGGCTCGGTCCGTGGCTATTCGGGTACGCGACACTCGCGTTCGGTCTCTCATCGGTGACAGTGGTCCTGCCGGAGTTCACGAGCGCGCAGGTCTCAGTTTCGACCGTTCCTGCAGCGCTGTTCACGTTGGCGGGTGGCTTCGCTCTCTGTGTTCTGGGCTATCTGTTCCGCGCGCTTTCGGAGCCGATATCCAAGGTCCTTCGCGCGACATTCCAAGCAATCTCACAGCGCCGTTCTGAACAAACTCGATCTGTCGCCGCTCTTTACGCTGTGCTGGCAATGGGAATTGCGGCCGACGCGCTGAAGGTCGGCTTGACCGGTCAGTTCGGGTACTTGGGGGACGCAACCCTGGTGACTATTGAGTCAGCGAGGTGGTACTCACAGCCACTTGAGATCGCGTCCACTTTGAAAGTGATGGCAATTTTCGGCTTGAGCGTTGCCGCTTTTCGCTCCGGCAACCGGCGGCCGGCCCGCGTGCTCTTTCCAGCTCTGCTGGTGGCCGTGCCGTTGAGTCTTGCTACTGGCATGAAGGAGGCCTTCCTCGACGTCGTGCTCGCCATCGTTATCCCATACGTCCTGATGCGGGCCCGCTTGAAGCTTGTGCCACTTGTGCTTGTTGGCCTCTTGTTTGTGACCGTGGTCACCCCGTTCGTAACGCAACTTCGCCTAGACGTACGGGGTCCTGAGGCGCTCAGCGTTGATCGCGCACTCGAGCGTACATGGGCAGGAGCGCTTCAGGAGGACGGCTACTTTGCGGCACTGGATCCAGTGCACTCTGGGCTTCAGGTCCTGAGCCGGCTGCGACAAGTTGACAACTTCGCGATCATCAGCGATACAACACCCAGGATAGTACCGTTTCAGGACTCGTCGGCTATTCTCGTGGCGCCATTAGAAGGGGTTGTTCCCCGTGTCGTTTGGCCAGATAAACCAGTTCGACTAGCGGGATACGAGTTTTACAAGGTCTACTACCAGGGGCAGGGGCAATCATCGAGTGCGATTACTCCGCAAGGTTCCCTCTATATGCATGGTGGTTTGGGCGTCCTGTTTGTAGGAATGTTCTTTATTGGCGTCTTCGTGCGTGCCCTTGACGATGGCCTTCAAGCGCGAGGAAGCACACACGCCGCATTGTTCCTGCTGCTAATAGCCCCGGTCGTAGTGAAGCAGGAGATGGATGTTCCCGGATTTCTCGCGGCTCTGCCGATTGTCTTCGTTACGTGGGTGGTGGGGATCATCGCCTTGTTCCCATCTCGTTCTTGGAGCATTGCCCAGTCCCCAGACCGTCTACACGACCGGCCTGACCGCTTCAGCGCACGAACTAGGAGCACCCCAATATGAGGCTTCGAAATCCGCGCGGTCAGTTTCGGCTAACGCCACGGAAAGTAGTAGGCAGGACCTTGCGCACGCTTGCCGCCTTCGGGCTTGCGGCGGCGTACGAATACTTGTCAATTACCGGGCGTCGGCGTGTGGTAGGCCAGGGGACCGAAGCAGTCGTTTCGCTCACTTCGCACAGCTCGAGGCTACGTCGTGCGCATCTTGCGATCGAATCGATCGGGCGCGGTCGTGCGAGACCGCGGCGTCTCATTCTGTGGGTAGACGCTGAAGACTATAGAGAGGCGATGGCGATGCCACGTATCGCTCGCCTCATGCGCCGCGGTTTGGAGGTGAGGGAAGGTAAGCGCGCGTACCGGGCTCACAACAAGTACATCAATTGGGTGGGCTCCGCGGATCTGGGCTACCTGGTGACTGCTGACGACGACATCTTCTATCCGCGCTCGTGGTTGGAGGAGCTGTGGGCAGCATTTGTGGAGGGTGGTCGCATGCAAGCTGTTGGCCACTGGGTTCGATGCCCCAGCTTGATCGGGCTGGATTTCGCCCCCTTCTCCACGTGGAAGGACGTGACGGACCAATCGGCATGCATTGGGCGATTCACGTTCGGAGTTTCTGGTGTCATTTTCCCTTCGGCGTTAAGGCAGGAACTTGCGCGGTCCGGGACCGCGTTTCTCGAACGAGCGCCGCTCGCAGATGATATTTGGATCAGCTGGTGTGCGCTGAGATCGGGGGTCGAAGTGCGTCAATGCAGGCGCCGCTCCGCCACCCAACTAGTGGTCCCCCTTACCCAGGGTCATCAACTTGCACAAGAGAACGTGCTTAGGGAACAGAATGACCGCCAGCTTGCGACGACCTACAACGAAGCAGATCGGAAGGCCCTGCGAGGGATTTCAGACGGTTCTCCAACTCATAGTGCTCGGGTAACGTCTCTGGGCGCGACACAATCGCACACCGCGACTGAGGACGATGACATCAATGATTGATTTGCGGATTTCGCCCTCACGGAGTCAGGCGCTCCAAGAGGCTCATCGTCTGTACGAGAACGATGCTGATGGCGAGGAAGTCGCACTCCGGCAGCTCCGCAGATTCAACGCCGAGTGGCAACGCTGCACTGTTGAGCTGGCTTTCTACCGGGAGTGGAAGCACGAGCACGGTCTACCCGACAGGATCGGAGATCTCGGTGAGTTGGAACATTTCCCTGTACTCCGAAAAGCAGATCTGCGCGAGCGCTCTGACCTTGTATTCCATGAAGCCAGACTCGGTAATTACTACGAAACCGGCGGAAGTACCGCCGAGCCGACGCGATTCCCCCGAGGTGGCCGCGACAGTGCCATCCTCTTCGCTGACAACTACGTCGGCAGGTCATGGTGGGGGTTGCTCCCGTATGAACGCTCTGTACTCGTGTGGGGCCACTCCCACCTGTACGGCAGTGGAATGAGGCGAGGTGTGCGCGGGCTACAACGGGCGATGAGGGACAGGGTGGGGAGAACCTTGAGGCTTGACGGCTACCAGCATTCGTCAACTGCACTTGCAGCACAGCTGGATCGACTCATCGCCTACCGTCCTCGCTACGTGGTTGGCTATAGCTCGGGGATGTCCCGACTCGCGCGGGCGGCGGACGAGACCCAGCTTGCAAGTCTTCGCGGCCTGCGACTCAAGGCGGTTGTCGTTACCTCGGACACGTTGGATCGAGTAGATGAGGAAGCCGTCCGGAGAGCCTTCCACTGCCCTGTCGTTATTGAATATGGAGCAGCAGAGGCTGGTGTGATAGCAATTTCTCGGTACGAAACACGTGAGATTCGCGTGTTGTGGAACAGCCATCTGGTCACTCTTTCGCCTTCGAACGAACTGAGGGTGACGACGCTTTGGCCGCGGCAGTTTCCACTGATAAACTATGCGCTGGAGGACGTAGTAATCGCGAAATCTGTTACCGCTGCGGGTAGCGTACTTGCCTTGAACGAAATTCGGGGGCGCGCCGCCGACCAGCTTAGGATCCGAGGCCGCAATGCGAATTTGACGATTGGCGCTCTGCAACTAGTTCATATGGTCAAGGGCTATAAACCTGTCGAATCGGTCCAGTTCTCGCAGGAAACGAATTCTAGTATTCGCGTTCACGTTAAGCTTTCTGAGTCCCGGTGGTTGCGCCATGTCGAAGAGCTCTTGAAATCTCAATTGCGCAATGAATATCCCGATATCGATCTGAGGTCCATCGAGGTGGTGGATGCGCCCTTGCAACTCAGCACGCGTGCCGGAAAGCATCTCGTGGTTCGGCCCTCGTCCCTCAATACGGAATAGTGCAGCGTGTTCTTATCTCGATTGCTGATGCGTCGCACGCCTTCCCCCTGGCTTAGGGGGGGTGGCTCGAGGGAATCGCATATTCGTATCGGCGTATTCGCCCCCCTGTTTCCTCCGGCCTTCCGCGGCGGCGGACCGATTCGTTCTATAGACGCTCTGGTGAGAACTGCGCCAGCAGAGATGGCGCCGGCAGTCCTGACTGCAGACCGCGACCTGGGGGAGAATCGGCCGCTGCCGGTCCCCCGAAACTGTTGGTGCGATTTGGGGGCTGCCGCAATTTATTACTGCTCCCGCAACAATCTTGTCTTAGCGTGGAGGGGAATTTTGGCGATGCGAAAATATCATCCCCACCTATTACATCTTAATAGTGCCATGAACCCCTTTTTTTCGGTTGTACCAATTCTTTTATGGCGCTTCGGTTTCTGGGGTCAAACGCCGCTCTTAGTTGCTCCACGTGGGGAATTCGGGGATGGAGCGCTCACAAGAAGGCGCTTCAAGAAGCGCGTGTACATCTCCTGTCTTCGTGTGCTAGGGATCCACCGTTCCGTGATCTGGCACTCGACCGCACCCCAGGAGTCCACTGATATCCGGAGAATTTTGGGTGACGATGCGGTCATTGTCGAGCGAACGAATGACACTCTTCTAGCCCCTCGCGCGGCGAACCCGCTCGCACACGAGGGCCCGATTCGCCTCGTATTCCTGGGGCGGATCGTTCCACACAAGGGGCTGGCCGTGGTCCTGGCGGCACTTCAGGACATGCCTGTACGAGTGGAACTTACGGTATTTGGTTCTCGTGAGGACGTGGGGTACTTCGCCCATTGCAAGGGCCTGGCTAGTTCTCTACCGCGCAATGTGGCAGTAGATTTTCGTGGTTCGGTGCCGCCACAGGAGGTTGTGAGAGTGCTACACGAACACGACGTGCTGGTGATGCCAACTGCGGGCGAAAACTTCGGCCACGTCATAGCGGAAGCGCTTTCCGCTGCATGCGTCGTCGTGACGACGCCGATGACGCCTTGGACCAAGGTACTTCAAGCAGGCGGTGGCGTGGTGATAGGTGACCGATCGCCTAATCGGTGGCGGCTCGAGATTGAGCAGCTAGCGAGGGCAACGCGATCTGAACGTTTGTCCCTACGTGAGTCTGCAGCGCAGGCATATGACAAGTGGGCGGCTTCACCAAGCGAGACACACGTGTGGGCTCTCGCTTTAGAAAAGGCCCTTTCAACGGTTTAGAGGCGGTGGATGCCCTCGCCGACCACACAATTTCGTGTGTCGAGCACGGGGATGCCGGATTGCTCCAGGTTGGCCAAGTCGAAAACATCATGGTTCGTAACAATGACGAGAAGGTCAGCGTCGGCTAGTGCGCAATCGTTCAGTTCAACGCGGCCCGCTGCATGCGGCCACCGCTCTTCAGCTACGAGCGGGTCGGCGGCGACGATTTCTGCTCCGTAGCCCTGAAGGAGCTCAATAATGCGAAGTGAAGGCGCCTCTCGACTATCACCAGAGTTCTTCTTGTAGGCGACTCCGACGATGAGGATGCGTGATCCTTTCAGTGACTTGCCAGCGTCATTTAGGATCTCGAACGCGCGCTGCACGACATAGTCGGGCATGTGCTCGTTCACGTCGTTCGCGAGCTCGACGAAACGGAAGCTCTGGCCGAGGCTCCGCCGCACCTGCCAGGAAAGGTAGCTGGGATCGACGGGAAGACAATGGCCACCGACGCCTGGTCCGGGGGTGAACTTCATAAATCCGAAGGGCTTCGTTTCGGCGGCGTCGATGGCTTCCCAGACATTCACTCCGAGTTGATGCGCGAAGACAGCGAGTTCATTGACCAGTGCAATGTTTACATGGCGGAAGGTGTTCTCAAGGAGCTTGGTGAGTTCGGCTTCTCTCGGCGTGGAAACGGGGACGGTGCGGTCGACGAGGGACGAATAGAAGGCGTCGACGCGCTCGCGAGACCTGTCGTTGATCCCCGAGATGACTTTAGGCGTATTGACGAAGGTCCAGGTCTCGTTGCCAGGATCGATGCGTTCGGGGCTGTACCCGACGAAAAAGTCGGTTCCCGCTGTGAGGCCGGACCCGCTCTCGAGAATGGGGACGAGAAGCTCTTCCGTAGTGCCAGGGTAGGTCGTTGACTCTAAGACAACCGTCGCACCTGGAGTGATGTATCCGGCGAGAGATAGTCCAGCGCTCTCGATGAAGGAAAGGTCGGGCAGCGTCTCGCGTAGCGGCGTCGGAACAGTGATCACAGCCACGGCGAAGTCCTGTGCAGCGGCATAGTCGCTCGTGGCGACATACTTTCCCGAATCAAGAGCCGCGCGAACGATCCCGGCGGGGATATCCTCGACGAAAGATTCTCCCCGCGCAAGTGTCGCGGTCCTATCGATGTCAAGGTCGAGACCGATCACGGTGTAGCCCACGTCGACAGCGCGCATTGCAAGTGGGAGGCCGACATAGCCTTGGCCAACAACGACGACCGGGCCCGTGATGTGACTCATCTGCAGCGACTACTTTCGGGTTGTGTGTGGACACAGGAGCCGCCGACAATCCAATCGACCCCAAGCTAGTTTGGCAGAGAGCTATCTCTCGCATGTCCTCGCTTCTGCGATTGCCTTTGCGAATCCGCCAGTTTCGTAGATCATGCGTCCGAAGAGAAACGACGGAGAGTCTGGTTCATCTATGAGCAGCATCTGCACCTTAGTGCCGGCGGGCAGACAGCGTTCGAATAAGTAGCGGGCGCGGACAGCATGACTCGCGTCGGTGGCGATGATCACACTCTTTGCGTTGTTCGCTTCCACAAGCTTTGCGACGGTACGAGCTTCGCCGAAGGTGTCCTCGCTCAGCGGTTCGAAACATGTCACCGTCAGCGAAATTGCCCGCTGACAGACGGTACGCAGTATCTCGATATTCTCTCTATCCAACAGTTCTTCAGCGACCCGTGACACCCAGAGATGCGGTGCTAGACCCGCCTCTGCGGCCCGGATCGCCGCGGGAAGCCGTTCGCCCGGCGGGGACAGCACGACGATCGCATCTGCCTCGTGTAGGGGCTCTTGGCGGGGAAAAACGAAGAGGATCAGGGCGGTCACCAGCCAACCAGCCGCGAGTAGTGCGAAGAGGGTGGCGCTCAGCGCAGCGACGCGTCGCACTGTGCGTGGACGTGCGCGAGAGGTTGGCATGTGGCTGGACCTAGCCCTCGGTGACTTAAGCGTACTTCGGTTGGATTCTCGACGCGTTCTTGTGAGTGACGGTACCAGCGGAGACGTGTGACCCCGTGATTGCGGCCGGCCTGAGGGCGACAGAAGGCTGAACGGCGGGTGTGTGCGTCACGGCGGCGTGTCAACCCCGGTTCGTGCGGTTTCGGGTGGGGTTAGCTTCGGCGCAACGCCGTGGGGTGGCGTGGTCGCGGGGAGGTGCGCACATGCAGCGGGAGCTCACCGGCAAGACCGCCGTCATCACGGGCGCCTCGCGCGGCGTCGGACTCGGGATCGCGATGCGGCTGGCCGGGGCCGGTGCGAACGTGGTGATGCTGGCGCGCGGTCAGGACGACCTCGACGAGGCGGTGGGCGCGGTGATGGTGCAGGGCGGCGAGGCGATCGCCGTCGCGGGCGATGCCGGGTCGCCGGCGGATGTCGCCCGGGTCGAGGCCGCGGCGGTGGAGCGGTTCGGCGCGATCGACATCTGGGTGAACAACGTCGGCATCGGGGCGATGGGGGCGTTCTGGGAGGTTCCGGTCGAAGACCACGACCGGGTGGTGCAGGTGAACCTGGGGAGCCTGATCCACGGCTCCCACACCGCCCTGCGCCGCTTCGTGCAGCAGGGCGAGGGCACGCTGATCAACATCGGCTCCGTCGACAGCGTCGTGCCCGTCGCGTATCAGGCCACGTACGCCGCGACGCAGGCCGCGATGCTCAGCCTGGGCGCGGCGCTGCGGCAGGAGCTGCGGCTTTCGGGCGCGGGCCGCGGCATCCACGTGTGCACGGTCCTGCCCTGGGCCGTCAAGACGAGCTGGTGGCGGCAGGCGGCGAACCACACCGGGCGCCGGCTGACGATGGTGATGATGGATGAGGTGTCGACCGTGGTGGATGCCGTCATGGCCGCCTGCGCGTCGCCGGCGCCGGTGCGCGCCGTGGGGTGGAAGGGGCGGGGAGCGGTGCTCGCCCACCGGATGTTCCCGCGTCTGACGGAGCACCTGGCTGCCGACCTCGTGCGCGCGCACCTGAAGCGGCAGCCGCGTGAGGCCAGGTCGCGGGGGACGATTCACTGAGGGGGCGTGGGTGGCTCTGGCGGGCGCTTCGCGCGAGGAGTTTCGCGCCGCGCGAGGATTCCTGGGGGCGATGAGTCCTCGCGCCGAGCCGAAGTCCTCGCGCGGGGCCGCTCCGTGCGCGCGGGGTGGGGGTTTCGGCTCGCTTTGCACCGGGTGGCTTGCTTTGCTCGCTCAACCACCGGGGCGGGGTGGTGAGCTGGCGGGCGAGATTGAGATAAATTGAGCAAGCGTTGAAAAACTACGCCTTCTCAATTAATCTCAATCTCGTGTCACTTATCGACGAAGCCATCATCGCTGTGCTCGAGGGTGCCCTGCCACGGGATGTGGAGTCTGCGGCGCTCGATTTCAAGCAGGAAGCCGAAACCGTGAAGCGTACGTTGGAGGTGCTCGCGGACGCTGTCGTCTGCTTCGCAAACTCTGAGGGCGGCGTCATTGTCCTCGGCGTCGCTGATTCGACGAGCGGCTCGGCCGGGATCGTCGGCACCTCGCCCACTCTAGACGCGAGCACCATCGTGCGAGGCATCTTTGATCGCACGAAACCGGCACTCTCGGTCCCTGTCGCCGTGCGGGAGGTCGAGGGGCGCACGTTGTACGAGATCACCGTTCCTGCTGGCGCAACGTTCTACTCGAACGCCAAGGGCACAGCTACCAGGCGCGTCAACGACGCGTGTGTGCCCTTCCCTCCGGATGAACAGCGCCAAGCGTTGGCCTCTCGGGGCGTCTATGACTGGTCGGCCCTCCCCAGCGGTGTGTCGAGGTACGACGAGGCGGAGCTTCTGCGTGTACGACGTCTCTTGCGCGCCGCCGACAAGACCGAGCTTGCCTCCGCTGAACCGTGGGCGCTGCTTGCAGACCTGCGATTGGTTGCTTCAGACGGCAGCTTGACCAATGCCGGCCTGCTCGTTGTCGGCGATGAGGCGGACATCACTGAACACATCCCTACCCACGGGTTCTCATACCAGTACCGAACGTCGACAGGCACGGAAGCGTCCTTTCGGTTTCGCGGTCGACGGGCCATCCTTGCGGCGGCGGAACAGATCATCGAGGCGATCGAGACACGCACCTCGATCTCACCGCTCAACGTCAGCGGCGGCGTACAGATCCAAAGGCAGGACTATCCGCCCGAAGCGGTGCGTGAACTCGCTGTCAACGCTCTCGTGCACCGCGACTTTGAGGCCGAGGGGTCTGTGGATATCGAGCAGACACCCCAGTCGCTCAGAATTGTGAGCCCCGGTGGGCTGGTTCACGGCGTGACGGCCCAGAATATTCTCAGTCACCCTTCGACTCCCCGAAACCGGCTGCTACTCGAGACCGTGACCACGTTGCAGGTCGCGGAACGCACCGGACAGGGCATCGACCGGGCGTATCGAGCGCTTCTGCGTGCGGGGAAGAAGCCGCCCACTTTCTCGGACAACGGCACGTCGGTCGAAGCTCTTGTACCGGGCGGTGCGGGCAACGACGCGTTCATCAGATTCGTGCGCACTCAACTGCCGGAATCGCTTGCGGTCGACATTGAGGCGCTTCTCATTCTCGACACCTTGTGTGTGCAACGAAGGGTTGCCGCTGCTGTGGTGGCACCGCTGATCCAGCGGTCTGTCATCGAGGGGCAGCGTGCGCTCGAACGATTGGCTACGGCCGAATTGGTCTCGCCGACGCGTCGGACGGCGTCTGCGCCGTTCCCGAACTACGAGCTGACGAGTACAGCGCTGACGGGGCTGGGGCTTGCGGTCGCCTACCACCGCCGCGCTGAGGGGGGCGTCGAGGACAAGACCGTCGAGCACCTGCGCGAGTACGGCTCAATCACGAATCAGACGCTGCGGCGGCTTTTCGACATGGAGATGTACCCGGCCCGAGACATGCTTCGCGAACTGCAGAGGCGGGGCATCATCGAGAAACTGGAGCGCGACGCTCGCGGGCCGGGAGTGAAGTACGGGCCGGGACCGAATTTTCCGACGCGCTGACACGTCGCGCGCTACTCGCCGTCGACGTTTCCGCAGCGAGGTGGCCTGCCGCTCGGGGCCAGGGCGGCGAATTTCAGGTGGTGAGTGCAATGCGTCGTGCGAAAGTCCTCTCGCGGGGGAGAGCGGAGGTGGGCCGGGTGGGAGGTTTCGCCTCGCTGTGCTCGCTCAACCACCGGAGGGCGGGGTCGTTTCGGCTCGCTTTGCTCGCTCAACGACCGGGTGGGGCGGGGGTCAGAGGTCGAGAAAGTCGCCGAGCCAGGTGCGCACCGCGGTGAAGCACGCGGGCGAGACCTGGCCCGCGATGCGGGTGAGGCGGTCTCGCGAGAGCGTGCGAGGCTGTTCGGTCATGACCCAGGACGGCCGGTCGAGACCGCTGGCGCCCTCGACTACGACGTGGTTCGGCCAGCCGCGATCGACCGTTGTGATCGGCAACACGATGGCGAGGCTGGTGACGGCATCCAGATATCCCGTCGAGGCGATGACGAGCACGGGCCGATGACCGCCCTGCTCTCGCCCGCGCACGGGTTCGAGCGAAGCCCAGGCGACGGTTCCCGGGGCGAGTTCGGGACGTGTCACGGGGTGTCGGTGTTGGCGTCGGTGAGTTCGGTGCGTTCCCACTCGGCTGACTCCGTGGCGTGCGAAGCCGTATCCGCTTCGGGCGAGCCGGCGAGCGCCGCCTTGAGGAGCAGCATCCGTCGCCGGCGGTCCTCGGCGTCGGCCAGGTGGGTCAGATGCGCGCCGAGGGTGAGACCCTCGTGCGCGGCCTGCGCCTTGAGGCGGTCGCGCAGTTCATCGCTGACCTTGATGGTGGTGATCATACTTTGAGTATACCGGTGGGTGCTCATCGGCAGGCGAGTCGCCAAGAAGTGTCGTCTGATGCGCGTGAAGGCAACGTTTTGTGGCGACCGGCGGGGTGGGATGCCGCGTCGGGCGAGGTGTTTCGCGCCGCGCGAGTATTCGTGAGGGCGACGAGTCCTCTTGTCGAGCCAGAGTCCTCGCGCCGAGCCGGAGGCCTCGCACAGGGGAGGTCCGGGGCGGGGGTCAGGGGGTTTCGGCTCGCTACGCTCGCTCAACCACCGGTGGTGGGTGGTTTCGGCTCGCTTTGCTCGCTCAACCACCGGTGAGGCTGTCGCCGTTCCAGAGCCAGGTGGTCGTGCCGCTCGGGGCCAGGGCCGTGGGGGCCGCGGGGTCGGTGCCGTCGAGGCAGGCGGTGCCGGCGGCATCCGCCAGTTCGAGGCCCTCGCACTCTTCGGCGGCGACGGCGGCGACGGCGGCGACCGGGGCGGAGTCAAGAAGGGTGACCGCGACCGCGCTGGTCGTGCCGGCGGACTCCCACGCGTCGCCCGTCCAGGTCGCGACCTCGCCGTCGCACACGAGGGCGATCGCGCCGCCCTGGGTGGCGAGGCTGCGGGCCTCGGGGCACGGGGCGTCGACCGGCTCGCCCGCGATGATCACGGTGGCCGCGGTGGCGGGGTCGATGTAGCTGGCGGAGGCGAGCTCGTCGGGGTAGGGCTCCCAGAACTCGCCCTGCGTGAAGGTGCGCAGCAGGTCGACCTCGCACTCGTCGCCGATCGCGGCGACGATCTCGGCCTGGCTGCCGGCGATGGGAACCAGGCTCGCGACCTGTCGCACCTCGCGGTAGAGGGGCGTGACGTCGTTCCAGCTCTGGCCGCCGTCGGTCGAGCGCTCGATCAGGGGCTGGATGCCGTCGGCGCACGAGCCCGCGACGGCCCGCCACACCACGCCGTCGGCCCCGACCGCCAGAAAGCGCTCGTCGGCGCGGTCGACCGGGCCGACGGCATCCGGGGTCTCTTCGGGAGTCGGGGTAGGGGAGGGCGTGGATGTCTCGTGCGGCGTGAAGCTCGGCACCGGTGCGGTGGATGCGTCGGCCTCGTCGCCGCGGCCCCGGTCGAGGGCGAGCAGCGCCAGCACGATCACGAGGACCGCGAGGGCGGCGACCACGGCGATCGCGATCCACTGGGCCGCGCGCGTGCGCGACCGGCGGGAACGGTAGGGGGGCATGGGCGCTCGCTACAGCAGGTCGTCGAAGCTGGTGCGGGTGGTCATCTGCGACGCGCCTTCGCCGGTGGTGCCGCTGTCGCGCTCTTCGCGCTCGGCCTTGGCCTGGCGGCGGGCGCTGCGGCTCTCGGTGCGGGAGCGGTACTCGGCCTTGGGCTGCTTGGGCTGCTTCTGCTTGGCGGCCTTGCCGGACTTCTTGGTGTCTTGCGTGTAGCCGCCGTACCCGTAGCCATAGCCGTATCCGTAGCCATAGGCATCCGGACCCTTCGTGGGCATCATCGTCATCACGACGCCCGCGATCTTGGCATCGACGTTCTCGAGCGTGTCGAACGCGCCCTCGAGCTGGTGCCGGTTGGTGTCTCCGGCGGCGACGATGACGATGGCGCCGCTCGTGCGGCGGGCGAGGATCGCAGCATCCGTGACCGGGAGCAGGGGAGGGGCGTCGAGGATGACGACGTCGACGTCGCGGGCGAAGCCGTCGAGGATCTCGTTCATCTGGCGCGACCCGAGCAGCTCGCTGGGGTTCGGCGGGATCTTGCCGGCCGGCAGCACGTAAAGGCTGTGGGCGCCCCACTTCTGCATCACGTCGGCCAGGTGCGCGCGGCCGATGAGCACGTCGGTCAGGCCCGCGCCGCCCTCGAGCCCCAAGTAGTCGTGCACCTTGGGCTTGCGCAGGTCGGCGTCGATCAGCACCACGCGCTGGCCCGCCTCGGCGAGCGCGATCGCGAGGTTGACGGCCGTGGTCGACTTGCCCTCGCTGGGCACGCTCGAGGTGACGACGAAGCTGTGGCCGCCCTCGATGTCGAGGAACTGCAGGTTGGTGCGCAGCGACCGGAACGCCTCGCTGCGGGGGTTCTGCGGGTCGTCGTGCAGGATGATCGGCCGGGTCTTGGCCTTGGTGTCGAACGGGATCGCGCCGATGATCGGGCGATCGGTGATCAGCTCCACGTCACGGGCATTGCGGATGCGGGTGTCGAGCACGGTGCGCGTCACGGCGAAGCCGATGCCGAGGGCCAGGCCCACCAGGCCGCCGAGGGCCAGGTTGAGCGGCACGTTCGGGCTGACCGGCACGAATGGGGCGTCCGCGACCTTGACGCGGGTGAGCTTGACGGGGCTGATGTCGGAGTTGTCGAGGGTCTCGAGTTCCTGCACCTGGGCGGTGAGGCTCGCGCCGATCGCGTTGGCGATGTCGGCGGCCTGCACCGGGTCGGCGTTGGTGGCGGTGATGCGCAGGATCGTCGAGTTGAGGGGGGTGGTGGCCTCGATCTGGTCGCCGAGCTGGCCTGCCGTGATGTTCTGCAGGCCGAGCTGCGAGATGACCGGGTTGAGCACGATCGGGGTGTCGACCAGCTCGACGTACGTGGTCATGCGCGACTCGGTGAAGCTGCTGCCCTGCTGCAGCTCCGAGATCGTGCCGCCCGCCTGGCTCGAGACGAACACCTCGCTGGTGGCCTCGTACATGGGCACGCGCGTGAGGCTGTAGACCGAGGCGGCGCCGATGCCGATGAGCGTCAGGGCGGCGATCACCAGCCAGTTCTTGCGCAGGATGCGGATGTAGTCGCTGAGCTCCACGGGGTCCCTTCGGCGTCCGTCGACGCGCTGCGTGTGGGGTTGGGCCTGCGGGGGCGGGCTCGTGCGTGCGCGTCGTCTGGCGTCGGGGAGACGGGGACTCCCCCTGACCCCCCGCGCCTATCCTGCCACGGGTGGGGGCGGGGGCCGGTACCGGCATCCGTTCGCCCAGGCGTCCCGCGAGCGGCAGGGTGCGACCCGCGGGGGTGCCGATTCCGTCAGCGCAGCTCGACGAGGTGATTTCCGGAGGCAAGGAGTGTCACGACGCGCTCGATCATCGGCTCGAACCACTCGAGGAGCGCCTGCCGCCGCGTGTTGCCGACACGAACCCACACGACTGCCGGGGGACTCCCGCGAAGAAGAAGCATGTCGCGGAAGTCTTCGTCCTTCGTGACGAGGACGGCGCCGTTCTCGAGGGCATAGGTCCAGAGCGCCAGATCCGCAGCATCCCCAGGGCCGATATCCGTCACGTGCTCGGCGAGGTGGCCATGCTCGGTCAGCATTCGCGCCAACGCAGGTGGAAGCTGCGCGTCGACGAGGAAACGCACGGTCTACGAAGCGATGAGGGGTTGGACTGCGCCGCGGCGTACTCCAGACACGCCGCGATGTCGTCCGCGGTCAGATAGGGGTAGTCCTGCAGGATCTCGGCCGTCGTCGCTCCCGAGGCGAGCAGCGAGAGCACGTCGGCGACGCGCATACGCGTACCGCGGATGGCGGGGCGCCCGTGCACCACGTCCGGGTCAATGACGATGCGGTCGAGCAGAGACATGACCTCAGGCTAGCGCCGGGCGCAGATCACGGGTACCTCTGCGCGGAGATTACATCGATGTTGGGGGAGTGCGCGTTCTGCGTGTCGTTGCGCTGCTCCGCTGCGTGTCGTTGCGCTGCTCCGCTGCGTCGCGGGGCCGTGCGGGCGCGCGCCGGTGGGGCGGAGGTGGTCTGCGGTGCGCGCCTTTGCTCGGCTGTCACGATTCCACCCTGCATGCGGCATCCGGCGTCGGTGTGTGACAGTGGAAGCGCCGGGAGGGGGTGTTCACCGACCGGGCGGCGTGAGGAACGCGCACCGAGGGCCGGCTGCGTTCGGCAGCCGCAGATCGAGAGTGACCAGCGGCGCGTCGAAGGCCTCGGCGATCGCGACGTACCAGGCGTCGTAGACCGTCACGCTCTCGCGCAGCTGCCAGATGCGGTCGGCGAACGGCTCGTACTCGCACAGGGTGAAGGGGAAGAGCAGAAGCTCGCGGTGCGCCGAGGTGGCGCTCTCGGCCGTGATCTGGCCGGCCATGGCGGCACGGCGGAGCACGTTCGCCACCTCAGCGAAGATCTGATGAGGGGCGAGCAAGCGTTCGTGCTCGATGGTCGACTCAGCCCAGCGGGCATCGTGGTCGGTCGCGATGAGCGCCCCGGCGAGGGCGCTCGCGTCGAGAACGACGGTCACCGGCGGTCCGCGTCGAGGTGGGTGAGGATCGATTCGGTGTTCAGAGCCGCCGACGAGTCGTGCTTTCGCTGCCGGGCACGAGCGACGACGGATGCCACATCGGGCCGCTGCGCCAGCTCGATCATCTCGGCGCGGAGGAACTCCTGCAGCGAACGGCCGCTTCGTGCGGCGCGGGCAGCGAGTTCATTCCGTGTCTCTTCGGGCACGTCGCGGATGGTGATCGCGGGCATGCAGGCATTTTAGCTGCAATGCATGCGTTTCGTCTCGCTTCGCTCGCTCAATCGGCCGATCGTTCAGCGCAGCGCAGAGCGTCAGATCCGCGGCATCGCCGGGCCGATATCGGTCACGTGCTCGGCGAGGTGGCCATGCTCGGTCAGCATTCGCGCCAATGCAGGTGGAAGCTGCGCGTCGACGAGGAAACGCACGGTCTACGAAGCGATGAGGACTGTGTGGTTGGACTGCGTCCCGGCGTATCCCAGACACGCCGCGATGTCGTCCGCGGTCAGATAGGGGTAGTCCTGCAGGATCTCGGCCGTCGTCGCTCCCGAGGCGAGCAGCGAGAGCACGTCGGCGACGCGCATACGCGTACCGCGGATGGCGGGGCGCCCGTGCACCACGTCCGGGTCAATGACAATGCGGTCGAGCAGAGACATAACCTCAGGCTAGCGCCGGGCGCAGATCACGGGTACCTCTGTGCGGGGATTGCGTCGCTGCGGCGAGGGCGCTCGTGTGGCGACAATTCAGGGTGAGCGCGGGACGCGCTCTTCGGAGTCATCGGAGCGTCGCCGCACTCATCCGGCGCCGAAACCAGTCGAGATCATCAGTGAAGGCCACGCCTTCTGCGATGACCCATCATTCGCTGGAGTTGCGCCACTGTGAACGGCGAGTGCGCGGCACCGAGCACACGGAGGACGTCGCCATCGACCGCCGAGGTCACAATGCCGAACGGGTGCTGAAGTTCCATGGATGGGGTTCTATCCCAAGGTCCACTTTCCTGTTCTTAGAGACAGTATTGTTTCGGTCGCGCGTCTCCGATGGGACTGAATTGCGAGCGGCGGCATCCGTTGGAGTGGTGCGTGCTTGCGGGCATGGGTCACCAGGGGATGTCGTCTGGGAGCGTTCGAGGGTACGTTTCCTGGCGAGCGGCGAGCGGCGAGCGGCGAGCGGCGAGCGGTGAAGGGGGTAGGTGGGTCACCCCACCTACCCCCTTCACCGCACGTGCCGGGTCACCAGAGCTCGGGGAGCACCCCCAGCTGGTCGAAGACGTCGAGGCCGTCCCACATCGACCAGCATTCGACGATCAGTCCATCCTCGAACCGAAAGATGTCGATGCCGCTCATGTGGATGCGCTTGCCCGTCGGCGCGACCTTGCCGTAGTCCGAGACGTGCGTTCCCGTCGTGTCCCACCGGACGACGACGCGGTCACCCTCGGCGATCATGTCTTGAATGGCCGTTTCGGTGCCCTCGAAGGCGCCCCACCAGCGAGCGGCATCGTCTTTCACCGTCTGCACGGCACTGCCTTCGAAACCGGTGAAGTGAATCGCCGCTTCGGGAAGGAAGTGGTCGTCGACCGCGCTCAGGTCGCCCTCGGCCCAGACTCGTTGATGGAACTGAGCGACGAGGCTCTTGTTCCGGTCGGTGTCGCGATCCGTGGAGGCCATCACTTCGTCTCCGCCGGTCGCTTGGCGGGTGCGGTGGCGAGGGCGTCTGGTGCGGTCATGAGTCGAGTCCATTCCTTGAGATATCCGCGGATCGGGGCTTCCGTTGCGACGTCGCCCATGAGCACACCGACCTCGTCGGGATCCTCCGTGTCGAGCGCCGCTCCCCGAGAGGTGTCGATCCACTCGCTTTCGGGGATGCTGAGTCCCTGCTGGATACGCTCGAACATCTCGAAATCATCGGGCGTGCCGAACGAGACGAAGTCCTCGTCGACCCGCAGCCGGATGAGGTCCGTCTCCTCGGGCGCGGTGGGCGCCGAGAGCAGGTAGATCGACAACCGGGTGTGGTCGACGGCGATCGGCTCGACGACCATGAGCTGGTTGCCGACGAAGATCAGGTTGGGAAAGAGATTGAGGTTGACCATGCTGCCGGTGCCGAGGTCGAGCGTCGCCGAATCGGCGAGCCCGCGCCGCCCGAGCGAGTCGACGAGCTCTTCGACCAGCGGCATGGGGCGCATGGTCGACCACGGGCCGCCGGGGATGCTGGGCCGCTGGTCGACGACCGAGTGTCCGAAGGGGTAGGCGCGGCTGATGATCGGCGTGGCGGCCGGGTTGCGCGCGAGCACCGTCTCGGTCTCTGCTTCTTTGCCCAGCAAGTTGTAGCTGCGGTGAGCGAACGTCGCGTGGATGCCATCCGCAGCGTTGTCCCACGACACCTTCCAATTGGCGCGGAACTCGTACCGCAGCGGAGTGCTGTGGATGGCGATCTGCCCGCCGGGGTAGCGGTCGATGTACTCGTCGAGCCACGGGCGCGCGGCGCCGAGCCACTCGATGATCGACGGCGGCTCGGGCGCGAGGCTTGCGAAGACGAAGCCCCGGTAGTTCTCCGTATGCGCGCGCCCGAGGTCGAACCGTCCCGACCGCACGTCCTCGTAGGAGGAGGGCACCGGCACGTTCTTGAGCTTGCCGTCGATGCCGAAGCGCCACCCATGGTACGGGCACGTCACCACGGCCTCGCACCCGCGCTCCTCGGTCACGAGCAATGTGCCGCGATGACTGCACCTGTTGAGCACGACGTTGATCTCGCCGTCTTTCGACCGCGTCAGCATCACCGGTCGCTGGCCGAGGTTTCGGCGCACGTAGCTGTTCGGGTCGGGGATCTCGCTCTCGTGGCCGACGTACGTCCACGAACCGCCGAAGACCGTCCCCATCTCGCGGCGGAAGATCTCTTCGTCGGTGTAGAGGCGGCGGTGCACGTGCTCGGGAGTGACGAGCTGATCGATCTCGGTCGTGATTGCGCCGAGGTCGCCGGTGGCGAAGGAGGACGTGGAGTTCGTGTTCATATCAGCCATCCGAGGTGGGGCGATCCCGCAGCCAGGTGAGGGAGCAGGAGAGTCTTCTGGATCAGGGTCCACCGGTCTCCGGTGCGGCCGAGCCGGTGCACCTGGCGTCCCACGGTGGTGAACACCGCCTGGTGACGCACGTGCTGCAGGGACAGGCAGCTCGACACGAGCACCTCTCCCGGGCGCTCGGCATCCGGCCAGGCCTCCACGCCGGTCACGGCGCGTACGACCTGTCCGGACGGGACGATCGCCCAGGCGTTCGGGTCCATGAACCGCCAGAGACGTTCCTCGAGACGACGCCGGTCGTCGAGGAACAGCCCCTGGTCGCTGCCCGGATGCGGGGTGCGCGTGTTCACCGGAACCCAGAGCATGGTGTCGTCGGTGCACCAGGAGAACCACTCCTGCCAGCGTTCGGCATCCAGTTGCCGCGCCTCGGCGTGCAGAAGCTGGGCGACCTCGGCAGAAAGCGCGGGATCGGCGGATGCGAGGCCACGCACGGTCTCGACGTCTCTCGCGAGGCTGTCGTATCGCCCCCGCACCAGCTGCAGGTCCGGCGTGATCTCGTCGTCGGGTGTGCGGTACAGCGGCGACGTCACGCGGGCTCCTTCGCGAGCAACGACGATGCCCTCGGAAAGTCGTGTGCGGGGAGCGGGTCCCCGTCTTTCCAGTCGTACACGTCCCAGAATGTCGCCGTCGGCCAGGCGCGACCGCGACGGACCGTGGCCGGGTCCGCGTACCGGATGGAGAGCCGCACGAAATCCGCGGGGCACGCGCCCCCCGCGGAATGCAGGGTTCGGGAATCCAGGATCACGGCGTCGCCCGCTCCGCCCGCCGGATCGATGACGGAGAACAGATCGGGGTGGGCGTCGACATCCGGGACGGGCTCGAGGGAGGACACGTCAGCGGAGAGGGTGTTCTCGCCCGACGAGAACTCCACCGGTGAGTAGATCGTCTTCTCGTGCGAACCGGCGACACCGCGCAGGCCGAGTCCCGCCGGCACCGGGGTGAGCGGCACCCAGATCGTGAGGAACGGGCGGTCGAGTGGGTGGTAGGGGTCGTCCTGGTGCCAGGGGCTGTCGGTCGCTGAACCGGCCTCCGACCAGAACCACTGGTCTTCGAGGATGACCGGGTCATCAGTGGAGAGGTAGGCGCGCGCCAAGCCGAGCATCTTCTCGTCCGTCACGAAATCGCGGATCTCGGGGACGTCGCGCCAGCGGAAGAGATCGCTCTCGAGGCTCGGCACGCCCTCGGGAGAGAGCCGACGGAAGGACGACGACGGATGCCGGCGGGACCACGCGACGGCGTCGAGCAGGGCTGCGCATCGATCCGCATCGAGGAGCCCGGGGTAGAACGCGATTCCGTCTGCGCACAGCGATTCGAAAGCCGTGGTGTCGCGATCATTCCACATTGGTGTATCACTCCTCGCTTCTGCGGATTGTTGGTATAGCCAACAGTACGGGGGAGTGATACCGAAGAAATATCCGATCTGTAACAGCGATGTTAACTGTGGCCAACATTTGGCCGTGTTACCGTGACCGGCTCTCCTGCACGAAAAGCAGTCGCGCGGTCTCGGCGCCGTACCCGCGTACGCCGCGCCAGCGATGCGCGACGCCGCCCGGGTAGTAGAGGGTGTCACCCGGGTACAACTCGAAAGACCCGCTGCCGGCGACCTCGACCAGGATGGCGCCCGCGATGACGTGGATGAACTCCTCGCCCGCGTGTGTGTACCAGTCGCCCCATTCGTCGGGCGCCCCGACGAAGAGCATCGGATACAGGGAGTGGCTCCCTGCCACCAGCGTGCGGGCGGTGCCGCCGGGATTCGACAGCGGCACTCCCGTGCCGGCGCGAACGAGCCCGACGTCGGGAGCGGGGCGATCCGAGTCCGCTTCGGCCATCAGCGATGGCTGGGTGGTGCCGAGTGCCTGCGCGATGCGGTGCAAGGACGCCATGCTGGGGCTGGATCGACCGCGTTCGACCTGGCTGACGAACGGATGCGACAGCTGTGCCGCGGCCGCGAGTTCCATGAGCGTCATGCCGAGGGCCTTGCGCCGGCGGCGCACGGTCGCGCCCAGCCGGGCCCCGGGAGGGGTCGTCGGGTTCTCGCTCGCCGGCGCATCGTTCGCCGGGTGAGATGCCGCCGCCTCGTCTGCTCGGCGATCGTCGTCGTTCGTCTCGAGGGTCATCGGATTCCATTCCACTCTTCATCCACGACGATATCCACCGTTCGGCTGTAGAGCACCCGGTCCGCGACCCGCACGACGATCAGGGCCCACCACCGACCCGGAGCCGCGCCTCGGGGTGCTCGCACGACGAATCGCAGGTGTTCCGTCGAGCCGGGCTCGACCCACGTGTCTTGCGTGGGTTCGGGGAAGAGCTGCCACGAACCGAAGGGAGCCACGACCCGGGCATCCAGAAGCATGGGGATCGTCCCGGTCCATTCGACCGCGACGACGAGTTCCCCGGCGTCCGCGGGCGCGAGGGCGAGAGGCGCGGGGTCACCGATCATGCGGACGAGATCGGACGTGCGATGCGGTCCGATGTGCACGACGTCCCACGTCGTCGGGTACGTCGTATCGCGCGGAATCGCCCGCACGAGGACGGATGCGCGGTCGGGGGCGTTCTCGATCACGCACCGCGTGCGGGCGAAGCCGCGCGCCGGCACCCGCAGCGTGCGCGCTCCCGCGACGAGCACCGCCCCGGGCGCGAGAGTGAACTCGAGATCGACGTCCAGGCCGACGGCGGCATCCGACGACACGACGAGGTCTACCTCACCGGAGGCGTTCAGCCGTTCGGTGGTCACGGCGCGTGCGTGCACGGCGACGGGCAACCCGGCAGCGGGTGGTGGCCCCGTGTTCTGGGTCCACCACCGGCTGAAAACGGGGGCGCTCGGTGCGACAGCGTTTTCGGAGAAGCTCGAGTGCTCGCGGACGGCGGAGTGCTCCTGGGCGGCGGACTGCTCGAGAATGACGGTGGCGCTCGCCACCGGAAGGACCTCGACGACCCACCCCGCGTCGCGGCGTTCGAGTTCGTCGCCTCGCGTATCGAAGAGATCGGAGTGGCGCGCCGCGACGATATCGCCGGGTGTGCCGTGCTCCGTGCCGCGGGCACCGCGCACGGTCGCCGTGGTGGGGGTGCTGCCGAGCTGACTGAGGCGAAGCGACGTTCTGCCGGGGCCGGCGGGACGGAGCGCCTCGAGCCGCACGTCACCCTCGACGACGAGCAGGTTCCCGCGCGTCGGGCGCGTGCCGCCTCCCGCTGCAGCGCCGGCGCGCAGCGGTCGGAGCACTCCATCGGCTGCGCGGTCGATGCCCGCCTGGCGCCAGTCGCCCGGGCCGGACACCACCGCGTACCGCACCTCGTGCGTCCAATGCTGAGAGGCGAACGACGACCCGTCCGGCAGGGTGCGTCGCGGGGGATCGATCCACTGGCCGGCAGGCCAGGCGGTACTGGATCGACGCAGGTTCAGCCACATCGTGCCGTCGGTCTCGACCACGCCACTGTGTGCATCCAGGGTCACGAGCGCGGCCGAGTAGTTCTCGCTCTCACCTTGGGCGTCTTCGCCATCCGTGTGGACGTCCATCTCGTGGCGACCGTCAAGCGAATCCACCAGTGCCGCGATCAGCTCGCTGCGCCCGGAGGGGGAATCTGCGATGACGGAAAGGATCGGCAGATCGGCGAGGCCGGTGAGGTCCGCCCCGGGCACCCATTGCTCCTCGACGCTCCCCTCGGCGGGGATCCACTCGACGCCTGCCTCGACTTCTTCGCCGCGATCCCGCAGCACCGACGCCGTCGGCTGTCCGTCGCCGTCGACCCCGCAGATCACGATCCTCAGATCGATCAGATTGCTGTCGAGCGCGAGGCTGCCGACACGTGCGTCGACGTCGCGCGTGGGAGTCGCGGTGACGCCCGATCGTGCGAGCGCGGCGGCGAGTACGTCGCCGAGTCGCTGGGATTCGTCGTCGCCGTCCGGGGCGATGATCTCCACCGCGCCGACTGCTCGCGCCGATGGCGCTCGCCCCGGCGGGTGCAGGACGATCCGGCACACCGTGCTCTGACCGAGCCAGCCGTGGAAGGCGCTGTCCAGCGTCCACGGATGCACCGCGCTATCGGCCGTGGTGAAACCGTGACCACGACCGATCACCGCTTCGCCGACGGCGGCGACGGGTCGAGCGCCCGCGATCGGGAGCGGCCAGCCGGCGCGGATCAGACGGTCATCGATCGTCTGGCCGTGCAGTCGATGCGTCACGGCGAGCCCCCCGGCCCCGTCGGACGCGAGAAAGTACGTCGTGGTGTGCACGGCGCCGGCGCCACACGCGGGCGGGAGCGGACCCTCGACCACGAGCCGCTCGCCGATGGCGCTGCGCTGCCGCGTGACACGCGTGGCGGGGCGGTCGCGCGTGCGCTCGCGGCTCCCGGTGGGCAGCAAGTGCCACGGCCCTTCGCCCATCTGCGGATGGGTCGGGTGCTCGAGGTCGACCACCAGTTCGCCGGCGAGTCGACCGGGCGGGATCATGCTGCGGCCGGTCGCCAGGTCGATGAAGCGCACGATCGCGCCGCCGCGCTCGGGGTCGACGCCCACCTCGTAGGCGTGCGAGCGGATGCCGGTCGTGTCGTCGGCCGTCCACACCGGCAGATCCGTGGCGCCGACGAGCCAGTAGGTCGTGTAGCCGAGACCGGGCACGTCGGAGCAGAGCGCGACGAGCTCGATCTCGGTGAGCGTGCCGTCCGGGGCGCGGTCGGCACGCTCGACCACCATCGGAACAAAGGCGCCCTCGCGGTCGACGAGCGTCACTCCGGGCGAGGCGAGCGCGCTCACATCGATGGTCGTGCGCACGAGTCCGCCCTGAGCCGACGTGCCGGAGGCGGCGACCACGACAGGCACCCCGTGTCGTTCGCCCGTGTCGATGCTGCGGCCGAGCCTGCCGAGGGCAGAGCTGAGCGCGCGGGTGGCGCGCTCGTGCGCGTCCATCCACGCCCCGACCAGATCGACGTAGACCTGATCCGAACTGGTCCCCGTGACCGAGTCGTGGTGCGAGAGCCAAACCAGCAGCCGCCAGACCCGGTCGATGTCGGCGGTGCTCTGCGGGTTATCACCGAGCAACGCCTCCCACAGCTCCGCATCCCGCGCGAGTCGTTCGATGCGGGAGTGGGCCGCTTTGACGTCGGCGTAGCTGACGTCCTTGCCCGTGTAGATCGGGTTGAGATCGCGCGTCAGGGTGCGCAACCCGGCGGCGTGACCGGGCCGGGGCCGGGCCCGGGCCTCGTCGGCGATGCCGCCGAACGCATCGCTCGGCAGCGAACACCGCACTGCGGGCCACGCGTAGGTCGCTCGGAAATGCTCGGGCAACGCGGTGATCCAGCGCACGGGAGGGGAGAGGTCAGTGCCAGCCGGAACGATCACGGCGCGTGCGGCCGCGTGGGGCCGCATGAGTGCCAGCCACTCCAGGAGCAGCCGCTCGGCCTCCTCGATCGTGTCCGCCCTGTCGAGCGGGTGACCGCCGGTGTAGTGCGTAGGCAGCGAGTGCAGGTGGATCGAGCGCCCGCCGGGTGCGGACCATGCGGTGTCGCTGGCGTGTTGGCGGGGCTCGTCGTGCGGCGCGTCGAACCCGCTGTCTCGCAGCTGGCCCCACTGGTGGTAGGCGCCCCGCGCGAGTGCGACGGCCGTGATGCCGGCCTCGGCGGCGACGGCGGGGAACTGCGGCGCGTGCCCGAAGACGTCGAGTGCCCACGCGGTTGTCACGTGCGCGCCGAGTACACCGCGCTGGTAGTCGAGCCCGTAGCGAAAGTTCCGTCGCAGCGTCTCGATGGCGGGCAGCACCGTGTCGGGCTCGTTCCACGTGCCGCCCACCACCTCCACGCGTCCTTCCGCCATGAGCCGGGCGAGCGTGGCACGGTGCTCCGGGTACCGGTCGCGGAACGGTTTGAGATAGTCCAGCTCCGCCACGACGAATCGGTAGTCGGGATCGACCTCGGCCAGGCGGATGTGGTCGAGGAGCACGTCGACCGCGGCTTTCTGAAACGCGATCTGGGGTGTCCCCGACCACAGCGTCTGGGCCCATTCCGTGACCGAGCCGGCTTGCGTGTTCCACCAGACCGGATCGAAGTGAAAGTGCGAGAGGAGGTGGATCGTCCACCCGGGTTCCGCGACGACGACCGTCACCGCCACCGCGTCGTCGGTGCCGTTAAGCACGGCGGATGCCGCAAGCTCCGCTCCGACCGCGCCCACGGTGCGCACGGGCACGTCCACGACGATCGCGCCGGAACCCGGCGGGACCGTCGCGGCCCCCTCGACGCGGTCGCCCACGACCTCGACGAGAAGGGGAGAGTCAGCGAGTGACCTGGCGATGCGGACGCGAACGACCTGCAGGCACTCGTCCGCGACATCGATGAACAGATCTGTCGTCTCCGCCGAGATGAGGCGCGTCGGCGAGGCGATCACCACAGCGCCTGCTCGGGCGCCACCACCTTGAGCACGGCACGTTCGACCAGCTCGATGAGCCAGTACACGAGCACTGCGACGATTGTGAGGATCACCGTGGTCGACCACAGGGCGTCGTAGCGACTGGTCGCGGCTGTAACGGCGAGAAGGTTGCCGATTCCGGTGCCGGTGGCGAGCCATTCCGCGACCGTTGCGGCCAGGATCGCGCTCGGCGCAGCGATCCTCGCAGCGGAGAAGAACGCCGGCATCATTGCTGGGACGCGGGCGAGGACGAGCGTGCGGACCGACGACGTGGCGTACGTGTCGAAGACGTCGATCACCTGGCCGGGCGTCTGGCGCAGCCCCGTCATGCATGCCACGAGGGTCGGAAAGAACGTCATGAGCGCCACGATCACCGTCATTCCGACCGCGCCTCGACCGAGCATCTGCACGAGCAGCGGTGCAATCGCAACGATGGGCACGCACCGCAGTGCGAGCGTCACGGGTGTCATCGTGCGTCGCACCGACGGAGCGAGATCGAAGGTCGCGGCGACGAGGACGCCGAGGATCAGCCCCGCGAAGTACCCGGGTATCGCGACGGCCGCCGTCGTCGCGAGCGCGTCGAAGATCTCAGTGCGGTTCAGGGGCGCTGAGGCGCTTGTCACCAGGTACTCCCACACGTCGGCGGGACCTTTGGCGAAGTAGGGATTGAGGCCGAAGAACCGCACGAAGCCCACCCAGAGCGCCAGCGACAGGACGAACACCACGGCGCCCTCAAGGAAGCCGCGGACCTGCCGGCGCCAGCCCGTTCCCGAGCCGCGGTTCGCGGGCGCGGCCATGATGATCGGCGGCTGCTCGGGGGTCAAGCGCCGACCGAGCCATCCCACGAACGTGTAGGCGGCGACGGAGACCGCCGCGCTGAGTGCGGAGAGGGCCCAGAGCGAGTCGGTATCGAGACCGCGGAGCGCCTGGATCGAGAGCACCCCGACGCCCGAGGCCGCGCCGGTGAACTCCCCCACGAGGGCGCCGAGGAACGCCGCGGGGACCGCGACCTGCAGGCCCGAGACGAGATACGGGATGCAGGCCCGAAAACGCACGACGAAGAGCGACGTGGCCCGCCCACGGCCGTAGCTCGCGACGAGGTCGAGCCACGAGGCCGGCACGGCCCGCAGCCCGACCAGCAGGGGCACGAGCGTCATGTAGTAGACCGCGATCGCCGCCAGCGTGATCTGCGGGCCCTCGCCGAGCCCGAAAACGAGCCGCAGCAGCGGCCCCAGAGCGATGAGGGGAAGACAGTAGACCACGAGCGCCATCCGCAGCACGATGCGCTCGGAACGCGGCAGCATTGCGACGAATACCGCGAGGGCGACGGCGACGGAGTTGCCGACCAGATAGCCCAACAGGGCCGACGTGCCGGTGATACCGAAGGCGCGCAGGTAGAGCTCTGCGTTCTCGCCGATGTTGATGACGATCGCGGATGGCGCCGCGATCAGGTGCAGCCCGGCGAGCGGCACACGGGCGACGAACTCCCAGAGCAGCACCAGGAACAGCCAGCCGCCGAGCGTTCTGACGAGCGCGCCCGTGTGCACGCGCTTTTTGCGCGCGCGCGGACGGGCCACCGGAAGGGGCGTCGCGCTATGGGCGATCGGCTTTTCGACGCTGATGGTCATGTCGATCCGGTGCCCTCGGAGTGTTCTTCGGCGTCGACGCCGAGGAGCGAGCCGATCTCGTCGACGAGCTCGTGGTACCGCGCACTGTGCAAGTGCGCGGCACGGCGCGGCCGGTCGATCTCGACGTCGACCCGAGCCACGATTCGACCCGGCCGCGCACCCATGACGATGACCGTGTCTGCCAAGAGGACCGCCTCGGGGATGGAATGGGTCACGAGCAGCGTGGTGACGCCGCGATCCGCCCACGTCGGCGGCAGCTCGAGATTCAGCCGACGCCGGGTGAGCTCGTCAACCGCGCCGAAGGGCTCGTCGAGCAGCATCAGGCGGGGCGACGTGGCGAGGCACCGCGCGATCGCCACCCGCTGCCTCATCCCTCCGGACATCTGAGCTGGCTTCGCCTTCTCGAACCCGGCCAAGCCGACCACATTGAGCAGCTCGTCCACATAGCCGCGATTGACGCGCTGGCGTGCCAGTCGCTGCGCGAGCACCACGTTGGATGTCGCCGACCGCCAGGGCAGGAGCGAGGCGTCCTGGAACGCGATGGCGATCTCGCCGCGCTTGCGCAGGACGAGCGGCGAGATGCCGTCGATCGAGATCGCGTCCGGGTCGTCCGCCTTCTCCAGCCCCGCGATGATCCGCAGCAGCGTGGACTTGCCGCACCCCGAGGGCCCGACCAGCGCGGTCAGCGTGCCGGGCTCGAGGGTGAGATCGACATGATTGAGAGCAGTGAACTCGCCCGTCCGCGTGTCGAACGTCTTGGTGACGTCCGTGCACGCGACGCGGGGTCCCGCCGTCACCGTGGCTGTATCGGAACTCACAAGACGGGCCCATCCGCGTAGATCTCCTCCAGGAGCGAACGGTCCCAGAGCGACTCGTCCGCTTCGATCCCCAGCATCTCGTACAGCTCGATGTTCGCGGCGACGTCCTCATCGGTGAACCAGCCGAAGCCGTACTCGTCGGTCAGGTCGCTGAACATGAGGTCGAGCTGCACCTCCGCCTGCACACTCTGCGTCTCGGGGTCGAGACCGGCATCGGGGAACATCTCCATCGTCAGCTCCGCCGCCGCTTCAGGGTCTTCGCGGTACGCCTGCCACCCCTGGATGTCGGCACGCAGCAGGTCGATGATCTCCTGGCGCTTCTCGTCGTCCTCGAGGTTCTCGCGGAGAACCGTGTAGACCTGGCTCATCGGGTCGTAGCCGAAGTCGGAGAGAAGCATCGAGTACCCCTCGATGCCCTGCGTCTCGAGCGCGATCGGAAGGTCGTTGTAGAAACAGAAGATCGCGTCGATCTGGCCGGCGACAAGTGCCGCCGGGTCGTACTGCGTCGGGACGAACTCGACATCAGAGCTGTCGAGGCCGTTGATGTCGAGGAAGGCGTCGAGCGCCGGCGTGTCGGTTCCCGCGACGCCGATCCGCATCCCGACGAGGTCTTCCGGCGTCTCCAGCGGGTTCTCGGCGAGAGAGAGGATCGTGTTCGCCGCCTGCTGGTACTGGCGTCCGACGATGACGAGGTCGGCGTCCGATTCGTTGGACCTCGCGACGCCGTCGCCGCCGGAGATGTTGACGAGGGACTCGCCGCTGACCGTGTTGACGTCTCCGGCGACGTTCGGCCCGCCAGGGGCGAGCGTCACATCGAGACCGACGTCCTCGAACATGCCGTTCTCGAGGGCGAGGTACGTGCCGCCGAACTGCACGGAGTGCGTCCAGGAGAGTTGGTAGGTCGCCTCGCGATCGACCACCGCCTCCTCGGTGTCTGATCCGGCGGAGGACGCGGGTGCGCAACCCGCCAGTGCGGTGGCGGCCAGCAGGGCGGTGCCGGCGAGGGCTGAGGTGAGAAGGGAACGACGGGAGCTCTGCGTAGCCATGACGGGATCTCTATTCAGAAGAGGGATGGTGGCACTAGCTGATTGTTGCTATCGCCAACACTCCTCGGCTGAGGTTGCCATCATGTTTCAGGTGTATTCCCCTGGGTAAAGTTTTGCGATTTCGTCGTCATCTCAGAGGTCGAGCACCAGCCGCGCGCCGTTGCAGCGCGAGACGCACACCATCATCAGGTCGGTATCGGCGTGCTCCTCGGGGGTCAGAACCGAGTCTCGGTGATCCACGGAACCCTCGACGACGACGGTCTCGCAGGTGCCGCAGTACCCCTCTCGACACGAGGACGCCACGGCGACGCCGGCCTCTTCGAGCGCGCTGAGCACGGTCTGATTCGGCGCCACGGCGACGTCGCGGCCGTCCTGCGCCAGCGTCACGACGAACGTGCCTTCCTCGCCGGAATCGGTCGCGACATCAGCCTCGTGCGGCGGCGCGGTGGCGTCGAACGCCTCGGTGACACAGACGATGCCGCGCCTGTCGGCGGCCTCCCGTGCGGACTGCATGAGCGAGCCGGGTCCGCAGCACACGATGGCATCGACGGTGGGCATCTCCTTCAGCACGCGTTCCACGTCTACTCGCCCCGAAAGCCCGGAAAAATGCGGCAGAACGCGGTCTCCGAAGCTATCGACAAGTTCGGCGAGCCCGAACATCGTCCCCTCTTCACGCCCCGTGTACACCAGTCGCCACGCGATGCCGCGAGCCTCGGCGGCCCGCACCATCGGGAGGATCGGGGTGATCCCGATGCCGCCGGCCAGGAACAGCAGGCGGGGGACGTCGGTCATCGGCATCCGGTTGCGCACGGCACGGCAGTCGACGGTGTGGCCCGGGGTGAATTGCTCGTGGACGCGCCTCGAGCCCCCCGTGCCGTCCGGGCGCAGAAGCACGGCGATGCGCCAGACCGTCTGATCCACGGGGTCGCCGCAGAGCGAGTAGTGCCGCAGGAGTGGCCCGCCGAGATCGAGCTCGACGTGGGCGCCCGGTTCCCACGCTGGCAGCATCCGGCCGTCGGCCGCCTCCAGCTCGGCCACGAGGACGTTCGGCACGGGCCGCGAGACGTCGCGAACCCTCAACTGCAGTGGACTCATCCTGCTTCCTCATCTCTTGATCCAGGTCCCAATTGTTACCACAATCAACAAAGGGATCGTCATGAGGAGCGGACTAGGCGGTGATTCGCATGCGGGTTCCCCGTCGATCGATCTGCTCGACGCGCAGATCGTGGGCCTCGGGGATGCCCGCTTCGATCAGCGCGTGCCACACGGCCTGAAGCCGCCCGCGAAGCCGATCCGAGAGGCCGGCCTCGATGGCGACGAGTGCGGTCGAGGGCAGCGCCGGGTCGGGGCTGCTCGCGGGGCCCTCGAGGAGCCCCGCCCGCCGGCGGGCGGCCACGACGCCCTCGAGCACGGAGCGCGCGTCTTCGTCGCCCTCCGTCCACAGGCGCAGGAGCCGCAGGCAGACCAACGCCTGGGCGGGGGCGTAGGTGACCTCGGCCGCGCGGGCGCTCTCGATCTCGGCCACGACGAGACCCCCGTCAGCGCCCAGATAGAGCGCATCCGCCGCGGGTTTCATCGCGGGCACGTAGCCCGGGATCTCTGCTCGTTCCACCGCGGCGATGATGTCGGATGACAGGTCGGCGACGACCTCGCGCCTCGTGATGCCGCGGAACGCTCCCAGAAAACGGCCCGCGAGAAAAGTCAGATCCGGTGAGAGACGCAGCCCGGCGACTGCGACCGCCGAGCCTGTCGACAGCGTCGGGGCGATCTCGGTCAGCAGCGCCGCGAGCGTCTCGCCCACCCATGCGGCATCGGTGAGCGGCAGCCACGCAGCCCACGGGATCAACGATGGACTCCCCAGGAGAATGCGGCCGGGGTCGACGCGCAGGCGGTGCGGCTGCCACGTGATCTCGAACACGCGCCGCAGCCCGACGAAACCGATCAGCCTGTTCACGTGGGCGTCGTGGTCCGCCCAGAAATCGATGATGATCGGGTGTTCCGACGACCGTGACAGAGCGCCGAGCGGGGCCAGGTCGCCGCCGGGAGCCGCGAGCTCCACGAGCGCGGATGCCGGTCGGCGATCCCAAGAGTAGCTGCGCGCGAGGTCGTTCCGGCTGTGTTGCGCGCGCATCCGAGCTCCTTTCCGTGTCGGGGGTTCAGTATGCGCGTCGACCGAAACCGCCCCCAAGAAGCACGGAGAAATGAAACACGGTGGTAACAATTCGGCCCGATACTCGAAGCAGCACTTGGTCTTCGTGGAGCCTCGCGAGTATCGCGAGCCATGCCGGGAACACGTGAAGTGTCTCAATCAGTCAGCGTCCGCGTCTCGCGGTCGCGCTTCGAATGAAGGAGACAGTCATGTCGTTTTCCGTACCCTCCATCGATATCACCGCCTATGTGCAGGGCGGGTCCGCCGAGGCCAAGCAGTCCGTCGCCCGGCTCGCCGATGCCGCCTGTCGCGACGTCGGCTTCGTGCAGGTGCACGGGCACGGCATCCCCGACGAGGTCATCGCCGGGCTCGCCAGCGCCATGGACGACTTCTTCGTGGGCAAGGACCTCGCCGAGAAGTCCGAGTACCGCACGCCGCCCGGGATCAATCGCGGCTACGCGCCGCCGAAGTCCGAGGCGACGAGCCTCAGTCTCGGCGTCGAGCCGGCCAACAAGATGAACGACTTCTTCGAGGCGTTCAACATCGGTCTCGATCGTTCCTACTACCCGGGGGCCGACCTGCCCGAGGGTGACTATCAAGACAACCTGTGGCCGAGCGACGAGTTCCGCGAGCCCGTGGAACGCTATTTTCTGCAGGCCCGCCAGGTGGCGTTGACGTTGATGGAGGTGTTCGAAGACGCGCTCGGCCTGCCCGAAGGGTACTTCGAGGCCCGGTCGCGGAACGCCACCGGCACCATGCGCATGAACAACTACGCGCTCACCCCGGGTCTTGCAGTCTCGCTCGACGGCGACCTGCGCGGCATGGGCGAGCACACCGACTACGGGGTGGTCACGGTGCTGTGGGCCGACCAGGTGAAGGGCCTGCAGATCCTCGGCAACGACGGAGCGTGGTACGACGTCAACCCCGATGACGGCGCCCTGCTGGTGAACCTCGGCGATGTGACCGCCCGGTTGACCAACGACCACTGGATGTCGACGCTGCACCGGGTGAAGCCGCCGGTCGTGAACGGAACCATCGAGCGCCGCAGGAGCGTCGCGTACTTCCACAGCTTCGACTGGGATGCCGTGGTCGAGCCGCTGCCCGAATGCGTGGGCGAGGGGGAGAGCCCGCTGTACGAGCCGATCACCGTCCACGACCATCTGCACGCCAAGCTGCAGGGGTCCCGCGCGGGCGTGGCGAACACCAGCGCGGTGCGCGAGAGCACGCGGGTGCGCGCCTCGCTCTGAGCGCGGGCGGGTCGCCAGAAAACGTCGCCTCGGGGCGGGGAAGGCGACGTTTTCTGGCGAGCGGCGGGCGGGATATGAGGATCCGCAACGGTTTCGCGTTACGTTCTGCAATCGCCCCGAGCTGCGGCTCGCTGAACGACCGCCGCAAGCCGTTTCGTCTCGCTTCGCTCGCTCAACGACCGCGCGCGGTCAGCCGGGCAGGTAGCGGTGCGCCCAGCCCCGCGGGGTGCGCGTGTACTCCACGCGGCGGCTGGGAGCATCGGGGTGCGAGACCCAGAACAGCATCCGGTGCGGGGTGACGCCGTATCCGACCCAGCCGTCCGGCTGCGAGGGGTCGGGATGCTGCGCGGCGAAGTCCGCCCACCGCTGCTCGCGCTCCTCACGGGGCAGGCGCGCGTTCTCGGCCATGTTGAGCCACGCGAGCTGACGCAGGTACGGCGACCTCGTCGCGTAGGCGCGCGACACTTCAACGGCCGGCGCCACATCGGCCGTGCCCTGCACCACGAGCTGGCGGGTGAAGCCCGGCCACAGGATCGTGAGCGACACCCTCGGGTTCGCCGCCAGATCGGCGACCTTCCGGCTGTCGGCATCGGTGTGGAAAAAGAATCGCTCGCCGTCGAACTCGCTGAGCATCACCGTGCGGGCTCGCGGAAAGCCGTCGCCGTCGATCGTCGAGACGGTCATCAGCATCCGCTCTTCGCCGTCCGCGGGCAGCCACTGCGTCGCGAGGGCGGCCGGATCGGCCCACGGCGCATCGGACTGCACCGGGTCGGTCGCCCGGTCGATGAGCGGCACGTCGACGATGAGTCGACCCGTGATCGTTTCCATGGAATCCCCTACCCGAACTCGAAGCCGTCGATCTCGGTCAGCGCCTCGCCGACGAAGTCGACGCCGCGCTCGAAGATCAGCTTGCCCTCCGCAGCGTTCGCGCCGGTCGCATCGCCGATCACGCCGGTCGGGCCGAAGTCCTCGCTCGTCCAGCCGAACATGACCGGCTTGCGGTTGAACCCGATGTGCGTCATGGCCGCGATCTTCTCGGGTACGTTGCGCGGCGGCATCGCGGGCGCCACCAGGTGCGGCGCCAGGTGCATGACGATCGAGGTCTCGCCGAACCCGGCGTGGATGCCCTGCCCCAGCTCGTCGGGACGGCCGTCCCGGCCGTCGCCCGCCGCCCCGGCGCCCGCGGGCATCGAGAACGAGCGCAGCCCGAACCGGCGCCGCAGCTCGCGGTTCGCCCAGCCGAGCAGCATGACGTTGCCGCCGTGCCCGTTCACGAACGCCACGGTGCGCACCGGCGTCATCGCGATCGACCGTCCCAGCTCGATCAGCTGTTCGAGCAGGGTCGTGCCCTCGATCCACAGGGTGCCCGGTGCCCAGTGGTGCTCATCCGATTTGGCGTACTCGATCGTCGGCAGCAGCCAGGCGTCGATCCCGGATGCCGCCACCCTCTCCACCGCGGCCGATGCCACGGCCTCGGCGACCAGGGCATCGGTGCGCAGCGGCAGGTGCGGGCCGTGATGTTCGATCGCCCCGATGGGCACGACCGCGATCGACCGCTCGGAGGTCGCCGCCACGAGCGAGGGGCCCGACAGGTCGGCCCATCTGCGGGAGGCGGGGATGAATGGCGCCGTCATCGGATCGCTCCCTTGGTCGGACCGGCGTACTCCGGGTTGAGCTTGCCGGGATTGAGTAGCCCCGCCGGGTCGGTGCTCGCCGCGAGCGCCACCGTCTCGTGCAGCCGGAAGTCCACGTTCCACTGGTGAGGGTTGTGCACGCCGACTCCGAGCTCGTTGAGCTTCGCGATGCCGTCGTAGACCGCCTCGGGGCTCTCGTAGACGCCCGCCAGCATCCCGATCGGCACCGCGTGGCCGGCCTCGACGTGCAGCAGGCCGCCCGGGTACACGGCGTGCACCTCGTCGATGCGGTCGATGAGCGCGTCGCCCGACACCTCGACGTGGAAGTACACGCCCGGCTCGGACTTCTGCAGCCACTCGATCGGGTGGTTGTAGCTGAGCACCGAGATCGCCGCCGAGACCCCGGCTCCCTCGCGCACGTCCTCGACCCGCCCGCCCGCGCCCTCGATGATGGCGGATGCCGCGGCCACCAGCGACGCATCGACGATCATGCGCAGCGAGCTGCGCCCGGCGGGGAACGCGTCGTCGGGCGGAAGCTGGGCGGTGATGTGCGGAGTGTCGGCCGACACCAGCCGTGGCGCCGGCTGCAGGCGCCCGAGGGTGCGCAGCACCGAGAGCGAACCCGTGAAGTCGGGGAACGAGGCGTAGAGCCCGCGCCAGTCCTGCAGGGGCTCGAGACGCACGGTCGCCCGCGCGATGATGCCCGCGGTGCCGTAATTGTGCACGAACCCGAGCGCCTCCTCACCCTCGACGTGCTGCAGCACCCCCCCGAGCGGCGTGACGACGTCGAGCGCGGCGACGAAGCCCATGTCGTTGGTGCCGTGCGCGATCGTGCCCGTGCCACCTGAGCCGCCGCCGAGGAACCCGCCGATGCTCGAGTGCACGGTCGAGGGGTACATCCACAGCTGCTTGCCCTCGGCGCGCGCAGCCTGTTCGAGCGCGTTCATAGGGGCCCCGGCATCCGCCGTGATCGTGTCGCCGTCGATACCGACGATCGTGCGGGCGCGCGAGGTGTCGACGACCAGGCCGCCCCGCATCGGGATCGCCTGCCCGTAGTTGCCGGTGCCCTTGCCGCGCGGTGTGACTGGCACCCCGTGCTCGACGGCGAGCGCGACGACCGCCGCGATCTGCTCCGCGGTGGTGGGAAAAGCCACGAGATCGGCGATACCGAGGGGCAGCAGCTCGGCGATGATCGGGGACATGCGGGAGCCGTCGACGGATGCCTTCTCTCGCTGTCTCATGTCGCTGCTGACACCGCGGGGGCCGAGCAGATCGTTCAGGTCCGCCTCGAGGGCGGCGTAGTCGGGGTGGTTCATGTGTTTCCTTTCGTGGCTTCAGGAACGCGGGTTCCGCGGGGCTGACGGCGCCGTGTGCGCGGGGCCGATAGCCTGCACGGATGAAGGATGGGGCGGCGGGGCGGCGTGCGCGGCGGGCCGACATCGACGAGTCGGCGCGAGCGCTGGGGGCACGCATCCGTGCGCTGCGCAAACAGCGCGGGATGACGCTGACGCAGGCCGCGAGCGAGGCCGGTCTGTCGCACTCGTTCCTCAGCCAGGTCGAGCGGGGCCTGGAGCGTCTGAGCATGGTGTCGCTGTTCCGCGTCGCGAACGCCCTCGGCACGACGCAGCAGGACCTGCTGACCGAGGACCCACCCGAACGTCCCCCGGGCAGCTACCACGTGTACCGGCAGCAGCCGGGATCGACGGTGGATGCCGGCTCCGGCTCGGGCGACGTTGTCGTGCTCGCGGCGCAGCGCGCGCGGTTTCTGCCGATGATCTTCTCGGGCGCGTTCACCGACGACGGCATCTGGTGGGGGCACGATGAGGAGGAGTTCGTCTACGTGCTCGAGGGAGAGCTGATCGTGGTGCTCGGTGACGCCGAGGTGCACCTGCGCGCGGGTGACGCCACCTACTACGAGAGCGGGGTGCGGCACCAGTGGCGCACCCCGGAGGGCGTGACCTGCCGCGTGCTGGTGGTCAAGGAGCAGCAGCACGACCGGTGAGGGCGGCATCCACCCGGTCCGCGTCGCGAGGCGAGGACTTTCGCGCGAGGTAAGGACCTTTGCGCGTGAATTGCCCTCGTGTGGTGCGAAAGTCCTCACGTGGTGCCGGGTGGAGGGGCGGGTGCCGGCGTGGGGCGGGGCCGCCGAGCGGGTCACGAGCTGCCCCCGCCGAGTTCGGCGGCCACCTTGGCCAGCGCCCGGGCATAGGCCTGCTCGTCGCCGTCGCGTGCGGCGCCCGCGATGACCACGCCGCCGACTCCTGGTACCTCGAGCAGCGAGCGGGCATAGGCCAGGGCCAGGCGGATGCCCTCGCGGTGCATGTCGCGCGCGGCGAAGAGTCGTCGCAGGTACCCGGTGGGCAGCGTCGCGGCGTGGAACGAGGCGAGCAGCTCGGCGCCGTCACGGTCGACGACGAGAGGCACGCCCGGCAGCACCGGCACCCGCGCGTCGGCCGCGGCGCAGCGATCGATGAAACGGGCGACGTCGTCGGCGTCGCCGCAGTACTGCGTCAGGCACAGCCGTCCGCCGGCGCGCTGCTTCTCGCGCACCCGCCCTCCACGCGCCTCGACCGGGGGCGCGTCGGGGGATTCGGCGAACGAGGTGAGCAGTCCGAGGGCGCTCGCCCGGGGCAGCAGCGTCGTCGACTCGAGGTCGAAGACGGGCTGCGCGTCGGTGCGATCCCCCGTGCGGGTGTGATCGCCGGTGACGCAGTGCACGCCCGCGACGCCGACGTCACGCAGCGCGGCGAGCTCGCCATCAAGCGCCACGCGGTTGCGGTCGCGGGTGTTCAGTCCGACCCACGCGCGCACGCCCGACCGCGCCATCAGCGCAGCGCGATACGACGGCGAGAACTGCGTGCGCGAGCGCCCCGCATCGCCCGACAGCGCGGCGTCCATGCTGCCGCGCAGCACGTCGGCGGTGCGCGCGACGTCGTCGGAGTCCATCGCTCGCCCGGGGAATCCGGTCATGATCAGCGGCCGGTGCGCGAGAATATCGAGCACCTCGCTACCGGCTGTCGTCGCGATCGCGGGGGCGGTCACACCAGCGGATGCGGGGAGCCCGGGCCACCGCACGGGAAGCGCCTCGTCGAGGAACACGCACGGAGTCGGAGCCACCTCACAGGTGCCGTCGGGGTTCACGCCGCCGCACGGCCCGTAGGTCATCGCCTTGGGGCAGTCCGCGCGCCGGGCAGGACCCGCGGTCGAGGTCAGCACGGCATCCACCCGCCTAGACTGCCCGCGTGAGCGAGACGAGCGACGCGAGTGATGGCGCGATCGGAATCGCGTCGTGGCTGGAGCGACTCGCCGCCACGGCTCCTGCCCCGGGCGGAGGAGCGGCGGCGGCCATGACCCTCGCTATCGGCGCGGCCGTTGCCGAGATGGCGGCCGGCTACGCAGCTGCGGAATCCCATCGCACCGCGGCGCTTTCGGCCGCCGCCGACGTGCGTGCGCGGGCTCTCGGCGCCGCGGACCGCGACGCCGCGGCATCCGCACGGCTGGTCGCCGCATACCGCCTGCCCGACGGGGATGCCGCCGACGCCGAACGTGCTGGCGCCCTCGCCGAGGCGGCCGGAGCGAGTCTGGCGATCGCGGCGGCTGCGGCATCGCTCGAGCCGACGCTGCGCTGGCTCGCCGTCTACGGCGACGAGCGGCTGGCGCCGGACGTCGTCGTGGCAGCGCGGACGGTCGCGGCCGCCCTCCGCGCAGCGGCCGCGACGGCCCGCAGCAGCCTGTCGGCGCTGCCCGCCGGGAATGCTGCGCGCGAGGACGGTGACCGAGCCGAGCTCGACGCCGTGACCCTCGCCGACGAGCTCGACGACCTGGCGGGGCGGGTCACCGGCACGCTCTGAGGCTCGCGCGACAGGCCCCCGCCCCGGTGCCGCGGGGACGGGAGCGCGCCGCGGCACCGGGGGGAGACCTGTCATGTTGCGCGGATTCTCGTCAGTCCATCGAGATCGACGTGTCGATGAACTCGTTCGTGTACAGCGACGCGGCGTCGATCGCGCCGGCATCCGCCTCGGTCAGCGAGCCCGACGCGATCAGGAAGGGCGCGAAGTCGTCGAGGATCGACTGCATGCGCTCGGGGTCGAACTGGCCGAACACCCCCGAGGCGGGGTCGTTCTGCACGATGCCGAGGTCGACCTGCTGCTGAACCGAGTACTCGGCGACCTCGGCGGAGTACGTCCAGCCCGTGTCGTACTGGTCGACCAGATCGATGATCAGATCGTTCGTCTCGGCGGGGTCGTTCAGGTAGTCGAGCTGGGACTGCTGCATGATCGGCACGAGCTTCGCGAGGCAGTCTGCCTGCTCCTCGACAGCGTCGGCACGCACGGCCAGCGGCTCCGGATAGATCGAATAGCCGATGTCCGACAGCAGCTGGAATCCGACGGGCTTGCCCCACTCGCTGATCTCGTTCTCGTAGATGTACGGTTCGGCCGTCGCGAAGCCCTGCTGCAGGATGCTCGGGTCCGACACGAAGCGCTGGGGTGTGCCCTCGTAGCTCAGGTCGATCTGCGACTGGTCGATCATGCCCTGGGACTCGAGCAGCGCGGGGATGACGTCGCCCGAGGTCACGACGATCGCGCCATCGGCCGTGGCCTCCTCGATCGTCTCGGCACCGTCGTGGCTCTCGGGATCCCACATCAGGATCTGCGGGCTCCACGTCATCTGCGAGGTCACCGCAACGGTGGGCTGGTCCGCGGCGGCCACGATGGCGGCATCCGTGTTCACAGCGCCGAGCAGGATGTCTGTGTCGAGGTACATCAGGGCGGGCACGGGCTGGAAGTTGACGTTCGGTCCGCCGGGGCGAACCTCTACGTCGACGCCGGTGTCGACCCCCTGCGCGACGAGCGTCCCGGTGACGGTCTTCATCTCGGTGTCGACCGTGTAGTCGTCACCGACGAGGGCATACATGGCGCCGTGCTCGGCCTCGGGCTGCCAGTCCTGCTGCAGCACGACGGTGGCGGGGCAGACATCCGACAAGTCGAGCGGCCCGCCGGCCTCCGCGGCGGGTGCGGCCTCGCCCGGTGCGGCCGAGGGTTCGGATTCGGGCTCGCTCGAGCAGGCGGCCAGGCCGATCGCGAGCGTGATCGCGGCGCCGGCGGCGAAAGCGGGGCGCAGGCGCGCGGTGGGGGGCAGTGTCAGCAAGGGTTCCTCCAGGTGTGTGATGCGGCGTGGTGCGGGACGGTGCGCGGCAATCAGGTGTTCTTTCGCCCGAACAGTCGGCCGACGATGGCGCGGTCGAGAGCGGCGAAGATCGAGAAGACGAGGACCCCGAACAGGGCGGTGAAGATGATCGCGAGGAAAAGGGACTCCATGTTCAGGCGCAGCGTGTAGGTGCGCAGCAGGCCGCCGATGCCCTGCGAGCCCTGCTGAAAGAAGAAGTCGCCCACGATGGCGCCGATCACAGCGAGCCCGGCCGCATTGCGCAGCCCGGTGAAGATCGAGGGGATCGCGGCGGGCAGCTGCAGTTTGGTCAGGCGCTGCCACCGGGTCGCCTTGTTCAGCGTGAACAGGTCGTGGGCGCTGGCCTCGGCCGACTGCAGCCCGAAGAGCGTGTTCGAGATCATCGGGAAGACGGCGATGATGACGCACACCACGATGCGGGCGGGGATGCCGTAGCCCATCCAGATGCCGATCAGCGGCGTCAGCGCGAGGATCGGGATGGTCTGCAGGATGACGGCGTACGGGTACAGTACGCGCTCGGCGATGCGCCACTGCGACATCAGGATCGCCCACCCCATGCCGATCGCGACGGCGAGGCCGAGGCCGATCAGCGCGACGCTGGTGGTCTGGCCCAGTGCGACGAGCATGGGCCCGATGATCTGCGGATTCCCCAGTGTCTCGCCGAAGACCTGGTGCGGCGGGGGGAGGAGGAACCGGCGGTCCTCGCTGAGGAGCAGGTACGAGACGGCGTACCAGATCACGAGAATGCCCACGAGGGCCAGGACGATTGGCATCGCCCGCGACCCGGCGGCGCCGGCCGCGCGCGAGAAGGTGCGGGAGCTCCCCGTGGAGGGCGGGATGGGAGCGGCGGGAGCAGCGTCGGGCACCCGCACCGTCGGGGCCGTGAGGGTCTTCTCGCTCATGAGTTCTCCTCCAGCGTCTTCGAGATGTGACCGGCGATGCGCCCGAACTCGGGGTCGTACCTCAACTCCGGGGGCCGCGGATATGACCACGGCAGCTTGATGTCCTCGACGATGCGGCCGGGCCGCCCACTCATCACGAGCACACGGCTCGAGAGGTAGACGGCCTCGGAGATCGAGTGGGTGATGAACATCGCGGCGAAGGACTTGATCTGAAAGATGCGCTGCAGCTCGGTCTGCATCTTGAGCCGGGTGATCTCATCCAGCGCGCCGAACGGCTCGTCGAAGAGGGCCAGCTGTGGTTCGGCGACGAGAGCTCGGGCGATCGAGACCCGCATGCGCATGCCGCCCGAGAGCTGGCGCGGATGCTGCTTCTCGAACCCGAGCAGCCCCACCAGCGCCAGCGCATCCCGCGCGCGCTCGGTGCGCTCGGCGGCCGAGACGCCCGCCAGCTCGCCGACGAGCTCGACGTTCTTCTGCGCGGAGCGCCACTCGAGCAGGGTCGGGTCCTGAAAGACGAAGCTCGTGACGGCGGCATCCACCTCGAGGGTCCCCGCGCTGATCGTCTCGAGCCCCGACGCGAGGCGCAGCAGGGTGGACTTGCCGCAGCCGGAGGGGCCCACGACCGAGACGAACTCGCCGCGCGAGACCGAGAGCGACACGTCGGCGAGGGCGCGGGTGCCGGTGGCGAAGTCCTTGGTGACGTCGTCGAGACGCAGCGTCGGTGCCGTCGGGGTATGGGCCGTCGAGGAGCGGTCCGTCGAGGTGCGGTCCGTCGAGGGGAGGGTCATACGCGCATCTCGCTTCTCTCTCGCAGAGGCACGGCGGTGGAATGAACGCTCCGGGTCGCGACCACGCGCCCGTCGCGCACGACGATCCGGTCGGGCGCACGCTCGGCGAGCGCCTCGGCGACCGAGGTGGCCCGCACCAGAATTCCCTCCGCGACGTCGCCGACGGCCCCCGTCGCGGGCGGCAGACCGAGCAGGCGCCGCCCCGCCGCGACCACCTGCCACGCCCGACGGGGCGAGAGGTGGCCTGCCAGCACGAGGGCGGTCGCGACATCCACCATGTCGCCGTTGCCGAGCGGGTTGAACGGATCCTGCACGTTGTCACCTCCGGCAACGAGCACGACCCCGGCATCGAGGATCGCGTTCAGCGGCGGAATCGCTCGCGGCATCGCGACCGGATGCTGCCAGCCCTGCAGGTAGAGGTTCGTCAGAGGATTGGTGATGATGCTCACCCCGGCCTCGGCCGCGGCATCGAGGGCGGCGGCCAGCCGTGCGGGGGGCTGGACGGCCAGACTGACGCAGTGGCCCGCCGAGCGGGTCATGTGCGCGGGCCAGTCGGCGGTGCGGTGGGCGAGATCGATCAGGTCGAGCGAGTCGGGGTCGAGGTTCTCGTCGGTGTGCAGGTCGATCCCGATGCCGGCCGACTCGGCGAAGGCGGCGGCGCGGTGGATCTCGGCGCGGGGGTTGTCGCTCAAGTGCGGGGCCGCGCCGATCAGGTCGATCCCGAGCGCGATCGCGTCACGGATGAGCGCGTCGTCGATCAGCTGCCCGTGCATCGCCACGATCTGCACGTCGACCAGCCCGCGATAGTCGTCGCGGGCATCGAGCACCGCACGGATGCCGCGCAGCGGGTCGGCGCCCTCGTGGTAGTTCACGTGGGTGCGTACCGCGGTGACCCCCGCACGCAACGCGGCGTCGAGCTGACGGCGCGCGTTCGCGGCGATCTGCTCCTCGCGCAGCGACGCGCCGTGCTGCTGCCAGCACGCCACCGCGTCCTCGAGCGACCCCTCCGGTTCGCCGAACATGCTCCACGTGTACGCCTTGTCGATATGGGCGTGCAGGTCAGCGGCGGGCGGCAGCAGCATCCATCCGGTCGCGTCGACGTCGGTCTCGGGCTCCGTGGCGGAGTCGGAAACCGCGGTGCGGGCGATTCCGGGATCCGCGATGCGGCCGTCGACGATTCGGATGCCGGCGGTCGTGCCGTCGGCGAGGCTGACGCCGCGCAGGCGGGCGATGGCCTGCCCGGGCAGCAGTTCTTCGGGGAGCGTGACGGGCATGTGTGGCGCCTTTCGCATCGGTTCGAGACCGTGGCATCCTGTTGGCGTGGCCAACAAAAGTTCGTGGGACACATTCAACGCGTGCCGTGTTTCGCCCACGGGCGGAACGTGTTGCAGCCCTGTTACGCATGTGGGGGTCGTCGTGGCGGCGGCCGGAGTCGCGGCTAATGTGAACGGCCGGAGACCCGAGGAGAGACAGTGAGCTTTTTCAGTGACGTGGAGCGCGACCTCGTGGTCGCCGGTCGCACGGATGTCGCGGCCGGTGTCGTGGCCATCGAGCTGGTGTCGCCGAATGGGCGTGACCTGCCGGCGTGGACGGCCGGGTCGCACATCGACCTGATCGTGCCGGGGCCCGAGGGGGGTGAGGTCCTGGAGCGGCAGTACTCGCTCTGCGGTGACACGGGTGATCGTGCGGTGTGGCGCGTCGCCGTGCTGCGCGAGGACGCGGGGCGCGGCGGGTCGGCGCGTGTGCACGAGGGCGTCACGGTGGGGCAGCGGGTCCGGGTGCGCGGGCCGCGCAACCACTTTCCCTTCGTCGCGACGTCGGGCGAGCGCTACCTGTTCGTCGCGGGCGGCATCGGCATCACCCCGTTGCGGGCGATGGTGGCGGCGGCGGATGCGGCGGGCGCCGACTGGACGCTCGACTACGCCGGGCGCTCGCGCACCACCATGGCGTTCGTCGACGAGTTGACCGCCGCTCATCCCGCACGGGTGCGCGTGTACGCCGCCGACGAGGGCGCGCGTTTGGACGCCGCGGTGATCGCCGCGGAGGCGGGGGAGGGCACCGCCGTCTACGCCTGCGGTCCGTCGCGCCTGATCGAGGCGCTCGAACGGGAGATCGCCGCGGCCCCCGAGGGGGCGCTGCACGTCGAGCGGTTCGAGGCGAAGGAGTTCGGCGACCCGGTGTGGCCCGACCTGTTCGAGGTGGAGCTCGCCCTGAGCGGCGACGTCGTCGTCGTGGATCCGGGCCAGTCCGTTCTCGACGCCATTCGGGAGCAGTCGCCCGAGACGACCGTGCTCTCGAGTTGCACGCGCGGCACGTGCGGCACCTGCGAGGCCCCCGTGCTCGAGGGTGAGGTCGAGCACCGCGACTCGATCCTCACCCCGTTCGAGCGCCAGGAATCGGCCGTCATGATGGTGTGCGTCTCGCGTGCGGCGTGCCCGCGACTCGTGCTCGATCTCTGACGCGCTACCGCCCAACCCGAGCGCGGAGGGTGCCGACGAGGTCCTGCTCGTCGGCGGTGACGAGCCGGTAGTCGCGCACGACGACCCTGCCGCCGACGATCACGTGTCGCGGCCGGCGCCCGGGTGCGGCCCACAGCAGCCCGGCGACCGGGTCGGCGACACCGGCATCCGCTGCCCCCGAGACGTCCCACACACATGCGTCGCCGCGGGCACCCGGTCGGAGGTGCCCGATGTCGGTGCGCCCCAGGCCGGCGGCGCCGCCGGTGGTGGCCATGCCCAGCACGGTGCGCGCAGGCAGCTGCGGACCCACGAGCCCCGACACCTGCATCGCGAGGCGCGCGTCGGCGAGCAGGTGACCGGCGTCGTTCGAGCCTCCGCCGGACGTGCCGAGACCGACGGCGAGGCCGGCGCCGAGGAGCCGCGCAACGGGGGCGATGCCCCATCCCATCGGCACGTCGCAGCCGGGCGCGTGCGTCGCGGTCGTGCCGCGATCCGCGAGCAGGGCGATTTCGGCATCCGTCACATCGCACAGGTGCGCGATGGTGACGTCGGGGGCGAGCCACCCCCAGTCCTCGAGCAGCTCCAGGGGGCGGCGGCCGTAGCGTTCGAGGGCGATCGCGGTGTCGACCTGCTCGTTCGCCTGCGTGCGTCGCCGCAGGCCGTGCCGGCGCGCCACCTCGCCGAGCGCGCGGAAGGTGGCTTCGGGATCGGAGTGCACGCCTGCGGGTCCGACCGCGACCTGCAGCATGCCGTCGGCCGTCACGCCCCCGGTGTGCCCGGAGGCGAGCAGGTCCGCCACGATCGCCTCGGCGCTCGCCGCCGCGGCCATCGCGTCGTCGCGCGCCGAGCCGCGAACGAAAGCGAGGCGCGCTCCGAGCGCCGCAGCCGCGTCGCGGACCGAGCGCGCGATGGATACGGTGTCGGCGATCGGGTCGCCGCCCGCGGCGGACGGGTCGGGCCAGTTCAACTGGTGGTCGGCGACGGTGGTGACACCCGACAGCAGCGCCTCGGCGAGGCCGACCGAGGCGGTTGCGCCGGTGAGCGTGGAATCGATGCCCGCGGTGGCATACGCGGTCGCCATTGCGGGCAACCAGTCGCGCATCGGCACTCCTCGCGTGCCGGGCAGCGTGCGGAAACCCGTCTGCAGCAGGTGGTGGTGGGCGTTGACGAGCCCCGGCGTGACGATGCAGCCGTTCGCGTCGAGGGTGTCGGCTTCGGGCGCTGCCGGCGTGGGGGACTCCATGACCCTGCCGTCGTGCCCGATCACGAGCGCGCCGTCGCGCTCGGTGTCAGGGTCGATCACGAGGCGGTCGGCGCCGGTGACGGCCAGCATCCGTGGCGATGTCATGCGGCGCGCCTCAGGCGATCGCGAGGCCGCTCACGAGCGCTCCGGCCTCGTCGGACGCGAGGGGCGTGGGTGTTCCGCGCGTCACGAGCCGGGCGAATCCGCCATCGTCGGCCATGACCGTGACCGTGTACAGCTTCTCGGTCTCGGACCTGTTGATGATGCGGTGCTCCGAACCCGGCTGCAGGACGAGGACATCGCCCGCGGTCAGGTCGACGCTGGCGTCGTCCGAGAGGGCGGTCGCCTGGCCGGAGAGGACGAGGAAGATCTCGGCCGAGTCGGCGTGGGAGTTGAGGGGCTGGGCCCCGCCCGGCTCCCAGATCTCGAGGAACACGCTGGCGCTCGAGCCCTGGTCGGGCCCGGCGAGCTCGCACAGGCGCACGGTGTCGCCCGTGCTGATCAGGTACGCCGGAAGATCGGTGATCTTCCGGACGATGGGTGCGTCACCGCTCATGGTTTCTCCTTCATCGAGGTTGGCCTCCGGTGGCGACAAGCTACACACCTCATGTTTCGGATTGATTGACTCCTTCTGCTGCCGTCGATCCGGCGCGAGGCTCGCGTCGGATCGTGGCCGGGTCGCCAAGGAATGTCGCCTCGTGGCCCGGGAGGGGACGATTCTTGGCGAGCCGTGGATGGGCGCGTGTGATCCGCGGGAAAACGGCGGATGCCGCGGCGCGATGTGTGGCCGCGAGCCGATGTGCGGGTTCGGGGCGGCGGTGGCCGGCGGCATCCGACACAATGGGCGGGTCGGCGATGCAGGAGAGGTGGATGCCATGAGCGACGAGAACCCGGGGGCGCACCTGAGCGCCGAGGTGATCGAGGGAACGTTCGACCTGGCGCGGGAGGGGCGCACCGGACCGCTGGGCGAGATGCTCGACGCCGGCGTGCCGATCGACACCCGCAACGCGCGCGGCGACACCCTGCTGATCGTGGCGACCTACGCGGAGCAGCCCGAGACCGTCGCCGAGCTGCTGCGGCGCGGCGCCGACGTGGATGCCGTGAACGGCATGGGTCAGACGGCGGTGGCGTGTGCGGTGTTCCGCAAGGATCCGGTGGTGCTGCGGGGCCTGCTCGAGGCCGGCGCGAACCCCGACCTGGGCTCTCACACGGCTGCGCAGATCGCCGACCAGTTCGGGATGCCCGAGATGAAGGCGGTGCTCGAGGAGTTTTCGCGGGGGTGAGTCTCGCAGGTCGCCGCGGCCGCGGCATCCGCTGCCTTACACGACGTGCGCCGATGCGGCCACCCCTTTCCGGTCGGGCGACGGGCTGACTAACGTGCCCGATGAACGTGCAGCCAACGAAAGGGGTTCCCCTATGTGGAAGAAGAAGCTGCTGATCATCGGGCTCGCGATCGCTCTGATCGTCGCCGTGAAGTCGGGCGCGAAGCAGGGAGCGGTGCGGTACGCGGGCGCGAAGGATGCCGCCGAGGCGGTGTGGAACGACCGGAACGTGAAGAAGATCCGCAAGCAGGCCGGCAAGCACTACAAGAAGGGTGCGCACAAGGCGGAGAAGGCCGCGAAGAAGGACAAGGCGAAGAAGGTCCTGGGTGCGGCGGGGGTCGCCGCGGCCACGAAGGCCGCGCAGAAGCGCAAGCAGCGCACGCACGGCTGACGGGGCCGGCTGGTCGAAGTTCGGTTGAGCGCGGTTCGCTGATCGCGGTTCGGGGAGAAGGGACGGGCGAGATGACGGAGAAGAAGGACGCTGACGGCGTGGGGTCGGAGGGGACGATTCCGGACGACCCGAAGGGAGTGGCCGCCGGGCACACCGGTGAGCCGACCACCTTCGAGCCGGAGGAGACCGAGCCGGAGCAGGTCGAGTCGGACGAGGGTGAGCTGGAGCAGTAGGCGGGCCGGCTTCGGGTCGTCTCGGCGCGAGGACTTTCGCGCGGCGCGAGGTGTTTCGGCGCGCGCGAATACTCCTGTCGGGCCGAAGTCCTCGTGTCGCGCCGGGCATGCGGGACGCCGCCTCTCAAACTCTCATGAAGTCGTTACATTTGTGCCCGCCGATCGGGGGTTTTCGGGCCGCTCAATGTCGGAGGCCCTCGGCAGAATGAGGGTATGAATCAGCTGCTGCAGACCCTCGCCGAGGTCGATGCGGCGCTGGGCGCGGCGGCGACTGCGACGCTGGATGCCGGCGATGTGTCCAGCATGTCCGACGACGACGTGCTGACGGCGATGTCGCTCGCGGCCAGCATCTCGCGGCGGGCCGAGGGGCTGCTCGTCGAGACCGCGAACGTGGTCGACGAGCGCTCGCGCGGGCCGGTCGGCGAGCGGGCGACGACGAGGGCCGGATGCCGGTCGGTCAACGAGGTGCTGCAGCGTGCGGCGCTCGTGGGGCCGCTGCTGGCGGCGGGGGATCGCGCGCCGGCTGGGGCGCTGATGGCCGCGGATGCTGCGCTGGCCGACGCGGCACGCGGGGTGCGGGTCGGCGCGGACGGCGGCGACGCGGGCGAGGGCGAGGCCGGCGAGGGTGACGCAGACGCCGGCGATGGCGGCGAGCGGGGGCCGGCGGCATCCGTTGCGGATCTGCGCACGATCGCGCAGATGTGGGCGGCGGCGATCGACCCGGATGGTGCCGAGCCGGCCGAGGCGGTCGCGATGCGCAAGCGCGGGCTGACGTTCGGCGCGGGTCGTGACGGAGTCGTGCCCGTGCGCGGCGCGCTGCTGGCCGAGGTCGCGGCGCAGCTGCAGCGCATCACCGACGCGGTGGTGAATCCGCGCGGGTCGGGTGCGGGCGGGCCGGTGTTCCGCGAGGAGCACCAAGACGAGTACCGAGGCGAGCCCGAGGACGCGCCCGCCGACACCCGCACGCGTCCGCAGAAGATGCACGACGCCCTCGCCACCGCCCTCGACGTCGCGGCCCGCTCGGGTGAGCTTCCGACCGTCGCCGGCGGGGCTCCGACACTCGTGGTCTACGCCCGCGACGAGGACCTCGAAGCCGGCACCGGCTGGGCCGAGCTCGAGGGATGCGACGAGCCCGTGTCGATCTCGGTGGCCACGCACGTCGGATGCTGCGGCACCCTGCAGCGCGTCGGGTTCGACGCGTTCGGGCGGGTGGCGAGCCTCGGCATCCGCGACCGGGTCTTCAACCACGTGCAGCGCAAGGCGATCTCGCTGCGCGACGGCGGATGCGTCATCCCCGGGTGCGGCGTGGCGGCGGCGTGGTGCGAGATCCACCACGTCGAGGAGCACGCGCACGGCGGCGCGACGCATTGCGACAACGGAGTCTTGCTCTGCTGGTTCCACCACCGCACGCTCGGGTCGTCGGGGTGGGATGTCGCGATGTTCGACGGGGTGCCGCACGTGCGCGGGCCCGGGTGGTGGGATGCGCAGCGACGATGGATGCCGGGACGCGGTTCGCGCACGCGGCAGCTGGCGCAGGCGGGGACTCCGCCCGGCGGGTGAGTGGGGCGTGCGGTTTCGGCTCGCTGCGCTCGCTCAAGCGCCGGGGCTCGACCGCCGGGTGCTCACCCTCGCGTGCGTAGGGTTTGTCACGGCCCCGGCATGGTCGGGCGTGAGCGCCGCGACGCTACCGTGATACCCATGGAGAAGACGGGCGCCCCGCGCGGCGTGCGCATCGCGCTGGCCGTCGTGGCGTCGTTCAACCTGATCTCGGCCCTCGCCGGGATGATCGGGCTGACCGTCGGCGGCGGGCTCGGCATCCCTCTCGAGTGGATCGAGGGGAGCGTCTTCACGTCGTACTTCTGGCCGGGCGTCATCCTCGGCGTGCTCGTCGGCGGGCCCCAGGCACTCGCGCTGCTCGCCCAGCGCGGCCGCTACGCCCTGGCATGGGCGCTGCACGCCGCCGCCGGCCTGGTGATGATGATCTGGATCTTCGTCGAGATCGCGATCATGCTCGTGTGGTCGCCGCTGCACGGCATCTACTTCGCGACGGGCCTGATCCAGACGGTGCTGGCCGTGCTCGCCCTCGGCGCGTGGCCGCGGCCGTTCCTGCGGCGCTGATCGGGCCCGGGTGGGGCGGGTTTCGGCTCGCTTTGCTCGCTCAACCGCCGGGGGCCGGCTCGCTGCGCTCGCTCAACCGCCGGCCGAGCGACGGGACTTGAACCCGATACTCACCCGTCGAGGTCGCGCTGCGCGTGCGTGACCGAGCAGTAGACCTGCCGCCCCGACACGCGGTAGGCCGCGCCCGGTTCGACCTCCCCGCCGCACTCGGCGCAGTACTCGACGAGCCTGCCCCACAGAAAACTCGGCACGAACGGCCGCCAGGCCGGTTCGAACGGCGGTGCGTACCGCCTTGCGTTGTCGGCTGCCGCCCCCGCGGCGAAACCGGCACCAGTGATCCCCACCATGGTGTCCCCAAACCCCAGTTTCCCCCACTCCTTCGTGGATGCCGGGAGCCTACTCCCGGCCGGGGATCGTCACAATGGCGGCACGCGCACGTCGCTTCAGTTGAGCAGCAGGATGTACGTCAGCCAGTAGGCGACGATGCCCAGGGCGAGGATGCCGACGATCGTCCAGATCGTGCGGACGGTCTTGGTCTTGCGCTGTTCTTCTTCGGGCATGGGGGGCTCCTTCTCGTGAACGTGGACAGCATCCACTGTGGCAGAGGGGCGGCGGCCCCCGCTGGCGAAACGAGGCTGTTACACGAGGGCAACCGGCGAGAAACCGCCGTGCGCGCATACTGGAGGGGCAGCGTGAGCCGCTGCGAAACCCGACCGAGACACAACACCTCGGGGGCATCTTCCACCCGGTGCACGCCGGGCGAGGCGGCTCGGCTGTCATCTTTCGGCGTGGTCTTCACCGGAACGCCTGTGCCGCGTCCGCGCGGCCGACCGTCGAAGGAGTCCACCCACAATGACTTTGCTATCCGAATCTTCGTTTTCTGAAACAGCGCTGGCGCAGGGCGCACCGGCATCCACCGCGCGCACCCTCGCCGCCGTCAGCGACGAACCCGCCCACGTGCGCGGGGCGTTCGGCCGCTTTCCGTCGGGGGTCGCCGCAATCTGCGCGAGCATCGACGATCGCCCGGTCGGGCTCGTGGCCTCGTCGTTCTCGGTCGGCGTCTCGTACAGCCCGCCGATGGTGATGTTCTCGGTGCAGAACTCCTCGACCACGTGGCCCGTGCTCGAAGGGGCGGGGCGCCTGGGGGTCTCGATCCTCGGCGGCGACCACAGCGACGCCTGCATGCAGCTCGCCTCGCGCAGCCGCGACCGCTTCGCGGGCCTCGAGACGACGACGACGGATGCCGGGGCCCTCTTCATCGACGGATCCACGATGTGGCTGGACTGCTCCATCGTCTCGACCACCCCCGCCGGCGACCACCGCATCATCGTGATGGAGGTGCACGGCATGAGCATCGACCACGACACGCACCCGCTGGTGTACCAGCAGCAGCGGTTCCACCGGCTGAGCGGGCTGGGGTAGCGGGGCGTTTCGGCTCGCCTGCGGCTCGCTCAACGGGCGAAGGGGCGTAGCGGGCGCCGTTTCGGCTCGCTTCGCTCGCTCAACGCCCGGGTACGCCGCGCGGGAGGAGGACTTTCGCGCGGCGCGAGGGCGCCGGGGCGCGGATTGTCCTCGTGTGGCGCAATAGTCCTCGCGCCGGGCGTGCGGGGGGTGCGGGGGCGCCGAGCGCACACGCAAGGCGCGAGTGCACACGTCCTGTGCGGGTGATCTCGCGCGCTGCGTGTGTGTTCGGGGTGTGCGTCGCGGGCGTGGGGGGTGTCGTTTCGTCTTGCTGCGCTCGCTCAACGACCGAAGGGGCGGCGGGTCTCGTTTCGACTCGCTGCGCTCGCTCAACGACCAAGAGGGACGCGTGCCGTTCACCGGCAAGACACCGAGCGGATGCCGCGCGGCCAGCCGGACTCGATGGTGTGGAAGCCCACCCGACCTTCTTCTGCTCAGGAGTCCCATGCCTCGTCTGCACTCCGGACTCGCGGCAACGGTGGTGTGCGCGCTCAGCGCCGCAGCCGTCGTCGCGGTGCCGTCCGCTGCTTTCGCCGCCGATCCCGGCATCCGCATCAATGAGGTCGAGTCCTCGGGCGGCACGCCCGGCGACTGGATCGAGCTCTACAACCCCACCGACGCGGCCGTCGTGCTCGACGGCTACGTGGTCAAGGACGACGACGACACGCACGTGTACGTCATCCCCGACGGCACGACCGTCGAGGCGGGGGAGTTCCTCGTGCTCGACAGCATCGAGGACGGCGTCGGCGACTTCGACTTCGGACTCGGCGGCGGCGACACCGTGCGCCTGTTCGACCCCGCCGAGACCCTCGTCGACGAGTACGGCTGGGACGACCACGCCGACACCACCTGGGGCGTCGATGACGCCGGCGAGTGGGCGCTGACGAGCGCGGCCACGAAGGGCGCGGCCAACACGTTCCCGAGCGACGACCCGACCGACCCGACCGACCCGACCGACCCGACCGACCCGACGGACCCGACGGACCCCGCGCCCGCGGCATCCGACATCGTCGTCAACGAGATCGTCTACGACGACATCTCGGGCCTCGACGCCGACCAGGTCGAGCTGTTCAACCGGGGCGCGGATGCCGTCGACCTGACCGGCTGGAGCATCTCGGACGACAAGCGCGACGAGTTCGGCGCCGTGCCGGACGGCACCGTGATCGAGCCCGGCGGCTACGTCGTGCTCGTCAATGACATCGACTTCGGCTTCGGCCTGGGCAAGGGCGACGCGGTCGTGCTCTACGACGCCTCGAGCACCGAGGTCGACGCCTACGCCTACGAGGCGACCGCGCCGCTGGCGACCTGGGCGCGCTGCCCCGACGGCTCCGACAACTGGGCGCACGCGACCGTCGTCACCCCCGGCGAGGCCAACACCTGCGAGCCGCTGCCCGAGCCCGGCGACATCCTGATCAACGAGATCGACTCGCAGCCCGCCGACTGGGTGGAGTTCTACAACTCCGGCACCGAGGCGTTCGACATCTCGGGATACGAGATCCGCGACGACTCCGACGACCACCGCTGGCAGTTCCTCGCCGGCACGATGATCGCCGGCGGCGAGCACCTCGTCGTCGAGGCCGACACCATCGGGCTGGTCGACGGGAGCGAGAGCCGCTTCGACGCCCCGATCGGCATCGGCAGCACCGACCGCATCCGCCTCTTCGATGCGACCGGCGACATGATCGACGACTCCGAGCCGTGGGCCGGCCACGCCATGATCGACGGGGATGCCGCGGCGGCCACGCTCGCGCGCTGCCCCGACGGCACGGGACCCTTCGTGCTCGCCTACGCCACCCCCGGCGAGGCCAACGAGTGCGTGCTGCCCGACATCGCGATCAACGAGATCGAGTCCAACGGCGACGCGACCGACTGGGCCGAGATCATCAACCTGGGTGCGAGCGAGGTCGACCTCTCGGGCTGGACGCTGATGGACAACGACCCCATCGGCCACGCCGCCGAGACCACGCCGCTGCCCGAGGGCACGACGCTCGCGCCGGGCGGCTTCTTCGTCTTCGACCAGCCCGACGACTTCGAGTTCGGTCTGGGCGGCGGCGACACCGTGACGATCCGCAACGCGCAGGGCGTGACGGTCGCCGAGTACGCGTACCCCGACCACGCCGACGGCGTCTGGGGCCGCTGCGCCGACGGCACCGGCGAGTTCGCCGACCTCGCCGTCTCGACCAAGGGCCTGGCCAACGCGTGCGGCAACCCCGCGCGCATCAACGAGGTCGAGTCCTCGGGCGGCACGCCCGGCGACTGGGTCGAGCTGGTCAACCCGACGGCATCAGCGCTCGACGTGGGCGGCCTGGTCGTGAAGGACGACGATGACGACCACGCGTACGAGATCCCGGCCGGCACCCGCATCCCCGCCAGCGGCTACCTGGTGATCGAGGCGGACGACCTCGGCTACGGCCTGGGCGGCGACGACACCGTGCGCCTGTTCGAGGGCGACGCGCTGCGCGACTCGACGACGTGGGGCTCCGATCACGCCGCCACGACGTGGGGTCGCTGCCCCGACACCGCGGGCGTCTTCGACGTGACCGCCGAGTCGACCAAGGGCGCGGCGAACATCTGCGTGGGCGAGATCCCGGTCGGCGACTGGCCCGGATCGGCCGACGTCACGGTGATCGACGAGACGCCGACGTTCCTCGCCGACGGCTCCGGACTCGACACGCAGCAGACGTCGGAGGGCACGTTCCTCTGGGCCGTCGACAACGGCACGGGTGTGTTCTGGAAGCTCGAGGTCGCCGCCGACGGCACCGCGGTCTTCGCGGACGGCTGGGAAGAGGGAAAGCGGGCGCGGTTCATCGCGGATGCCGCCGACCCGTCGGCCGCCGGGCCCGACACCGAGGGCATCACCCTCGACGGTGTGGGCTGGGTGTACCTGGCCTCGGAGCGCGACAACGCCGACAAGGGCGTGAACCAGAACATCGTGCTGAAGGTCGACCCGGATGCCGCCGGGCCGGACGTGGTCGCGACCCAGGAATGGGATCTGACCGGGTTGTTGCCCGAGGTCGGAGCCAACCTCGGAATCGAGGCGGTCGAGTGGGTCGCCGACGGTGACCTGACCGGGCTGGTCGACGGGAACACGGACGCGGCGTACGAGCCGTCGGATTACCCGGGCCATGGCGACGGGCTGTTCTTCGTGGCGGTCGAGGACGGCGGCGGCGTGTTCGCCTTCGCCCTGAACGGCGACGGCTCGGCCGCGCTGGTCGCCGAGATCGACGCGGGGCTGCCCGGCGTCATGGCGCTCGACTACGACACCGTGCTCGGCGTGATGTGGGCGGTCTGCGACAACGGGTGCGACGGCACCGCGGCGCAGATCACGCTCAACGGCACGTCCGAGCCCGACGTCGCGCACGTCGCCCGCCCGGCCACGATGCCCAACATCAACAACGAGGGCTTCGCGACGGCGCCGGTGGCGCTCGCGGGTGTGTCACCGCGGGCGGCCTGGTGGTTCGCCGACGGCGAGAACCCGGCCGCGCTGCGGGTGGGGACCGTGCCCGCGGGGGCCGTCGATCCGGGCGACCCGACGGACCCGACGGACCCGACGGATCCTTCGGACCCGGGCGAGCCGACCGACCCTTCGGACCCGAGCGACCCGACGCTGCCGGACCCGACTCCCGCGGACGACGTGCCGCTGCCGGGTGACGACCTCGTCGACGGCAACAGCGGCGATGTCACCGCGCCCGACACCGCCGAGCGCGGCGGTACCGTGACGATCGGCGTCGGCTCGCAGTACGCCGGCATCCAGGTCGAGGTGTGGATGTATTCCACGCCTATGCAGATCGGCTCGGGCACGGTGGATGCCGCGGGCAACATCACCGTGACGATCCCCGCCGACGCGGCCCTCGGCACGCACCGGCTGGCCGTCTACACCGAGGACGGCGAGCTGCTCGGCTGGACCAGCATCCAGATCGTGGCCGAGGGCTCGCTCGCGAGCACCGGCTCCGAGCAGTCGGGCAGCGCCCTGGCGCTCGCGCTGATGCTGCTGCTGGCCGGAGCGGGCGTGATCGCGGTGCGCCGCCGGGTGCGCGCCGGGTAGGCGGCATCCGCCCCCGACTGCACACGCAACGCGCGAGTGCACACGCAAAGAACGTGTGCGCTCGCGCGTTGCGTGTGTTCTCGGGCGCGCGGCGGGATGTGACGGCGTAAGACAGAGGCGCTCCGGGCGCGCGGGCGGGTGTCGGGGGTGCGTGGCATGCTGGCAGCGGTGGCCGGCGCTTCGCGGCTGCCGGCGCAGCATCCATCACGAGAGGGCACCCGTGACCCAGGCAGACTTCGACGCGCGCATCGACGCGCTCACCGCGACCGATCTGCGGGATGCCGGCAGCGTCAAGTGGACGCGCTTCCCCGACACGATCGGGGCCTTCGTCGCCGAGATGGACTTCGGGCTGGCGCCCGCGGTGAACGAGGCGGTGTCAGGCGCGCTGGATCGCGGTCTGACCGGGTATCTGCCGACGCACCTGACCGACGCGCTCGCGGCGGCGACCGCCCGCTGGTATGCCGAGACGTACGGGTGGCACGTGCCGGCCGAGCGGGTGCATGTGGTGCCCGACGTGATCGCGGCTTTCGAGGTGACGATGGAGCAGTTCATCTCGGCCGAGGGCGCGATCATCGTGCCGACGCCGGCGTACATGCCGTTCCTGTCGGTGCCGCCCATGCTCGGGCGGCGGGTGATCGAGGTGCCGAGCATCGAGGTCGACGGGCGGATGCTGATCGACCCCGACGGTCTGCGCAGGGCGTTCGATGACGGCGGCGAGCTGCTGGTGCTGTGCAACCCGCACAACCCGATCGGCACGGTCGCGACGCGGGCCGAGCTTCTCGAGATCGCCGCAATCGTCGATGAGAAGGGCGGGCGGGTGTTCTCGGACGAGATCCACGCGCCGCTCGTCTACGCTCCGGGGGTGCACGTGCCCTACGCGTCGATCTCGCAGGTTGCGGCGGAGCACACGGTGACGGCGGCCTCGGCCTCCAAGGCCTGGAATCTGGCGGGGTTCAAGTGCGCACAGGTGATCCTCTCGAACGAGGCCGACGAGGCGGCCTGGGAGTCGTTCGGGCAGTGGGCCGGGCACGGCACCTCCACGCTCGGAGTCGTGGCGAACGTCGCGGCGTATGAGTCGGGCCGGCCATGGCTCGACGAGGTGCTCACCTATCTCGACGGCAACCGGCGGCTGCTCGCGTCGCTCGTCGACGAGCTGCTGCCCGGCGTGCGGATGCTGGTGCCCGAGGGCACCTACATCGCGCTGCTCGATTTTCGGGGGATCGGGCTCGAGGGCGATCTGGCGGAGTGGTTCCGCGAGCGGGCCGGGGTCTCGATGACCGACGGCTCGGCGTGCGGCGAGGCGGCGATCGGGTACACCCGGTTCGTGTTCGCGATGCCGCGGCCGCTGCTGCGCGAGGCGATCGAGCGGATCGCGGGCGCGCTGGCCGCGCGCGAGGGCGCCGCGGCCTGACGCGGGGCGGCTGCGGGCCGCCGGGGCTCGGGGCGGGCGCGACCGCGTGCGCAGCCGCGGGTTCTTGCCAGGGCGACCCGGCGTGTGCTGTGCGGCCGCCCGCGTGCACAACTGCGGGGTTTGTGCCCGGCGCGCCGAGACAGGGGCGGGTGCCGCGGCGTGTCGCCCGCGGCACCCGCAGTTGTGCACGGGGCGGCGCGCGAGCACACCCGCACCCGGCGTCGGGGATGCGGCGAGCGTCGGATGCCGGGGCGCGACCCGGTCCGACGCCGGGCAGATGTCCGACGTCCGGCACACGTCCGACGGCCGCGCGCGCAATGTAACAGCATCCGCACCGACTCGTCACGCGGGCGAAACAGGGCCTCCCTAGAGTTGAACCAATCGATTCACTCGGGCGCCACACGTGCCCGAGGCGCCACACGACGCTCCTGACGCACCGGAGCACGCCGAGGAGACCGGGCATGACACTGACCGAGACGACCCCCGCCGACCCCGCGACCGTCCGCGACCTGCGCGCGCTGCCCAAGGGACACCTGCACCTGCACATGGAGGCCGCCATGAGGCCCGCGACCCTCGTGGCGATGTCCGACGCACTCGGCATCGAGCCCCCGCCTGTGGACACCTTCCGGGGCTTCACCGCGTTCATCGAGTCCTACCGCGGCCTGCTCGCCGCGCTCGACCACCCCGATCACCTCGGCATCCTGATGGACCAGATCTTCGCCGATCAGGCCGCGCAGGGCGTCGCCTACCTCGAGCTCGGGGTCAGCCCCCACTTCTATGCCGAGCGGTACGGGTCGTACGACGCGGCGCTCGCCGAGATGCTCGACCTGGCGCGCTCCGCCTCGGCCACGCACGGCGTGGCGTTCGGATTCATGCCCACGATCGACCGCATGGCCGGGCTCGAACCCGCGCTCGAGGTCGCCCGCTCGGCCGCGCGCTTCGCGGGGGAGGGCGTCGTCTCGCTCGGGCTCGCCGCGGACGAGCGCGGGTTCCCGTGCGCGGACTTCGCCGAGCCGTTCGCGATCGGCCGGGCCGCGGGCCTGCAGTCCACGCCGCACGCCGGCGAGCTCGTCGGACCGGAATCGGTGCGCGAGGCCCTCGACGCGCTCGGCGCCGACCGCATCCTGCACGGTGTGCGCGCCGTCGAAGCCCCCGCCCTCGTCGCGGAGCTGGCCGAACGCGGAATCCCGCTCGATGTGTGCCCCACCTCCAACGTGCTCCTCGACGTCGTCGCCGAGATCGGCGAGCATCCGCTCACCTACCTGCTCGAGCAGGGTGTGCGGTGCTCGATCAACGCCGACGACCCCATCCTGTTCGGCCCCGACATCCTGGCCGAGTACGAGCTGTGCCGCACGAGCCTGGGCCTGAGCGACGAGCAGCTCGCCGCGTGTGCCTGGACGTCGATCGAGACCACCCTCGCGCCCGCCGACGTCAAGGCCGCGGCGAAGGCCGGCATCGACCGCTGACTCGAAGCCGCGGGCGTCGCCAACCACGAAGAAGGGAGCGCCGCATGAGCAAGACACTGCACTTCGGGGTCTTCGAGGTCATGGGCCCGCAGGTCGGCGGCACCTTCAGCTGGGCGCACCCGCGCAGCGAGAGCCTCGGCTACCTCGACCCGCAGCACTGGATCGGCATGGCGAAGACGCTGGAGGAGGCGGGCTTCGACTTCCTCTTCTTCGCCGGCGGATACGGGTACCCGCTCATCGACGGCGACCTGCCGCGTGTGGCGGCCGAGAAGGGCATCAACTTTCCCGCCCTCGACCCCGACTATCTCATCCCGGTCCTCGCCCAGCACACCGAGCGGCTCGGATTCGTCGTCACGCAGACGACGGGGCTGGATCATCCCGTCCAGCTCGCGCGACGCTTCTCGACGCTCGACCACCTGACCGGCGGCCGTATCGGCTGGAACATCGTCACCGGCGCCTCGCAGAACGCCGTCGCCGACGTGTTCGGCCACGATCAGATGGTGCCGCACGACACGCGCTACGCCATGGCGGCGGAGTACGTCGAGCTCGCCTCGCGGTTCTGGGAGACCGGGTGGGACGACGATGCCTACGTCGGCGACCGCGACAGCGGTGTGCTCGCCCGGCGCGACGGCATCCGCCCCGTCGTCTACGACGGAGAGCACTACCGTTCGCGCGGCTATTTCGGCTCGCCGCCCTCGCCGCAGCGCACGCCGGTGCTTTTTCAGGCCGGCACGTCCCCGGCGGGCCGTGCGTTCGCCGCAGCCCACGCCGAATGCGTGTTCGTGCAGGCGACGACTCCGGCGCGCACCGCCGCTGCGGTCGCCGACATCCGGCGGCTCGCCGCCGAGGCGGGGCGTGACCCGCAGGTGATCCGGCTGATGGTGGGGCTGACCGTGTTCGTCGGCGAGACGGCGGAGCAGGCGCGCGAGTACGAGGCGCAGTTCGACGCGATGCAGACTGACGAGATCGTCGCGTCGTTGTACGCCGGCAACACCGGCATCGACCTGCTGGCCCTCGACCCCGACCAGACGCTGCAGCAGGTGATGGATGCCGGCGGCCCCGTCGGTCAGATGGGCACGAGCAACATCGAGCGCTTCCTCGGCGAAGACGCCCCGACGGTGCGCGAGATCCTCGACCAGCTGCGCGGGCGCGGCACGCGGGGCTTCCGCATCGTCGGTGACCCCGTGCAGGTGGCCGACCAGATCGAGCAGCTGATCGCCGAGACCGACCTCGACGGCTTTCTGATCGAGCCCGTCTTCCCTCCGCACGACCTGGAGGACTTCGGCCGCCTGGTCATGCCGCTGCTGCGCGAGCGCGGGCGGCTGCGCGACGGCGAGCCCGGCAACACCCTGCGGGCGCGCCTGAGCGAGACGCCCGGGGCGGACCGGCTGGGCCCGGCGCACCCCGTGCTGGCCGCGCCGGCATCCGCAGCCGGGTGACTCCCGCGCCCCTCTCGTACGATGACGGACGTGGATGGCACACCGGAGCGCCAGCGACTGCGGGGGCTCGTCGTCGACCTGATCCTGCGTGAGGGGGTCGTCGACCTGAGCCTCAGCGCGATCGCGCGGGGCGTCGGATCGAACAACCGGATGCTGCTGTACTACTTCGGCTCGAAGCAGGCGCTGATCGACGAGGCAGCGGACGCCGCGTTCGAGCGGTTCCCCCGCCTGCGCGATATGTTCGCTCGGCTGCGCGCTCCGGGAGACCTCGAGGAGCGGCTGCTCGCGGCCTGGGACGACCTGGCCGACCCCGACAGCCGCCCCTTCGTGCGGCTGTTCTTTCAGCGATTCGGCGTCGCGATGCGCGACCGCGACGAATGGGAAGCGTTCACCGAGCGCGTCGGACGCGAGTGGGTCGAGACCGTGCGTTCCGTGCTGGTCGATGAGGGGTACCCGGCCGCCCGTGCCTCGAGCGCCGCCATCCAGGTCATCGCGCTCTGGCGCGGACTGCAGTTCCTGCTGGTGGCCGGCGTGGAGGCCGAGCAGCTGCGCGAGGCCTACCGCGACAGCATCCGGGGGATGCTGGACCGGAACCGGTGACGGCGCTCAGCCCGCCCGCGCGGCCTCCTTGCGCTGGAGCCACTCGCCCAGCGGGCGCGTGGCGAGGCCGTGCACGATGACCGAGAGCGTGATCGCCAGCGTGACGGCGGTGAAGACGATGTCCTCGCCCGTGTGGCGCACCGCGACGCACGCGTAGAACAGCGCCGAGACGCCCACGGGGCCGAACGCGGACATGAAGGCCGACTCGGCGCGGGAGTGCAGCGGCGCGTAGATCGGCCGCGTCAGCCAGATGCCCGCCAGCCGCCGGCCGATCACCGCCAGCAGCAGCACGGCGACGAGGGCGAAGCCCGCCTGGCCCCAGGCATCCAGGGGCAGCAGAACCCCGAGCAGCGCGAAGACGGGAAGGATGAAGATGCGCGCGAGGGCGTCGGCGCGCTCGCCGAGCTGCTCGCGCAGGTGCGGTGCGAGCTGGCGCCCGAACATCGCGCCCGCCACGAACACCCCGAGCACGGCGTCGGCGCCCAGCACGCGCAGCATCCCGAGCATGCCGATCGCGAACGCCAGGGCGTAGCCGAAGAGTGCGACATCCTCGGTCCAGCCGCGTTCGATCGCCTTGTCGAGCAGGCGCCCCGCGGCCCATCCCGCGACCAGGCCGAGGGCGACCGCCAGCGTCACGTCGAGGAGCAGGGTCGCCGTCAACCACTCGCTCCAGGCCGTGCCGGTCTCACGTGTGAGCAGCAGCACGGGCAGCATGAGCAGCAGATAGCCGAGGCCGTCGTTGAGTCCGCTCTCGCTCGACATGTTCAGCCGCACCCGCTCGGGGATGCGTTCCCGCGCGAGCGGCCCCGTGACGATCGGCGTGGTGACGACCGGGTCGGTCGGCGTGATCGCGGCGGCGATGAGCATCGCGGTGAGCAGGGGGATGCCGGCCAGCAGCACCGCGCCGGTCGCGACGGCGAACATCACCAGCATCCCCACCCCGATGCTCGCGATCACCCAGCGGCGGTTGGTGCTCCAGTATCCGGCGGGAAAACGCAGCGCAACGCCCAGCAGCGCCATGACGAGGGTGACGCGGGTGATCTCTTCGAGCACGTGGAGGCTGTCGACGCCCAGGCCCTGGGGGTCGACGACGCCGAACACGAACGGACCGGCCAGCACCCCGGCCAGCAGCGCCAACTGCAGCGGGGGAACTCCGAGGCGTTCGAGCCACAGCGAGAACGCACTGAGCACGAAGGTCAGTGCGGCGACGAGCGCGATGGCGAGGTACACGGTGCGACACGTTGGCGCAGTTCGGCGGGAGTGTCAACGGGGTTGCGTGGTCCGGGCCCCGGGTCGTTGAGCCCGAATCCACCGATGGGTCGGGCGGTGGTGGTGGGGTCTTGATCGGGGTCGGGTTGGTGGTGTTGGGCAGGCGTGA
>NZ_JANGEX010000015.1:0-74479 GCF_033792225.1 Microbacterium sp. LRZ72
CACGCTGCCAAGGTCCTCTCCCGACGGTGAGGATGAACCAGCGGGACGATCCCGCCACTACCCATGTTGACGAGTGATCGCTGCCAGCTGGAGCCGACGAAGACGGTCTCGATCGCGGCGATCAGCCCGGTGTGCGCGTCGCTGATGACGAGCTTGACCCCGTCGAGACCGCGGGCCTTGAGGGAGCGGAGGAACGTGGTCCAGAACGGTTGCGATTCGGTGTCGCCGACCTCGAACCCGAGCACTTCCCGCCTCCCATCAGCGGCGACACCGACCGCGACGACGACGGCCTGGGACACGACCCGCCGGTCGACGCGGGCTTTGCAGTAGGTCGCGTCGAGGAACACGTACGGGTACGTGGTGTCCGCGAGAGGCCGGTCCCGGAACGCGGCGACATCCTCGTCGAGATTCGCGCAGATCCGCGACACCTCCGACTTCGAGATGCCCGTGTCCGCGCCGAGCGCCTTCACCAGATCATCGACCTTCCTGGTGCTCACGCCGTGGACGTAGGCCTCCATCACCACGGCGAACAGGGCCTGATCGACCCGGCGGCGGCGTTCTAGCAACGAGGGGAAGAACGATCCCGCCCGCAGCTTCGGGATCCGCAGATCGAGTTCTCCCGCCGTGGTCGTGAGGGTTCGTGGCCGGGTGCCGTTGCGTTGCGTTGTTCGCGACAGGGTGCGCTCGAACGGGGCGGCGCCGATGAACGCGGCAGCTTCCGCGTCGATCAGCTCCTGATAGAGCGTCTCGGTCGCGACCCGGATTCGGTCGGAGACGTCGGTGAGTTTCAGTTCCCCGAGGAGCTCGAGGAGGGCAGACTGGTCTAGAGCCATCGTGCGTTGTGTCCTTCTGTGAGTGACTTTGATCGGTTCTCACTGACCATCGCACGATGGCTCACCAACGTCTACGACGCCGACACCACCGCCGAGAACTACACCACCCCAGGGGACGTCACCCCGACGCGCTCGCGCAACGCGCGAAGCCCGGATACCCGACACGCGAAGATGCCCGATGCCCGCACGCCGAAAGCAGGGCCCACGACAGGAAGAGCACGAAACGCCCCCAGAAGAAAACAAGGGCGATGCACGCAGGCACTTTCTGTGAATCACGCAGCGGGATAAGCAAACAAGGCGTACGCTCGGAGCGTGCGGGGTGGGTTGCAGCGGTGGAAGCGTGGCGTCCGGTCGCAGGGCGTCCGGCAGGCGATGGCGTACGCGTTCCAGGGGGCGTGCGATTCACACTTACGCACCGCGCCCGGGGTTGATGCGCTCGCCGCGTACAGCGAGTCCAGTGCGCGGGGAGTGACGCGGTTCGTTGTCGTGGGCGGTGACATCACCCGCGACATGCTCACTGCCGAGCAACTCCGTCAGTGGGTGGACGGTCGAGACCCGGCATCGGGGGAGCAGCGCGGTCGGGATCTTTCCAGCCCGACCGCGGATCTGATCCTGGATGGCACGATCAACGCGCCGAAGTCGTACAGCATCGCAGTGCTCCTGCATCCGGAGTTGGCGACCGAGTTCCAGGCGCTCCAGGATCGTCTCCGTGACCGGATCATCACGACCTGGCAGCACGAGCTAAACGCGCGTCGCGGCGCGGGTGGCAGTATCCGTGAGTCTCTTCATCGCGTTGAGGTGGTGGAGTTGCAGCATCGCCGGTCGCGGGCGCTGGATCCGCACATTCACCGGCACCTGTGGCTGAACGTGAAGGTGCAGGGCGAGGACGGCAAATGGTCGAATGTGGACTCGCGGGTCGCGATGAAGTTCCACACCGTCATCAATGCCGAGGGTGAACTCGCGGCCCGAACGGATCCTGCGTGGATTGCCGCGCTCGCCCGTCACGGCTACACCCTCGACGCGAACGGGGAGATCGCGGAGTTGGCGCGCGCGGTACGGCCGTTGTCGCGCCGGTCGAATCAGATCGAGGCAAACCGTGCGGTCCTGGTCGCGCAGTGGCGCGCTGAGCATCCAGGGCAGGAGCCCTCTCATGACGTGCAGCAGCAGATCGACCGGCTCGCGTGGGCGACCCGCCGCCCGAACAAACCGATCCGGATCGATGAGGACGAGTGGGAGCACCTCATTCGAAACGAGGTCGCCACGATCGACCTGGCCCTGGTCGAGCCCCGCGCGCCGGTGGTGGCCCCGGAGGGGGCTGCGGGTGTGGACCGTGAGGTACGGGCGGCGAAGGCGGTGGTGGATGCGGATGCCCGATCGGCTTCGAATGGTGGACGCTTCAGCACCTTTGACTTACGCGCAGGGGTAATTCGCGCTCTCGCTGGCGCGGGGCTGGTGGGCGACCGTGACTCGTTCCAACGCCTCATAGATGACATCCAGGCGCGTGCCCTCACGCTCACGGTCGATTTGCTCGCGGGGGAGGGTACGCGGCCGGGGCACGTGAAGGGATTCATGTCGGTCGCGACGGCGTCGCTCAAAGTGGATCTCGCCGCGCGCCTGGATACTCTCGCCGTGCCCGGGGAACCGCTTGACGCAGACCTGGTCGAAGATGTCGCCCGCCGCGTTGTCACCGAGTGTGTGGTGCTCGATGCGGCGCAAGCGCAGGCGGCTGCCTCGATTGCGGGCACGGATCGGTTGGTGAGTGTGACGGGGCCGGCGGGTGCGGGAAAGACGACAATGCTTCGTGTGGCGAGCGGGGCGTTGGCGCGGCAGGGGCGGCGCATGGTGGTCGTCGCCCCGACGAAGAAGGCTGCGGCGGTTGCGTCGCGGGAGATCGGGGCGACAGCATCCAGCCTGCACGCACTGCTCGCCGACCACGGCTGGCGGTGGACACACGACACCGCCGGCGCGTCGGTATGGTCCCGATTGAGCGTGGGGGACATCGACCCGACGAGCGGACACGTGTTCACCGGGCCGCGCCGCTACCCGTTGGCGCCGGGCGATCGGGTGGTGGTCGATGAGGCCGGGATGGTCGATCTGCACACCGCGAACGCTCTGGCCGTGCTTGCGGCCGAGACGGGGGCGGGCATCGCGATGGTTGGCGATCATCTGCAGGCGATGCCGGTCGGGCATTCGGGGGCGATGGTATGTCTTACCCGTCGAGCGAGCGCGGTGGTTGAGCTGACGGCGGTGCACCGCTTCCGTGACCCCGAATATGCAGCGCTGACGCTGCGGATGCGGGAACCTGCGTCGCAGGATGCCGCCCTCGCCGTCGCAGAAGACCTTGATGACCGCGGGCTCATCCACCGCGTCGCCGACCATGCGGAAGCGCGCGACGCAATGGTCGACGCCTACTTCCGGTGGACGGGTGCAGGGAAACGGGTGGCGTTGGTGACCAGTACGAACGACGAAGCCGACGCCATCAACGAGGCCATCCAGCAACACCGGCTCGACTGCGGCGCGCTTCACCTGGGCAGGGTCGCTGTGGGGCAGGGGGAGCTGCGGATCCTCGAAGGGGACATCGTCCAGACTCGCCGCAACGACACGACGGCCGGAGTTGAAAACCGAGCGCTCTGGACGGTTCAGCTCATTGGTCGCGCCGCGGTGCAGCTCGGTAGCGTGAATGACGCGGGAGATGTGCGGGTCGTGTCGCACGACTACCTCGCCGAGCACGTGCACCTCGCGTATGCGTCGACAGTGCACGGTATCCAGGGTGAGACCACCGACGCGTCTATCGTCGGCCCGGGCGTCGACGCGTCGGGCCTGTACGTCGGGATGACCCGCGGCCGCGAGCACAACGCCGCGATCACCGTCGCCCGCACCCGGGCTGCGGCACGCGACGCGATCGCCGAGAGCATGCTGCGCGGCACCGTGGAGGTTACGGTCGACGACAGTGCACGTGCGGCGCGGGTGGAACTGGGGCGCGCGGCGCGAGAGCCCGGGAGGACGCCGGAGGCGATCGCGACCGATCGGATCCCTCGACTGGACGATGCGCGTGCCCGACCTTGGGGCATGTCCCCTGATCTCGATCGCGTCGAGGAGCCGATCACCGCCGCGCTGATCGCCAGGCAGGCTTCACGGGACGAGCTGGATGCCTGGCTTGCCACCACGCGGCGCGCACTGCTCGAACGCGCAGGTGCCCTCGCTGCGACTGAAAGCTCTCGACATGGAACAGGGCGTGCTCCGTCAGCGGACGACGGTTCCGACTCCGCCTGGGAAGAAGTCGCTGCGCTCGTCGAGACGCGCACGGCGGAGAGCGACGTGCTCGAGCACGAACGAGAGCATCTCCAGGTGTGGCTTGATCAGGTCGGCGTGGAACGTTGGCTCCGCGGCTCGATGGGCGCAGAGCATCGGGCGGCTGAAGATCGTCTTCGGCAGCATCCGGCGCAACTAACGGTTCTGTCGTCTGCGGTGCCGAGTTGGGGACCGTCTCGATGACGACGCTACTTCGCCCACAGCTCGAGGCGATCCCAGTGCGGGTGGGCGCCCATCGCGTCGAGGGTGAAGGTGGGGGTGCCCGGGAATATGCGCGCGAGGTGGGGCACGCGTTCTGGCTATTCGGAGTCGCGGTCGATCGTGCGGAGGAGGTAGGCGGTGACGGCGAGGGCGTTATAGACCCCGTAGACCGCTTTCGCGCTGCTATCTTCTCGAAGATGGTCCAGGAGCGGGGCGTCTCCGACGGGTGGCCGGCTGGGGGCGATGACGAGCTTTCGGTTGAACAGGCGGGCGTGGTGGGCGGCGACGTTCCGGACGTAGTTCAAGCTGGCGATCCTGCTCGCCATGACCCGCACCGTAGTAGTGTGCGATCGCGGTGGCGAGGGAGTTGTTCAGCCCGCCGTAGAGGCGGCTCAGGTGGCCGAGCTCGAGGATCTCGGTGAGGGCCCAGATCGGCATCTGTCCGTCGTACTTGTCGCGGAAGTGCGCGACGAATGCTTCATCCGACGCGTCCCGGCGGGCGTTGGCCTTCGCTATCCATTGGAGGTGCTTGCTCGTCTGGAGTCCTGAGATCGGGTCCGTGTATTCAGCGGTGAACGGCGGTACGAATGTCGCCGGGTCCGGGTGTGCGAAGGGGGACTTTGCGCCGAGGGTGTGGCCGAGTTGCATTCGCAGTGAGACTTCGACCCGTTCGATGCCGTCGAGCGCGAGGATTCTGAGCGCCCGGTCGAAGTCGATGATCTTCGCTGCATGCGCCATCGTTGTGCCTTTGCGGTATCCGCTCAGCACGCGCACACGAGTGCGGCCTTCGTCGTCGTAGCGCTCCGAACTGCGGAACGGGTATAGGTATCCGGTGAGACGGTAGTACCCGACGGCGCGCAGCAGGTTGACGGCGGCTGTCGCGTCACCGATCTCGACGCCACGGCTGGCGAGCTTGCCGATCTGCGCCTCGATGGGCAACCACGGTTTGTCGTATGCGACCATCACGTCTCCTGCACAAAGAAAATCAGCCCGAGCCGTGAGGCGAGCGGGCTGATCGTGATGCGTTTAGGGTAGCACGCGACCATCGACACGGCTGGGCGAGCTGAAAAGTGACCCGGGGCTGCACCGCGAGCAGAGCGGGCCGGCGACGCGATGAATCTACTGAGTGAGTTCGCTATCGAAGTGGTCGAGGAGCGCTTCGAGAGAGACTTCGTAGGCGTCGTCGGCTAGGCAGGCGAGGCGCCGCCGGTCAGCGCTTGCCTGGTCGGGTGGTGATGAGGAATTCGTCGATGTTCGGCAGGTGTGCGCGCACGGTGGAGTGTGCGGCGGCGGTGATGGCGTCGTGGGATTCGCGTGAGGCTGTGGGATCGATGGTGAGGGTGGCGTCGCCCTCGAGGCGGTGTCCGTTCCAGCGGAGTCGGATGCGGTCGACGTGAGTGACGCCCTCGACGTGGTTGAGGGCGTGGGCGGCCTTGTCGACGAGGTGGGGTTCGACGCCGTCGAGGAGGCGGTGTCCGACGCTGCGGATCGTGCCGATCAGGAGGACGAAGATCGCGGTGGAGATGAGGAGTCCGACGATGGGATCGGCGAGGGGGACGCCGAGGAGGACGCCGAGGCCGCCGGCGACGACGGCGAGTGAGGTGAATCCGTCGGTGCGGGCGTGGATGCCATCGGCGACGAGCGCAGCGGAGCCGATCCGTTGTCCGACGCGGATGCGGTAGATGGCGACGATCTCGTTGCCGAGGAATCCGACGATGCCCGCGGCGATGACCCAGCCGATGTTGTCGAGTGGTTGCGGGTTGAGGATCCTCTCGATCGATTGCCATGCGGCGACAAGTGCCGAAAGTGCGACGACGACGACGATGAACAGGCCTGCGAGGTCTTCTGCACGGCCGAACCCGTAGGTGTATCGGGGTGATGCGGCGCGGCGTCCGAGGATGAATGCGATCCATAGGGGCACGGCGGTGAGCGCGTCGGAGAAGTTGTGGACTGTGTCGGCCAGCAGCGCGATCGACCCGCTGAAGAACACGACGATGCCCTGGAGGATGGTGGTGGCGAGCAGGATCACCAGGCTGATCTTCAGGGCGCGGATCCCAGACCTGCTCGCCGCCATGGCGTCGTCGATCGCGTCCGCCGCATCATGGGAGTGCGGCACGAAGAGACCGGACAGGACTCGCCGCCACCCCGACGGATGGTGATGGTCGTGGTCGTGGTCGTCGTGTGCGTGGCTCACTCTTCGACTCGGTCCTGGTGATGGTGGCGGGGGGTACCGCCGAGGGAGTGTTCGGCCTGGAAGATGGCGTCAGCCACAAGCCGTGACGCGTGCTCGTTCTCGAGCCGGTAGAAGACCCTCTGCCCGTCCTGCCGGGTCACCACGATCCGCGCCAACCGAAGCTTCGCCAGATGCTGCGACACCGCGGCGGGGGATTTGCCGACCAGCTCGGCGAGGGCGTTTACCGACAGCTCGGTCGCGTCCTGCAGGGCGAGGATGACCCGTACGCGGGTGGCATCGGCCAGCATCGCGAAGACCTCGACCGCGAGCTCGACGAAAGTACTGTCCGGACGATACCCGCATGGCTGCTTATCTGCGCGCATATGCAGATAATACGCGCTCTGTCGCTGGGTAGGCATTCGCCGGTCTGTCGGTTGACGATGACCGCCTCTGTTGTCTGTGGCGTGCGGGGCGCTAGAACTGCGGTGCAGGTGCAGTTCGTATCGAACGACCGGGATCAGCTCGTGTGGGTGTGGACGTCGGCGGTCGACCGTGCCTGAGGAAGCAGCTGATGACAGAGGAAACGGGCGGGAGTAGCATGACTCCTGCCCGTTCCTGTATGTCAGGTCAGCGTGCGTATGTTGCACCGGTGGCAGCCGGTGTGATCGTCGGCCCCGAAGCTTCGGCCGCGGGGCCGTTAGCTTTTGGGCTGCGGGTGATGTCGACGCCGGAGTACTTCAGTGACGCGCCGACGTTGTCCGCGACGATGTCGCGGGTTTCGCGGGTTTGTCCGGTGGCGGTGTCGGTGTAGCTGCCAAATCGCAGGTCGCCGGCCACGACGACGGCGTCGCCTTTGCGGAGCGAGTCGGCGACGTGCCGGGATTGCTGGTTGAACACGACGACGCGGTGAAACACCGAGCCGGCGTCCTCCCACCGTCCAGTGCTTTCGTTCAGACGTCGGTCGTTGACGGCGACGCTGAATCTGGCGTAGTCGGTGCCGTTGTCGGCGGTTCCGTGTTCAGGGTCGCCGGTGAGGTTGCCCACGATGGTGACCGGGATTCTGGTGGTCATGGTGATCGTTCCTTTCGGTTGCGGACACCGGGTGGTGTCAGTGGGCGTGGGCCTGGCTGGTCCACTGTTCCCATTCCTGCTCGTCGGTCACGTTGGACCATGAGCGGGGTTTGTTGGAGCGGTGCGTGGTGTTGCAGCCGCCGCTGTAGGCGCGGGTGAGACGGGGGAGAGCGACAGTGAGTCGTTCGTGCCAGCTGATCGGCCCGTAGCCGGTGTCGGTGGGATCGAACGCGGCGGCGTGGGCGGTGCGGAGTGCGGTGAGTTCTTCGACGAGCGCACCGTGCTGCCACCAGCAGTCCGGGACGGTGCTAACGGGCACGTTGTAGCGGCTGGTGAACCATTCCACCCAGTCCCGCAGGTCCGCCCATGCCATCGCGGCGGCGGAGCCGGTGAGGGTCCGCCAGTTGATCACTGTCGCGCCGAGCGGTGCGGAGGAGCCGCTGCGGCTGTTCTTGTCGGCGACGCGGGCGGCGTCCGCGGCGATCAGCGCGACGGGGTCGAAGGGCTCGGGGCGGGTATTCATGAGGTCTCCGAGGTGAGTTTGATGCGTAGCCGTTCGAGGGCGGCGAGGGACGCGGTGCGCCGGTCTCGGTGCTTCGCGAGGACGGTGTCGCGATCGAGCAGTCGGTGCAGCAGGTCGTGGCAGTAGGGGTGCATCGGGGTGAGGTCGTCGTGTTCCTCGTGGGCACGCCATCGGCCGCTTTCGAGGGTGACGCCGCTGTAGTCCAGGTGGTGCAGCTCGAGCTGGTCCTTCCCGGCCAGCTCCCCGCACCCTGCGCAGACCAGCAGCCCGGTGATGCGGGTTTCGGCGGTGAACCAGCTGTCTCTGCGGGCGAACCAGGCGGGCGAGCGGAGGAACCCATACCGGTAGAGGTTTTTGACGTCGCCGCGGCGATGGTTGGTCACCTCTCCTCCCCTCCCTCGGTCGCGCCTGTTTCCGGTCGCGGTGGCTGGGGTGGGATGCGGTAGGCGTCGGTGAAGACGGCTCGCTGCTCTTTTTCGGTGGCGGTCTTGCCGGTGGTGATGGTGCGTGCGTCGCGGCGTTCGTCCCATCCGGTGAGGTCGAGGAGCACGCCACGGCGGTTGCGGTAGGCGAGCAGGCCGATGTTCTGCGGCATCCGCCGGATCTCGTCCACCGACATCAGCGGGAGACGTTCGTGCTGTTCGCTGGTCTGATGCCCGGTGTGTTCGGTGGACCACGAGCGTTGGGTGCGGCGTTTGTCTCTGGCCCCGAGGAGGGTTTCGACGTCGCGGAGGTGGTCGACATGGCTGGCGCCGCCGAGGAGCACTTTCGCGGTCGCGGCGGCCCAGATGGTGTCGGCTTCGGCCTTCGACCATGCGGTTTCGGCTTGAGAGAGGGCTTGCAGGACGACGAAGGTGCAGATCCCGCGGCCGCCGCCGTCGGCCATGGTGCGGGGCAGGTTGCCCCACCGGAACATGTTCGCAATCTCGTCGAGAATCAGCCCGAGCGGCAGGTGCAGCCGGGAGCCGGGGGAGGACAGCGCCCTGGTACGGGCGGTTTCGACGATGTCGTCGAGCATCGCCCCGAGGAATCCGCCCATCGCCGCAGACCCAGCCGAGGACCCGATCAGGTAGAGGGTGTTCGGTGCGTCGAGGAAATTGTCGGGCTCGAAGACCGGGTCACCGGGGCGGGGCATGAGGGTGTCGCGGATCTGCGGGACGGCGAGCGGCGCGACGGCGCCTTGGACTCCGAACCAGATTCCGGAGACGAGCTTCTCGTCGCCGGTGATGGTGGCTTCGAGGGAGTCGCCCCAGCCGGGGGCGCCGTCGGTGCGAAGCACATCGACGGCGGCTCGGGCGAGGGCGGGGCTGGAGCCCCAGTCGTAGATGTCGGCCATGGTGCGGCCGCCGACGGCGGCGGCGTGCAGGAGTCGACCGAGGACGACTCCTGATGCTTGCGCCCATTCCGCGTTCGTCGTCGACGACCCAAGCGCGGTGCCGGTGATGATCGCGGTGCCGCGCTGCATCGCGACGAGCGGGTTCTCGCATCCGGTGATGGGGGAAATCCGCAAGGGGTGGCGGATGCCGGAGAGGCCTTGCGGGTCGAACACGTGCACGTCACCGTGGTCCTGCCGCATCCGCATGGTCGCAGTGAGGTTGTCGTTGGTGGTGGAGGTGGTGATCAGCGGCCCGGTCCAGTCGAGGATCGCGGAGATCAGCACCCGGTACCCCTTCCCCGAGCGGGGTGGGCCTTCGAGGGCGACGGAGTCTTCGATCGACACGTACACGTCCATCCCACGGGAGCGGCCCACACGCCACCCGACGTCCGACGCCGCCGGCTTCGGGAGGTCGGGACGGAGCTGCTTCGCGCGCCGGAGGACCGCATTCGCGGACAGATGCGCTTTGATCTCGGAGGCCGCGGCGAAGCCCGGGCGTAGCCGAAGGTCGGCGATGAACGAACGGTCTGACTGCTGGTAGCGGTGCCACGCGACGAGCGCGGCCACCGCCCCGGCGGCGAGAAGAGCGAGGGCGAGGGCGTCGACGGCACGGATCTGCCACACCGGCAGCACGCACCCCGGCGCGGCCGTGTAGGTCGTGGGGTCACCGCTGATGGCCAGCCAGAGCCCGGAGAACAGCCTCGTCGGGGTGGGGCGAGCCCCGCATAGCCAGGTGGTGAGGGTCTCGGCGAGGAAGGAGAACGCCAGCGAGAGCAGGATGCTGCACGCGATCATCACCGCGAGCACCCGGCCGAGCAGTCCTTGGTTCATTATCTTCACCCGCCTGTTAGAGACCTTTGGCGACGGACGCTGCGGTGGAAAGCCAGGCGTTCTGCGTGCGGGGGTGGAGGGTGTCAAAGCGGAGCGGACCGGATTTGAGGGCCCGGTCGTAGGGGATGGTGTGCACGGCGCGGACGTGCCCGACGAACCCGTCCGCGATCCGCGCCACGTCCCGTCCGCCTGGCTCGGCTTGGGTCACGATGACGACGGCGTTCTCGGCGAGGGCCGCGGAGTGGTCATCGCGGTGACGGAGCGCGTCGAGGAGGAGTGCGGCGGATTCGGCGGATTCGAGGGCGGCGAGGGTGGGGATCACGAGTTGGTGGCTGGAGTCGATCATCCGCAGCCACCGGTCGGCGGATTCGTCGTTTCCGGAGTCGAACACCACGAGCCGGTAGTAGCGGGCGGCGACCTGCATCAGCAGATCGAACTGATCCGCCACGATGCGCTGGTCGGTGGCGAGAAGTTCTGGGTTGCTGCGGAGCACGTCGTACCGGTCCACACCTTGGTGGTGCACGAACCGGGAAATGTCGGACACCCCTGCCCCCTGGGTGAGGAGCTCCTCGGCGGTGGGCAGGAGGTCGCGGACGGTGGTGTCGTACAGCCCGGTCTCGGTGCGCCAGCCGAGGGTGCCGCGGGTGTCGTTGTTGTCCCAGGCGAGCACGTTCCCGCCTCCCCACCGCGCGTAGGCGGCGGCGAGCATCGCGGTTGTCATTGTCTTCCCAACCCCGCCTTTGCCGTTCGCGACCGCGATGCTTCGGCACCCGGCCCACTGCCGCGAAACCGTCCGCACCAACCCCGCATGCCGCTGCTGCCTCGCAGACGGGGGCACGGCTATCCCGAGCTGTACGAGGACCCCGCGCCACCCGGGGATGGCCTCGGGAGTCTCGGCGGCAGGGGTGATGAAACTGGGCCGCCCCACGTGGGTGGGCTCCGCATCCGGGATCGGAGCGGTCTCCCCCGAAGGTGGAGACCCGTCCTCCACCTCCTCTCCGATACGGCGCTCGGCAATGGGCTCGAGGCGCAACGCCGTGGGCGTTGCGCTCGCGTCGTTGCGTGCCCCGTCAGTAACAGCGGCAGTAGTGGGTGGTCCGCCGTTCGATGGGCGTGGTGTGGGCAAAGCGGGAACGGCGGTGATGGTGCCGGTGGTGTCTATGAGGAGGCGGTGGGTGCCGCGGTCGCCGGAGGTCACCAGTTCCAGCGCTATGCCGGCGGTGCGGGCGTCGGCGCTGGCTCGGCGGACCACGGCGTGGCGGATGTCTTCGGCGCCGTTCGCGGTTACTGGTTCGGTATGCCCGTCGGGTGCGATGTAGGTGGCGGTGGGTCCCGTGACGGTCGCGTACGCGCGCGGCGTCTGCACAGTAGTCATTGCTCTACTCCTTGTTCAACAGCCAGAGAGCCGTGGGACATAAACCCGTCGCTCACCGCATCCGTCAGCGGTGTCAACCACCCACCGACATCCCCCTCGGCCGCCGGAGCGGGGGTCGGCCAGAGGGCGTCGAGGTCGGGGTCGGTGAGGGCGGGGGGCGCAGTGTCGTCGCCGGCGGCGGTGAGGGCGTCGTCGGTGGAAAACAGGTTGTACTCCCACGGGGTGGAGGTGGCGAAGCAGTCCACGAGGTAGGAGTACTGGCCGACGTAGGCGAGGAATTCGCCTTTGCGGAGTTGCCTCGCCATGTCCACGTGCGGGGTGGGCAGGTTCAGGCGTTGCCGGAGGGCTGCCTGTTCTTGGTGGTTGACGCGGAAGATGAACTTGTTCTCGATGTCCCCCACGATCGAGTACGCCAGGGACCGTTCCAGGCTGTCGGCGTCGCCGACGGCATCGAGGTCGCCCATCTTGTGCAGGATGACAATGTTGCTGATCCCGTAATGGCGGGACAGCTTCAACCACTGCTGAAACATCTGCAAGGACGCCAGCGACGTCATGTCTCGCCATCCCTCTTCCCGAACCACATACCGGGTGCGGCGTGCGGCCCGGTCGCTGATCACAGCTTGGATCCACGCCGTGGAGCACACCTGGGTCAGCTGCGCGGCGAGCTCCCCGCGAGCGAACAGTTCGGACGTGTCGGTGACGACCATGGGGGCGTCCTGATCGAACTCCACGGTCGATTCGTTCTCGAATAGCCCGGCAAGGTCGCCTTCCACGAAGCGGCGGAGCACGAACCGCGGTTGCACAGCCCCCTCTGCGGCCCGGAACGCGGTCGCGGTCTCCCCCGCGAGGTGACCGAGCTCGCTGTAGATGCCCCGCAAGGTGGGCCGGTCGCCTGTTCGTGCCACGGACCGGTCGAGGGCGACGTGAATCGCAGCGTGTTCCACTGCCGTGAGGCGCTGCCCACCGAGGGCCATCTCGACCAGAGCGATGAGAGTGCCGATGCGGCGCTGCTTCACCATCTGCTCGTGCTGCTCGTCGGACGCATCCGACCGGCGTGGCCCCCGGTCGAGAGGGTTGAGGCGGGCTGCGGTGCCGCCGCCGAGCCGGATCACCTGCCCGCCAGGCATCGCCTCTGCGACGGCGACCCATTCGCCCTTCGGGTCGGAGGGCACCACGACCTGGTGGCCGAACGCGATCGAACGGGTGACGAGGGTCTTCACGGTCGCGGATTTGCCGGACCGGTACGCGCCGAGGACGAGGATGTTGGTGGAGAACGAGCCCCGGTCGGATTGGTCCATGTAGGCCTCCCACGGGGAGAAATGCCAAAGCGCATCGGCGTTCAAGTCGACCCCGACGATGGGGCCGCGGTGCCCGAGCCCCGCATCGGCGACGAACGGGTAGATCCCCGCGATGTGCTGCGACGTCGCCTCATGCGCCGCCACGTGCAGGCCTGCCACATTCCAATACCCGCCCGCGGCAAGGCCCGGACCGAACGGACCCGGTACCGCAGGCGTCGGCAGGGCGCGCTCCCGCTGGCTTGACCGGGAGGGGCGTTCGTCCCGCGCCGCGGCGGCGATTTCCCCACGGAGGCGGGCGCGGTCTTTACGGGTAGCGTCGCCGGGGGTGAAGGAGAGGGTGCGGCGGGTCATCACTTCATCCCCAAACCCAGCGGAAGCGCGTTCACCAGCAGCGCTTCAGCTTGCTGACAGTAGAGGATCTGCGGTTCCATGCCGGCCCGGGCGAGGGCGTTGCGCATCCCGGCGACGGCGTGATCGAGGCGTTCCTCGGTGCGCTCGGTGACGGTGAGGTAGGCGCCGTACCGGAACTTGCCGTGCCCGTTCACGATCTCCTGCTCCTGCCTCTCCAACGCCTCCCAGTCCGCCGCATCTGCGGCCGACCCATCGACGCTGCGCTTCGCACGCAGCCGTTCGTTGCCTCGCCATACCTTCTTCTCATCCCGAATCCGCTTCAGCGCTTTCGAAACCGGCACGGGCGTGAGCACGAGGGAGAGAATGTGGGTGACGGCATCTCCGCTGCCGGGGTGACGGGCGAAAACGATCGGGGCGACGAACCCGACCGCCGCATCCGAGCGGGGCCACTCGTGCACCCACATCGTGGTGTGAACCCCCGAGTCGGTGTAGACGACACCATTCCGGCCCTTCGGCTCCTCGAGATACATCGGTCCGATCGCGACCGGGTCGACGCCGGCCTGAGCGTCGATGCGGTTCTGTGCGACCGGCGCGAACTCGGGGTCCATCGAGACCCGGACGAGCGTCGCGATATCTCGTGGGCCGAGCCATTTCCGCACCTTGATGTGGGCGGACTCGAGGGCGTCGGCGAGGTTCCCCGCTTCGAGTGCGGCGAGTGCTTGGATCGCCGGTTTCCCTCCACCGAGGGACCGCAGTTGGGAGCCGAGCGTGATCAGGTCGAGGGTGAAGGTGAGGTAGTTGCGGTGTGACACCGCAAAACGCTCCGACTGATCCATCACCTCCCGGTAGTTCGCCGCCACCGGTGTTCCAGGGTCAGCGTTCCGGCGCACCTGCACGCTGTCGAAGTGGTCGCGGGCGGCGCGAATGGTGGTGGGAATGGTGCGCTCCTGCAGCGTGACCCGCTTGATGCCCGGGCGTTGCGTGAACGATGCCAGCACCGTAGACCACTGCTGCGCCAGGTCGTACCGTTCCGGGGTGTCATGCATCAGGAATCCCTGCACCTCGAGCTCCGCGGTGACCGACACGGTGCGGTGCTGCGGGTCGTAGACGCATCCGATGTCCTCGAACTCCCACAACTGCACCGACGCCCGCGCCCCCGGCAGGTTCAGCGTTCCGGCGATCCTCGGCGCCTCAGGGCGGAACGTGTCCTTCGTGCCACCCATGCCATGCCGGACCTGCTTCATCGCCCACAGGCCAGCCATGCGGGGTGCGGAGACCCCATGGATGGTGGCGAGGGCGGTGCCGCCGAGGAGGAGGAAGAGGGGGGAGGAGTAGAGCAGACCGAGGGGCCCGAACCTGTTCACCGCGATCAGGACCACCAATGCTGCGGCGGTGAGGAATGCAAGTTGCCAGCTGTCCATGCCGAGCACGATGCCCTGTCGTGACCGGCGGGGCAGCCGTACCGGCCGGTCTGTATCGCCTGTGACCGTCATCACGGCCTCCTCTCACTCAGCGGGGTCGGTGCCACCGACGCGGCCCTCGGTCCCGAAGTTGCTGCCTGTGTTCCCGCGGTCGTCGGCGCTGGGGTGGATGCTGCACCCGCCGAAGCAGGGACGCTCTGGCGGGCGGGGTTTGTGGGGCTCGTGCCGGCTGGGCCGTCTGCGCCGCCGGGACGTGCCGACCCGCCAGCGCCCGCTCTCGACGGCGGTCGAGGGCTCGCGCCGCCGCGGGATCCGGACGGGATGCCGGCCGGGGATCCGCCGAGGCGGGTGGGGACGCTCGCCACCGACCGTGCGGCGTTCCCGCCGACACGACGGGCCCCGGATCCCAGAGCGGAGCCGAGGGAGTCCGCGGCGACGCCTCCGACGAAGGAGAACAGTCCGAAGATCGCGAACGGCGCGAATGCGACCAGCACGAGACCGATGAGCAGCGGCCACGACTGCGGGTCCCAAATCGTCCGCACGTCCGCGAGCCCGTTGATGATCAACGTCACAAACCCGACGGTCAATGGGCCCGTGAGCAACAACACGACGACAGCCGACACGTAGCGGATCACCCATTGCGGTCCGATGCCCCGGACGGGGAAGATCATCCACGCGACCGGACCGACCGCGATCAGTGCGGCGAGGACGACGTTGCGGAACGCAAACACCAGCATCAGCAGCAGCATCCCGACCATCAGGAGCCCGTGGATGATGACGGCGAAGAAGTAGTTCGCCTGTCCACCCGCCCACATCACCGACTGCAGCGTCGAGAACAACGCGATCGGCCCCTCCCGGTTCATCACATACCAGGTCATCTCATCGACCGTGTTCAACAGATGCCCCGTCAACCACAAGGTGAGCGGCACCGCGGGAATCGCGATAAACGATCGGACGATTGCGCTGACGAGTTGTTCCCGGTCGCCGGAGACCACAGCGGCAGTCACGGCCCAGACCATTGCGCCGAACACGATGATGAGGATCGCCCACTGCCAGAACGACCACTCGCCCACTGCCGCGGTCCACAACAGCGACGAGGTATCGAACTGCATGTTCAAGGCGACCGCGTACATCATCCCCGTCGTCGCGATCGCCATACCCCGCCCGAAATTCTCGAACGACGCACACAACACATCCCCGAAACTGCACCCATACGCAACAACCACCGGCTTGCCCCCGGCCCCCTGAATCGCCGCCGCATGGCCCTCATACGCCGTGCAGACAGTCGCCCTCGTTCCATTTATCACGACCTGGATGAAGCATTGCTGCGCCGTGACGTCGGCCGGGTTCGTCGGTGTGCAGGCGATCTGTCCGTTCGCCCCATCGCAATCGACCGGATAAGCGGGGGAACTCCACGGCTCGTCCTCCACCACGGCGGCAGGGACGACGGATGCGATGGCTATGTCGCCTCGCGGCTCCGGCGCCGCGGTAGCCGGAGCGAGCACGCCAACCCCGAGGGTCACGCCGAGGACGACGCCCAAGGAGAGCATGCGAGGGAGGTGCATCAGAAGCCGAAGTCGAAGTTCACGAACCACTGGAATAGCCCGCTTGCGGCTCCCAAGACGGCCGCGGCGATGAAGATCCAAAGGATGTTCTCTCCGGCCCAGGTCCGCACCCGGTCGGACGCGATCCCGCGGAAGGCGAGGGCGGCGCCCGCGATGATCAGCATGATCAGCACCACCATCATCGCTCCAGCAAGGATGTAGGACGCGATGACCTGGAATCCCTGGAAGAACGGGGCAGAGAAGTCCGGATTCACGTCCGGCACATCGACGTCGAACGGGACCAGTGAGGTGGGTGTCATGATCGCTCCTTGCAGCGCGTGTGGTCGTGCGTGGTCAAGTCAGAGGGAGACCGAGGGCGGCCATGAATGGGGCCGGGTCGATGCGCGCGCCGTTCTGCCGCACCTCGAAGTGCAGATGGCAGCCGAAGGAAAGACCCGTCTGGCCTTCCCCGCCTACCCGCGTTCCGGCGGTAACCGATTGACCCGTGGCTACGGATAGTGAACCGTCGGCGAGGTGCGCGTAGAGCGTGACGGTGCCGGAGCCGTGGTCGATCATCACGCTGTTGCCAAACTGCCCGAACCGCCCAGCGAGCGTCACGGTGCCGGGACCAGCGGCGAAGACGTCCACGCCGCACCCCCGCGACATGTCGTAGCCGAAATGGGCGGAGGGGCAGTATGCGCATCCCTGGACCGGGTGCCACCCATAGCCGCGGCCCGTTGTGTAACCACCCGCGTAGGGGTAGCCCCATTCGCCGACAACCATCGGGGAGCCGTTCAGGCCCTCGCTCGAGGCGGTAGACGAGGACTGCGCTGCGACCGCCAGGGGCAGCACGATTACGGGCGCGAATACGGCCGCCGCGACGCACGCCAGTGCGCCGGCGAAGAGGCCGATCAGGCGGCGGCCGATGCGTGTCCTGGTGACAGCGGCGGCGACCGCAACGGGGGCTCCCATGTCACGGCTCCATCGGCTCCGAGAAGAACCGCACCACTTTGCAGTCCCCCGGCATCTGCGCTGACCCCGGAGTCGGCACCGACTCCGGGCCGCACAGCACCTGGACGCTTACCCGAACGGTCTCATCAAAGGATGACTCTCCGTCCCCTCCGGTCATCATGAACGACAACGTCACATCCGCCGTCCCGATCGCCATACCCCCGGACGTATCCTCAGGCACGGGCATCAACGTCATCTCGCCGATTGTCTGCGCAGCGACGCGCCCATCCTCGGCCGCCATCGAATCCCACTGCTCCTCCGGCAACACCACACCCTGACGCATCTCAAGTTGCGCTGCACGAAGAGCGTCAGCTCGATCGGCGTCCGACGTGTATCGAGTGTCAAGCGTGAACCAGGTGTCGAGATAGGTCAGCCACGCTTCACGACTTGCGAGGGTCGTATCGAAGGTCGAAGCGGCAGCGAGAGCGGCACGCGCATACAGCTCCGGGTCGGTCGTGATCGGCTCCGCCACCCAACCACGATCCGTCACCGCGGCGTCGACCGCCTCGTCCTCTGGGGGAACGCTGGAGGGCGACGTCACGCCGTTGGGTGCCTGTGATGTCCCCTCCAACGGGCTCGGAGACGGACCGTCAGAACGAGGCAGAGCCGACGCCACGATGATGGCGATGATCCCCGCGACCAGGACCGCGGCGCCGATCAGCGCCCACATCACCCCACGTCCCCGCACTGTCGCTGCACTCATGACAGCACCGCCTTCGCTCGAAGAGCAACGACCTTGAATCCCCAGGACACACCAGCAGGTCGCAGTGGAGGAATACTACGCAGAGGCCAATCATTTCCAAAAGGAACGATTCGGTCACGGAGGCACGTGAAAGCCTGGTAGCGGAGTTGTCGGTCATCGCTCGACAAGCACTCGAAAGCGCGATCACGTGCGCCGCTCAGAGAGGGCTGGCATGTCGTTGACCCGTGCGCCGCCGATTCTTCATCCACCTGTGATTTTCGATCCCGCAGGCATCCGCTTCGACTCATGCGTGGATCGTATAATGATGCACTGGAAATGTGAAGCACTAATTTATGCAGGTGCTTGTCGCGCCAAGCCGAACGCGAAACAATGGGCTCATGCCGAAGCTCGTCAAACCCGCCAATAGCGAACGCGCAGCCGAGGCAGTCACCGTTCTCGGTAATCTCGGCAAGGCCAGCCTGATCGCGTACCTTCGTCGAAACCCGAACGCAGGACGCAAAGCCATTTCCGAGGCTATTGAGGTACCGCCACCGACCCTCGTTCGCTACCTCCGCGAACTCGAAGAAGCCGGCGTCCTCATCGGCGACCCGCCCCGCTCGGATCGGAAGCAAGGTGAGTGGCCGGTGTACCGCGTCAACAACGCCGTCGTCACCGATCTTTATCTCCAGCTCGGACAGGAGATCGGCGAGATCTGACCAAAGATGCGGTTCCGCCTTCGCCCGCCAGACCCTTAAGGAACACCCCGTTGGGGACCGGGTGGGGCCACAACGGGAGCGTTGCGGCTCCTGACGGCGTACGCTCGATCGGAAACCATTTCCGGAATGGGAGCTCAGGGGGAGGTGGTCCAGACGATCGACGTGATCGTCGTGGGTGCGGGGCCCGGCGGCGCAGCCACTGCCCTGGCCGCACTCCGGGAGCAACCCGGTGCCAGCGTGCTGATTCTCGACCGTTCACCGCTTGGACGGGACAAGGTCTGCGGGGATGGTCTGGGGGCTGATGCGGTCGACGAATTGACCGGACTCGGGTTGACGGATCTGCTCCGCCGCGATGAGCGAGTACCTGCGCTGCGGCTGGTCACCCCGTCCCGTAACTGGCAGGGGATGACGCCCGAGCCAGGGTACGTCGTGCCCCGGGCCGAGTTCGACGCCCGGCTGATGGCTGCGGCCCTCGCCGCCGGCGCAGTGTTCGAGCACCACACGGTGCGCCAGGTTCATTGGGATCGCGACGGTGTGCTCGTCGATGGAAAGTTCCGAGCACGGGTGCTGGTCGGCGCCGACGGGGCGAACTCCACGGTGCGCCGGGCTCTTGGAGCGGCGCAGAATCGCGGCAGGGACATGGCGGTCGCCATCCGAGGCTACGCACCGGCGCCGGCCGGATTCAAGGAACTGCACATCCGCTGGGATCCAGTGCCCGGAAACGGTCTCAGCTACGCGTGGGCGTTCCCGACCGCGAGGGGCACGGTGAACGTCGGTTACGGGACCGCTGCGCCCGAACGCAGTAAGGCGAGGATGGCCGCCCGTGCCGCCGAACTGCTTCCGGGGTTCGCCGTGGAATCGGCGCAGCTGAGAGGGCACCGGCTGCCGCTGGCGTCTTGCCGACCGCCCCCGGCCCATGGCAGGGTGCTGCTCGTCGGCGATGCCGCGAGCTTAGTGAACCCGTTGACAGGCGAAGGCATCTTCTATGCACTGGCTTCGGGCGCGTTGGCGGGGCGCGCGGCGGTGCAAGCGGAGCCCGCACGCACCTACTCCCAGGAGCTCCGACGGCGGCTGGGGGCGCACCACCGCCAGGTCCGTCTGCTGGCCTGCCTGGTAGATCGGCCTCGCATCGTCTCCGCCGCCGTCGCGGCCAGCGCACGAAACGAACGGACATTCATGAGGCTTGTCTCCGCCGGCTTGGGGGCCGGACGCCTCAGTGCGATAGACCTGCTCCGTGTGGCAGCCGACACTCTGGTTCCCCGGTTCTGAGCGTGGGGAGCGGTCTAGTACGTATCCTTCGTGGGTTTCCGTGGTCGTCATGTGCCTCACTGGAGAGAACGCCGCCTTGAAGCAGGTCGACACGACGTCAATTGCACCTCGGCTCACAGCGCTCGCCGTCCGAGGTGAGCAGTGTCCTGTGCTCCGGCAGCCGGCAGCACGAAGACAACTTGTGGCCTGCCGCGGTGTCTTCAGTAGTCGTGGACCTTCAGAGGGATGCCGATCCTCGCCGCGCGGCACGGGCCGATCGCCGCAGCGAAGCATTGACGCAACAGTCCGTGATTCTCGTCGCTGACGATCGCTTCTGGCGTCGCGGCTCGGTCCGTCCTGGTGCGGCTCATTCCTGTGTCGGGCTGACGTGACCCATTAGAATCTCGACCGCTGGTGCCTCGCACCAGAGATCCCCGGCAGGCGTGCAGCGTGCAGATGCAGATCGGGTTACTGAACGCATGCAGGTGGAAGACCGGGTCGAAATCGGGAACACGATCTTCGGATACATCGAGAAAATCTCCACGACATCATCTATGCACACCTCATCGCTCCTACGCGCGTGCGCGCTTGCTGTAGCCATCGGTGCGCCGTTGCTATCCGTAGAGGCGGACGCCGGGGTGGTCACGTCTTCGAATCGTATGCAGTGGGTGCCGACTGATGGATCAGCCTCGATGGAAGTGTTGCCCCCGGCGGGCGGTTCAAGCCGCTTCGCAGATGGCGGCCCAGCGCGGGGCGTCGTTGAGCCTCGCGCCGACACCGGCGGTGCGGTCGCTGAGTCCCGCGAGGTGGGTGACCGCCCGATATCCGACGATGCTCATCCGCCGGAGTGGAAAACGCCCTCCCTCCTGGCTGCTGTGCTTGCAGGAACGGTGTTTTGCGCAGCGCTCTTCCTGGTGGCGCTCATCCGCCGCCGCCGCTGATTTTGTCGCGCTTGGAGGTCTGCTCTTGTTGCACGCGTCATGACGCCAGGCGGAGACTCGCCACGTCTCGGCGTTTCATCGTGGGACGAGCATCTCCCACGTGAGACCGAAGTCTTCTGATGCTCGGACACCGCGGTCATCTGCGACGAGCAGCATTCCGGCCTCCTCGAGGTAGGTGAAAGCTTGCGCTGCCCCCGCGATGGTTCCGCCGGAGGACCACTCTGAGGAAGCACCGTCCCGGTGTCGAATCGTTCCGTTGAGGTCGACGCCGACGAGGCCACGTTCCGGTCCCGCTGAGATCACGTACATGATGGGCGCCGAGGCGTCGACGACGAACTCATTCCCGCCGTCGTTGCTTACGGCCAGGCCCGCTTCGGTCGTCGCATACAGTGTGCTCGCCGCGCCGGGTGACACGACGATGTCCCGCGCCTGTATCGGGGGAAGGTCGATCCACGTTTGGCCTCCGTCGTCGCTGCGACGCAGTTGCTCTCCTTGCAGCCCGTAGATGAAATCGGTTCCGTCGCGCGTGGCGGTGAGTTCGTGGAAGTCAGCTTCACCGGAGAGCGACACGGTCTGCCAGGTGAGGGCGCTATCGTCGGATCGGATCAAGCCGAGGTTCGGGCTGCCGAACTCATCCGGAGTGGTGGGGCCAGGGTGCCCGGAAGCGTACAGGGTGTCAGCGGTTGACGTGATGCCCATCGCATCGAAGTCCAGCCCGCCGACAGGTCCGCTCATTTCGCCTCCCTGTTCCATCCCGTCGAGGCGGTAGATGCCGACGTGAGTGGCGATAAGGATGCCGGCGCTGTCGGGGTCGCTAACGATGCCGTGCACGTGATCGAGGGGCGGCGCGGTCGTCGGATCAGCCTCGCTCTGGGGGCTGCTACAGCCGACAAGGGCGATGGCGGCCAGAGACGCCACCACGGTGGCTTGAAGGTATTTCCTCCTTGTGGAGCCGGGGACACGGTGGCGGATAAGCGTGATCATTGGGTACTTCCTTGCTTGCTGATGGGACTCTGCGAGTGGGAGCGCCCCGCTTCTGGCGCCCCACGCGTAAATGTCGGAGCGAGCGCTACGGGTCTCAGAGCTGGTTGAGCAGCTCTTCCATTTCCGCGATCTCCGCCGTCTGGTCGTCGATGATCTTCTGTGCGAGCTCGATGGCCAGGGGGTGCTGCCCGTCGGTCAGCTCGGACTCGGCCATCTCCACGGCGCCTTCGTGGTGCACGATCATCTGCTCCAGAAAGAGACGCGACGCCTCGGGTCCGGAGGCGTCTTCGAGGGCAGCCATGTCCTCCGCGGACATCATGCCGCCCATGCCGCTCATGGATCCGTGGTCCATCCCATCCATGGAGCCCATATTCTCGGTCCCGCTCATCGCCTCCTGGCCCCAGGAGGCGAGCCACTTGTTCATCGTGTCGATCTCGGGCTGTTGGGCGTCTTTGATGCGTTCGGCGAGAGCGAAGACCTCCGGCGCGACGTCGTCCTTGGCCAGGAACACGTCCGCCATTTCAATAGCCTGCTGGTGGTGCATGATCATCTCCATGGCGAAAGCCACGTCGGCGTCGTTGTAGTCGCCCTCCGTCGCCTCCACGGCGATGCTGCCTGACTGCTCGTTGCCATTCATCGCCGGCGTCGTCGTGCCGGTGCAGCCGGCAAGAAGGAGGGCGGTAGCGAGTGTTCCTGCTGAAAGCAGGGTGAATCGGGTGGACACTTATTCATTCCTCAAGAGATCAGTCGTTGGTGTGGGACGTATGCGCTTGCACGCGAACTGCCTGCTGGCAGCACCCCGGTCACGTTCGGCTGATGGAGAGGACAGTGAGGTCCGGCGGGCAGGAGGGCGCGAGGGTCCCCCTCTTGTTTCCGGCGGGAGCGCCGACCCCATGGCGGCGGTGGATCCACGTTGCGCTGGGGCGTATGCCGACAAGGATGGCGCCGACCAGGAGAGCCAGCACGCACCCGACCATGGCCATGACTTCCCCAGAAGGACACCCCGACTCGCAGTCACCGGCGGACTCTTGCTGTTCTACCGGGTTGAGCGGCTGGGACTGGTGGGATTCTGCGACGTCGTATGAAGAAGGTGCGACGGGGGCGGAATGGTGGGCGGCCTCGCCCATCCCGTGCATAGACAGAAGCCCGACGACGATCATCGCGATGCCGAGTACGGCGAGAAGAAACGGGCTTATGAGAGTCTTGCGAAAGGTGAGGGCGTCGCGCAGGCGCATCACTCTCATCTGCAAACCCTCCATCTACTCGCTCGAGGCGTATACGGTCGCGGGGTATCCTACATGCCTTCTTGGGAGAGACGGCCGGGAGCTGAACGCCGCGCGATTCCGGTAGCCCCGCCCGGAAGGCAGTTCACAGGAAAATCCCGACGGGTGATCTTGTACCCTGGTGAGGATCATCACGGTTCAGTAACGGGCCCGGCGACAGGAAGGTGCGTGCGTGAACGCTCTCCGTGACGCCTCGCGCGGAGCGGGTACGGCACTCTGGCTGCTCGCTGTCTTATCGCTGCTGGTACTGCTGACGATGCATTCGTTCGGCGAAGCCGACCACGACGCATCGGCGGGGAGTGAGCTGTCGCTTTCGCAAGGCACCGCCGCGGCGCCGTCGGCGTCGCTCGCGGAGATCGGCTTAACCGACGCCGGCGAAGCCTGTGGCACCGAGTGCTCTACGCATGTCGGCGATCTGCTCGCCTGCATGACCGTCGTCCTCTGTGCGTTCCTCGCGGCCTCAGGCCTTGGCCTCCTGCGTGTCTCGCAGAGGTTCTGGTTATCGTCCCGTCTGGGACCGCCCTCGACTCGGACCGCCCTCGCCCGGGCCCTTCTGCACCGTGGGCCCGATCTGCACGTGCTTTCGATCAACCGGACCTGAGTCGACCGTCTCGTCACGTTGCGAGCTACGGCGTCTACGGCGGCATGTCCGTGGAACGCTGATGCCGCGCCAGGCGCCACTGTCGTGCCGCGCACGATCATGCAGCCGCCCCGGGGGACCCGTAACAGGGTCTGCTCGTCCTTCTCTTCCGCGTGCGCGCGGCCACTGTCTCCTTCAGGAATTGCACAATGCCCTCCACCCCCCACACGCCTCTACCCACCGATCCGCCAACGCGCCGAAGCATCCGAGAGAACGCGGCGGCCCGCGCGAGTCTCCCGGCTCCGTTGCGGCCCCGCACCGCTGCCTTCTCGATGCGGCGCCCACCTTCTCAGCGACAGATCATGTCCGTGACCGCAATGGCTTCGGCCGTCGCTCTGACAATCAGTCTCGCCCTGCCCGCGACGGCCGCTCAATTGCCAGCAACGGATGAGATCACCAAGCAGACGAACGGTTCCGTGGAGCAACCACAGGCCTTGGACCCCGTCATCCGAGCGGACACCGAGCCTCTCGACCGGGGCACCTACCTCAGTGAGAGCGCCGCGACGAACGCCGTGTATGCGCAGACAGCATCCACGTTCGTCAACTATCGCGGCGAGGTTCAATGGCCCTTCCTGACGGGCGTCCCCATCAGCAGCGGGTTCGGAATGCGCCCCGCGCCATGCGCAGGCTGCCCGACCGACCATCGGGGGATTGACATGAGCCCCGGTGCGGGATCGCCGATCCAATCGATCGCTGACGGGGTCGTGAGGGAAGTCTCCGCCACCGATGCCGGAGAGTTGGGCGTATACGCGATCATCGACCACGTCGTGGACGGCGAGCGTGTCAGCAGCCTGTACGCTCACATGGCCATCGGCACCCTGGCACTCCGTGCCGGGGACGCGGTCAGCGTCGGCGACCTGGTCGGCAACGTCGGTAATAGCGGACTCAGCGGCGGGCCGCACCTTCACCTGGGTTTGATGCGAGCGGACGGCACCTACATAGATCCCTACGCGTGGCTGTCAGCGCGAGTGAAGCCATGACCGGGGGGACTCCCATGACCTCCGCAGGCATCCCCAGTCCCACGATAGATGCAGTCGACCTGGGTTTTGTCGAGATCCGGTTCTACGCGCTTTTCATTATCGGGGGAACAGTCATCGCCGCCTGGATGACCTCTCGCCGACTCCAGCGGCGCGGCGGCCCCAGCGGCGCCGTCGTGGATATCGCACTCTGGACGGTCCCCTTCGGCATCGTCGGAGGGCGCGCTTACCACGTGTTCACCCACCCGGGCGACTACTTCTACCCCGGGGCAGACCTGTGGCGCGTGCTCTACGTCTGGGAGGGTGGGCTGGCGATCTTCGGGGCGGTCTTGGTTGGAGGTGCCGCCGCGATCCTCGGATGCCGGATCACGGGCGTTCGATTCCTGTCATTCGCAGACGCACTGGCCCCGGGAATGCTTGTTGCACAAGCCGTGGGCCGGCTGGGGAACTACTTCAATCAGGAGCTTTACGGCCTCCCGACCACTTTGCCCTGGGGTCTTCAGATCGATCCACAGAGTCCTGCCTACCCCCAGGGGCTGACGCCCGGAACGCTCTTTCACCCGCTCTTCCTCTACGAGATGCTGTGGAACCTCGCGGGGGCAGCGACGATCCTCCTCCTCGAGCGCCGCCACGCGCTACGGTGGGGAAAGGCGCTTGGCGCGTACCTGCTGATCTACGGCGCGGGCAGGTCATGGTTCGAATCAATACGACTCGACCCCACCGAACTGGAACTGGCTGGGATCAAGATCAACGTACTCACCGCCCTCGCCGTCGCCGTCGCCGGTGTGGCCCTGATCGTCATCCAGTCGATCCACCACCCGGAGCCCGAACCGAATATCTACCGACCGGGGCGCACGCCGGAGGCGTTCGACATTGGGAGCGATCGGGACGGTCGTGGCGACCCCGAGCATGATGGACGGCATCGCAGATCGACGTGGGATGCACCCGAGCCGACGTCGGCTGCATCACGCGACCATCGCCCACCATCGTGACCCCTTCTCTTCTCCCCGAGGCGGTTCGCGCGGCAAGCTCGGAGACGGCCGGACCCGCGCGCCCCGTCGCCCCCTTCTGCGCATCGTGACCCTAGACGCGCTGGGGGGAGCGGGGACGTTGATGGCGCTCGCCTACCCCACCGTCGGAGCGTGGCCTCTGGCGTTGCGGGGTGCCACTGCAGGTATACCTCCTGACCGCACGCTGTGTGAATCACGCCCGGCTGGCTCTCTTCCGTAAGGCGCCACGGGCGCCGCCGCCGAGAGTCGTTCCGCTCGGCTGATGCGCTCAGTCCGCGGTGGATGCCGCTGAGTCGTTCGCGACTGAGGTGCAGTCTATGCAGCCACAAGGGAACACGATACGAAGCACGGAGCGGGGGTCTTCGTTCGCGAGGATGACTCCGGTCAGGGGCCACGTGGTGTGTGTGCCGGCGCCGACGGCGATTCCGACGCTCGCTGGGCCGAGTCTCGTCGACCTACGCCTGCAATGGCGGCGGGCTATCGGATGGAACGGGCTGCGGGATGCTGGTGCGGGGTGCGTTCGCGTTGCGTTCCGATGCAGCGACGGGGCGGAAGCTGCGCAGCCGGAGGCTGTTGGTCACGACGAAGACGGACGATAGCGCCATGGCGGCCGCGGCCACCAGGGGGTTCAGCAGGCCGAGCATGGCGAGCGGGATCGCCGCGACGTTGTACGCGAAGGCCCAGAAGAGGTTGCCCTTGATCGTGCCGAGGGTTCGTCGCGCGAGCCTGATCGCGTCGGCGACCACGAGAAGATCGCCTGAAACGACGGTGATGTCGCTGGCCGCGATGGCCGCATCGGTGCCTCCGCCCATCGCCAAACCCAGATCCGCGGCGGCCAGAGCGGCGGCGTCGTTGACACCGTCGCCCACCATCGCCACGACCCGGCCCTCCTCCTGCAGGCCGCGGACGACATCGAGCTTGCCGGCGGGCGTGACGGCGGCGTGCACCTCGTCGATGCCGACCGATGCGGCGATGTGGCGCGCGGTGCCCTCGCTGTCGCCGGTAAGCAGCACGGGGCGCAGGCCGAGGGCACGGAACCGCTCGATCGCCTCCCCGCTGGTGGGCTTGACGGCGTCGGCCACGGCGATCGCGCCGAGATACTCCCCGTCGCGCGCGACGGTGACAACCGTCGCGCCCGCCGCCGCGAGCTCCTCCACCTCGGGCAGCACGCCGGGCGGCAGGCGGATCCCCCACTCCTGGGCCAGCCACGGGGGGCGACCCGCCACCACGAGGGCGCCATCGATCACACCCTGCACGCCCGCGCCGGCGTGGGAGGCGAAGCTCTGCGCGGCGGGTCGTGCCGGTGCCGCACTCAGAATTGCGCGTGCGACGGGGTGCTCCGAGCCGGACTCCACGCCTGCAGCAGCGGAGAGCAGGTCGTCATGCTCCACGCCGGGCGCGGGAAGGACGGCGGCGACGGTCATCTTCCCCGTCGTGACGGTGCCGGTCTTGTCGAGGAGGACGGTGTCGACCCTGCGGGTCTGCTCCAGCACCTGGGGCCCGCGGATCAGGATTCCCAGCTGCGACCCTCTGCCGGTGCCGACGAGCAGCGCGGTTGGCGTCGCGAGGCCCAGCGCGCACGGGCAGGCGATGATCAGCGTCGCCACCGCCGCCGTGAAGGCCAGTTCGAGGGACCCGCCGGCGATGAGCCACCCCGTGAACGCCGTCAGGGCGAGCGCGATGACGACGGGCACGAACACGGCCGAGACCCGGTCGGCGAGCCGCTGCACGCGGGCCTTGCCCGTCTGTGCCTCCTCGACCAGCCGGCGCATCCGAGCGAGCTCGGTGTCGGCGCCCACGCGGGTGATCTCGACGACCAGGCGCCCGCCCACGTTCACCGTGGCGCCCACGACACGAGCGCCGGCTGCGACCTCCACGGGAATGGACTCGCCCGTGAGCATGCTCGCATCGATGGCGGAGGATCCGTCGATCACGAGACCGTCGGAGGGGATCTTCTCGCCGGGACGGACGACCACGACATCCCCGACGGCGAGCTGGGAGACCGGCACCCGGTGCTCGACGCCGTCGACGAGCCGGACGGCGTCCTTCGCACCCAGCTCCAGCAGTGCGCGCAGCGCCTCTGAAGAGGACTTCCGTGCCCGGGCCTCTGCGTACCGGCCGGCGAGGATGAAGACCGTGACCAGGGCCGCGACCTCGAGATAGATCTCGTGGCCGCCCGCCTGCGGCGCGCCGATGAGCGTGAACGTCATGGTCATCCCCGGCGCCCCCGCACCGCCGAAGAACAGGGCGTACAGCGACCAGCCGAGAGCTGCGATGACCCCGAGACTGATCAGGGTGTCCATGGTCGCGGCGCCGTGACGAGCATTGACCGCGGCGGCACGATGGAACGGCCACGCACCCCAGATCGCCACCGGAAGGGTCAGGGCGAGCGCAACCCACTGCCAGGTGATGAACTGCAGCGCCGGCACCATCGACAGCGCCGCGACCGGCACGGCGAAGGCCGCACTGATCAGCAGACGACGCCGGAGCGACGCCACGTCGGCGTGTCGTGAATCCCCCGCATCGCCGCTGTCGCCGGCGGGCGGCGCCGGCAGCGCGGCGTGATAGCCCGCGGACTCGACCGTGGCGATCAGCTCGGCGACCTCGGCATCCGAGCTGCGAACGCGGGCCTTCTCGGTGGCATAGTTCACACTCGCCTCGACCCCGGGCAGCTTGTTGAGCTTGCGCTCGATGCGGGTCGCGCAGGACGCGCAGGTCATCCCCGCAATGTCGAGCTCAACATCGACGGCACTCATGACGAGTGGCCGGCGAGGGCGTATCCGGCCTCCTTGACCGCGGCCTCCACCGCCGCCGGGTCGACCGGCGCGGAGCTGCGGACGCTGACGCGCGACGCGCCACCCGCGTTGAGGTCGACCGCGACGCTCTCCACGCCGTCGAGCGCGGTGAGCTCCTCGGTGACGCTCATGACGCAGTGTGAGCACGTCATTCCCGACACCAGGATCTGCTGGGTCACGGCGGCCTCTGACAGAGGGGCTTCGGCGGCTGCGGACGGCGACGAGCAGCAGGCGCAGCCGGCTCCCGATTCCTTCAGGCCCAGGTCAGTGCGGTTCTCGGTAGTCATGGCTGACTCCTCTTCAATCGTCGACGGGTTTGCCGGTCAGGAACGGACGAGGCGCGCGATCGCCTCGTTGGCCTCGCGGATCTTCTCGGCGGCCACGGGTCCTCCCTCTGCGCTGGCTTCGGCGACGCAGTGCGTGAGGTGATCACCGAGCAGCGACAGCGCCACGGCCTCCAGAGCCCTCGTCGCCGCCGACACCTGCGTCAGGATGTCGATGCAGTACTTGTCCTCATCGACCATCCGCGCTATGCCACGCACCTGCCCCTCCGTGCGTTTCAGTCTCTTGAGCAGATCGTCCTTGTTGGCCATGTAACCGTTCACGCTCATCATCATACCCCCCTCGGGTATTTCGGGCAAGTATTCCAGGGACTCGCACTGACCGATCACCTGAGTTCATACTGAACCCCCCTGCCGTATGCAACCCCCCTGTGACGAGAGGCATTCCCGCCGTACCTTGTGTACCTACCGGGCGACCGCCCGGTAGGAAAGGAGCATGGAGAGATGACCGTTACGGAAGACATGCTGCGCACCCACCCGAAGGCCGACTCGAGCGCCGCGCTGGTGGCCTGTATCGACGCGTGCCTGGAGTGCGCTCAGTCGTGTGCCGCCTGCGCGGACGCGTGCCTGGGCGAGGACATGGTCGCCGACTTGACCACCTGCATCCGCAAGAACCTGGACTGCGCGGACATCTGCGCCACGACCGGCGCCGTGCTGACCCGTCAGACCGGCAGCAACCCCGAGACCCTCCGCGCCGTCCTCGAGGCCTGCCGGGTTGCGTGCGCTGCGTGCGCGGAGGAGTGCGAGCAGCATGCCGGGACGCACGGGCACTGCAAGGTGTGCGCCGAAGCGTGCCGCCGCTGCGAACAGGCGTGCGCCGAACTACTCGCAGCGTGAGAGTACCCCGTGCGTCGGCGCGGTGATCGGCCGCGTCGGCGACCGGTGGCATGCCAGCCCACAGACAAGAAGCCCCGCTAGATGGATGACATGACGAGGAGATGACCGAGTTGTCGACGAATCAGAACAACCAAGACCACGATCAGCACCAGGACCACGACGAGCACCAGGCGAAGCAGAAGTCCCGGATGCAGCTGAAGATGTACCTGCGGTTCGCGGCCATGATCCTCACCGCGATGGTCATCATGTACTGGGTGATGTTCGTCGGCTCCTGGGAGTGGGGCCACGTCCGCTTCAGCGAAAGCCGCGTATTCATGGCCCTCACCATGGGCGGCACGATGGTGCTGGTCATGCTCGCGTGGATGCTGAACATGTACAAGAACACCAAGGCCAACATCGCAGTCATCACCGCGGGCGTCCTGCTCATCGGCGGAGGCATCTACCTCGACCGCAGCCAGATCACCGTCGACGACACGGACTTCATGACCGCCATGATCCCGCACCACTCGCTCGCCATCACCCGCTCCGAACGAGCACAAATCGAGGATGTCCGCGTCTGCGAACTCGCCGTCGAGATCAGCGAAGCGCAGCGGCGAGAAATCCTCGAGATGGACTGGCTAACCCAGGACATCCAGGAGAACGGCATCGCCGCAACCGCCGCAGAGGCGGAAGCACGTTCCGTACCCGAGTTTGATCGGCCCGCCGCCCGGGAGTGCCCCGCGGAGTAAGCGTCCGATTATCCCGAGGGAGTCTGACTGCATGCTGCGTCAGACCAAGGAGAGGTGGAAGAGAGAGTCAGATCGCCAGCTCGCCAGTGAACGCACCCCAGGCGAGGCCTGCGCCCAGCCCGAGAAGCAGGCTGCCAGTGGCTGCAGCGACCGCGACGGTCCCTGCCCAAGGGCGACGAGCGAACTCCGCGGGCGGGCCTTCCGGGACTGATCGAAAGGGGATGATCAGCCAGCGAAGGTAGTAGAAGAGGCTGATCACCGTGGTGACGAGGAGGACGAGGGCGAGCCACAGGGCATCGCCGTCAAGCGCCGCAGCGGTCACGGTCACCTTGCCGAGGAACACTGCGAGCGGGGGTGTGCCGACGAGTCCCAGCAGTGCCACCACGAGCGCGGCGGCGAGCCAGGGTCGGGTGCGGGCAAGGCCACGGTACTCCGCCAGATCGCGTCGCCCCGGCTCAGCTGCTATGACTGCGAAGGCCGCGATGTTCGTGAGCACGTATGCAGCGAGGTAGAGGAGCAGGGCGGAGAGCGGGAGCCCTTCCGGGGTGGCGACTGCGGGCGGAATCAGGAGGAAGCCGACCTGACCGACTGTCGACCACCCCAGCAGTCGGCGCGGGTCGTTCTGGAAGTATGCGGCGAGGTTCCCAATCACCATGCCGGCCGCTGCAAGGAGTGCCACGAGCAGGCCCCAGTCAGCGGTCTCCGGTAGCGCCACGACCAGGCGGTAGATGGCGACCACCGCTCCCACCTTCGGGACGGTGGTGACGAAGGCCGCGACGGCCGCGCCCGAGGCCTGGGCCGCGTCCGGAACCCAGTAGTGCGCGGGCACCCCTCCCGCTTTGAAAAGGATCCCGCTCAGCACGAAGAGAACGCCCAGGATGACCGGCGCAATCGGCGCGTCGCCCAGTCCCTCCTTCAGTTCCGAGTAGATGGAGCTACCACCGAGGCTGGCGAGGAGCGCTATGCCGACCAGCATCAGGATGCCGAAGATGCTGCCGAGTAGATAGGTTTTCATCGCGGCCTCGGCCGCCTTCGCCGTTCCGCCGAGGCCGATCAGGGCGTAAAGCGGGATGCTTGTCAGCAGGAAGGCCACCGCCAGGACGAGAAGATCATTAGCTCCGGCAAGCAGCACTGTCCCGGTCGTGGCGAATAGCAGGAGGGCGTACGTCTCGCTCTCCCGCCGGTCACCGCGAACCTCCTCTGCCGCGAGGGCGACGACGAGGAGCGTGCCGAGCGGAGCCAGGAAGCGCACGGCGCGTGTGGCGATATCCACGGCCTCCGTTCCCGCATAGGCGGTGAGCGTCGGGTCACCGAACGTGAAGGCAGTTGCAGCCATCACAAGCACGAGCACGGTTGCGGTGAGAACCGCGGCGATCCACTGTCGGCGCCGAGGAAGGAACGACCCGAGGAGCAGCACACTGAGGCCCCCGAGGAAGAGCAACAACTCCGGAAGCAGCAGGAGCGGGTCCATGTTCATGTCTGCCGCCACGTCAGCGCCCGACAAGTTCGAGGAGGACGGCCGAAGCCGGCTCGACCACATCGAGGAGCACGCGCGGCACCACACCGATCAGCACAGCCAAGGCCAGCAGCGGGGCAACACTCCAGAATTCGCTTCCGTGGACGTCTGTGAACCTGGTCGAGGCACCCCTTGGCTCACCGAGAAACAGCCGCTGGAGCGCGCGGAGGAACAGTGCAGCGGTCACCAGGATGCCGAGAAGGGCGATTGCGGTGATTGGGGCGGCAGCGATGCTGCCGACGAAGATCTGGAACTCCGCGATGAACCCCGAGAAGCCAGGAAGCCCGAGCGACGCGAATGCGCCGATCGCGAAGAGGGCGGTGTAGCGGGGTGCGGCGGCGGCGAGCCCCCCGGCGGCCCCCATATCGTAGGTGCCCGTCCTCTTCAGGAGAATACCCGCGAGCAGGAACAGTGCCCCCGTGATCAGTCCGTGGCTTACCATCTGCGTCACTGCGCCAGTGATAGCGATGGTGCGAGCCGCCTCGGTGTCGCCCCCGACGAGCCCCGCGACGCCCACGGCGAGCACGACATAGCCCATATGGTTCACCGACGTGTAGGCGATCATCCGCTTGAGGTTCGTCTGCGCGAGCGCCACGAGAGCACCATAGATGACCGATACCACGCCAACCGTGATGATGGCGGGGGCCCAAGCCCGCCAAGCATCCGGCAGCATCGGCATGGCGATGCGGACGAAGCCGTAGGTGCCCATCTTGAGAAGCACAGCGGCGAGCACGGTGGAGCCGACCGCCGGGGCGTCGGTGTGTGCCGGCGGCAGCCACGTGTGGAAGGGCACGGTGGGTGTCTTCACGGCCAGGCCCAACAGGATTGCCGCGAGCACGAGGCCCCCCATTGGATTGCCCTGCAGCGGCATCGCCGCGACAAGTTCGGGGATGTCGAATGTGTTCGGCTCGGCTGCGAGGTAGAGGCCGATGAAGCCGAGCAGCAGTGCCAGCGAGCCGAGGAACGTGTAGAGAAAGAACTTGAGCGCGGACCGGCGCGCGTCGCCATGGCCCCAACCCGTGATGACGAAGTACATGCCGACGATCGACAGGTCAAAGAACACAAAGAACAGCAGCAGGTCCTGCGCGACGAACAGGCCAAGGCTCACGCTCTGGAGAAACAGGAAGAGTGCGGCCTGCGCCCGCGGGTGCCGCTCCTCCCGCAGCGAATAGATCGCACCGGCCAAGAAGACGACCGCCGTAAGTGCGACGAGCGGCAGAGAGAGGCCGTCCACGCCGACGTGGTAGCTGCTCCCGACTCCCGGAATCCACGGCACTTGTTCCTCCCAGGCGAGGCCGCCCGGGCCCGGTTCGCGGTAGAGCGCCCAGACGACACCGACGAGAAGCAGGTCGGCGCCGGCAATCGCTACCCACGCCCAGCGCGCCGCGCGGTCCGGCAGCTTCGGCAACGCGACGAGCCCGAGGGACCCAGCGAGGGGGAGGAAGACAAGGAGGCTGAGCATGTTCACCCGATCGAGAGGAGGAGGAGAACGGCACCGACAGCCATGAGAACGGCGACGGCCTGGAGATAGTACTGGTGCAGCAACCCCGACTGCGGGCGCCGGGCGGCTCCCCCGGCACGACGGACCGCTGCGGCCAGGGCCTTGACCGCTCCATCGACGCCACGATCGTCCGCGCGGGCGGCGGCCTCCCCAGCCAGGAGCGTGCCGGTGCCCGTCGCGTCAACGCTCCGGTCGAGCACGGCGTCATCGACGCGTCCCATTGCCCGCGCGGCTCGGACGGTGCCGATCGCGGCGGCTTCCACGCCCCGGTCCAATATCCGGTCGTCGAAGCGGGCCAGCACGGTGGCCAGTGCCAGCGCAGGACGGACGAGCGCGGCATGAACGCTACGTTCCATGCCGAGCCACGTCCGGGCCCACGTCGGCTCCGGCAGGCGGACACGCCGCAGGCTCAACAGCACGGCGAGCGCGAGAGCCGCTGAGATGAGCAGTTCTAGCGGCGCTGGAGGCACCGCCGTCGCGTCTCCGAGGAAGGCTGCCACGACCGGTCCGAGCGGGGGCAGCGCCAGGATGCCCAGCACAGCGGCGCCCACGGCCAGCACGGCCACCGGCAGGTACTGGGTCGAGGCCACCGCCCTTGTGCCTCGCTCCTCCTCGTCCCAGTGCCGCTCGCGCTCGGCGACCATCGGCGGCCTCGCCCACACCACCCAAACCATCTTCGCCGCATAGGCTGCCGAAAGAGCAGTGGCGAGAAGCCCGACGCCATAGAGCCACCCCGACTCCTCCAGTGCAGCGGCCAGAACGGCGTCCTTCGTGGCCCACAGCGACAAGGGAGGAACTCCCGCAAGGGCAAGTGCCGCCACGGTGAAGGCCACCCCTGTGATCGTCCATCTCCGTGCCACTCCCGAAAGCGCCGAGAGCCGCCTCGTCCCAAGCGCAGTAAGCCACGCTCCCGCTGCAAGGAACAGGGCGGCCTTCGTGGCCGCATGCGCGACAAGGTGAGCGGTACCGGCGGCCACTGCGCCGAGCCCTGCGGCGAGCACAACGAAGCCGAGCTGCGACGCAGTCGACGCGGCCAGCAGCTGCTTCAGGTCCTGCTGGCCGACCGCGACGATGCCCAGTGCGACCGCGGTCCCGGCTCCGACCCAGGCCACCAGGGGTCCGGCCCAGCCAGTCGCCTCGAGCAGCGGAGAAACGCGGAGGAGCAGGTAGCTGCCAAGCGCCACCATGGCTGCGGAATGGAGCAAAGCGCTCACAGGGCTCGGTCCCTGCATCGCCCCGGAGAGCCAGAACGAGAACGGAAGCTGGGCGGCCTTACCCAGGGCGGCGAGCACGATCCCCGCCGCAATGATGTCCCGCCATCCGGGGACGGCGTCGGCGAGACCGCCGAGGTCAAGGCCCGCTCCGCCGGCGAACGCTGCCCCTGCCGCAACGTACAGGCCGAGATCGGCGCCGCGAGTCGTGAGGAAGGCCGTGAGCCCCGCGGACACTCGTCGCTCCTCGCGCCAGGCAAAGCCGATGAGCGCGTAGGACGTCGCGCCCATCACCTCCCAGCCGAGGAGCAAGGTCGGCAGTGTGCCAGCGGTGGCGGTGAGCAGCGCTGCCGAAGCGAAGAGGAGCATCAGCCCGTGGAAGCGGCTGGTATCACGCCGGATGTCCGCCACGGAAGAGGCGAGGACGAGCGCGGCGACGAGCGCGACCGTCGGCGCGACGAGCGCGCTGAGAGGATCGACGCGGAGCACGAAGTCCAGACCCGGCAGGAAGGGCGCGGTGACGGTGGGGCCGGTGAGCCCGACCGTCACCGCGAGCAGCACTGTCACGCCGGCCGTGGCGACGGAGATCACGGGAGCGGTCCGGTTGCCGACTCCGGCAACCAGCAGCGCCACGCCGACGACCGCGGGGAGGAGAGGAACAAGCCAGAGCGCGGCCTCCGCCGCGCTCATCCGGCCAGCTCCGTCGCGCTATCCGTCATGTCGGAGCGCCGCTGCCGGTGGACAAGTGTCGCGATGGCAAAGCCCATCGCCATCTCGAGGGTCATCGCGGCGACGATGACGAGGAGCAGCATCTGGCCTGTGGGTTCGGGGAACAGGAACCACCACAGCCCCGCCGCAGCCAGGATAAGGGCGTTGATCATCAGCTCGAGCCCCATCATCACCATGACGATCACCTGCTGGGAAATAGCCCCGTACAGACCAACCGCGAACAGGGCCGCGGCGATCAGGAGGACGGCCTGCAGCGTCACCGCATTCCTCCCTGTTTGGCGTCGCGCGAGGCGCCGCGGAGGTCATCGCCGAAACGGTCGTAGCGGCTGCGAGGGTGAGTGAGCACGACCCCGGCGACGATGGTGGTGAGCATGGCGGGACTGATCGCCAGCATGACGAGCATCTTTGACTCCATCGCTGCCTCGCCGATGGCCTCTGTCACACCGGCGACGTCGTCCAAGGGCCTGGTGGGCCATGGCACGAAGAGCGCCCCCGCGCCCAGCACGAGGAACGCAGCTACCGACACAATCAGGGCGGCCCGCTTGCTGTGCACCATGCTCATCGGCATGAGGGCTGGGTTCATGCCCATGTACATGACCATGAAGACCGCCATGATCGCCATCTCCATGATCATCATCAAGATCACGACGACGCCCAGGTAGCTCTGCTCGAGCAGCACGACCTGCACCCCGACGGCGATGAAGGAGACGGCGAGGGCGTACGTCGCCCGTGCCATCGAGTCGGTCCGGAAAACCGCGACTCCCGCCGCCACCGCGAGGACGCCGAGGACCCAGAACACCACGTCATTCATTCATCGACATCCCTCCGGAGGCCATCACGGCGCCGATCCCCACGACCAGGTCCTGCACGAGTGCGAGCGGGAGCAGTACCAACCAGCCCATCTCGAGGAACCGATCCGGGCGTGCAAGTGGAAGTGCCCGGCGCAGCGCTACGAGTGCACCGAGGAGCACGAGGGCCTTGATCAGTACCCACGCCCAGCCCGGAAGCAGCGGACCCGCCCCACCACCGAGGAAGAGCGGGACAGCGAAAGCCGACCCCGCAGCGAGCAGCGCGTAGCGGCCACCGGCGACAAGCAGCCGGTCGACGCCTGAGAGCTCCGCATCCACTCCACCCGCGATATCAGAGGAGAAGGGAGCAGCGAAGGGGCCCATCACAGAAAACGCGAGAACGGAGATGCAGTAGATGAGGAACGCGACCGGCATGAGCATCAGATACCAGATCTCACTCTGCGCAGCGGCAATCTGTTGCACGTCGAGGCTTCCGGCGGCCACAGCAGGGGCGACCAACGTAAACATGAGGGGTAGTTCGTAGGCGATGGCGAGCGCCAGGAACCGATATCCGCCAAGCAGCGGGTGTACGGCGTTCGCTCCCCAGCCAGCCAGCCACACCGCCGCCCAGACGGCTGCGTCCAAGGCATTGAACCAGACCAGACCAACCGATGAAGGAAACACCACTGCGTCACCGAGCGGTACGAGGGAAACCTTGAGTAGGGCGAGGATGAGGAAAGATGAGGCTCCCACCCGCCAGAGCAGCGAATCGGCCGCCGGCGTCGTCCGCCGTCGCTGCCGGAGCAGCCGGGCTGTCTCGCGGACTGGAAGGGCGGCGCCAGCAGAAACCCGACGGCCCTCTCCATGCGCGAGAAGGGCCCCGTTGACCGATGCTGCGAAGAGCGCGAAGGCGCCGAGCAGCGCCGCCGCCGCAAGTGCCCAGGCGAGGACGGTCAGTGGATCGTAGGCCGAGCTTCCTACCAAATCACCCATCAACGAGGTCCCTCCGCGGCAGCACTTCCAGGTCGAGCCCCGCCACGGTGAGCCGCATCTGACCTACGTCGAGGCCAGTTAGCAACGCGGGGAGAGCCGACAGCGGCACGGCGTCGAAGCCGTCTGCCTCTTCCCCGGTCGCGATGCTCTTCGCCCGGTCCAGCAGCGTCAACAGGCGATCGAACACGTCTCCCTTGCAGTCTTCGGGTAAACCCAAAGTTCGAAGATCCCCGTCGGAAAGCGGCGCAAGACCCCTAAGTGACCAGCGGAGCAAGATGGAGCGCGCAACGCCCGAGCGGAGTCGCGCGGCGGCGGCCGCGTCGATCGGCTTCCTCTCGGCCAGCGCGTCCCGCAGTTTCCGCGCTTGAGCAGCCGGGCGATCCGCACCCGCCAGGCAGAGAAGATCTGCGGCTCTCCCGTACAGGCGGGCCGCAGACAGGGATGCCGACTCCGCCTGCGAGGCAGGATGCTCACCGGCACCGGCACCGGCACCGGCACCGGCACCGGCATCGACGACGTTCACGCGCACGTCCATGATGACGTCGCCGTGCACCGTCACATTCAGCACGAGGCCGGCCGGCCATGCCAGGAGGATAGGCCCGAACGGCACGCGGAGAGCGTCCATCTCCAGTTCGTCGCGGTCCTCCTCTGCCCCCTGGGCGAGAGGGATCCCGAAGGGTGACATGTCCATAGAGCCGTGGTCCATGTCGCCGTGCGCCATTGTCGAGTGGTTGGTGTCGCTGTCCGCCGGAGCCGCGTCGTTCATGGCCGAGTGATTCATCCCGTTGTGGCCGGTTTGTCCAACGTCCGGGGCGCAGTGGTCCGTGGCGACGTGATCCTCGGTACCGTGATCTGCCTTATCGTGCTCCGCACTGGCAGGCTGGCTGGAGACATGGTGGTCTGTACGGGGATGCGAAGGGCCGTGATCCATCGCCTCATGCCCCGTGGCCGAATGGTCCCTCTGCCGAGGTTCGGTCCCGTCGTGCCCCATGCCGCGATGATCCGAATCGCCGACATCGGCTGCGTCATCTTGTGGCATGAAGCCCGACCGCTGCTCCGCGTCACGTGTTTGCGCAGCAGTGTCGCAGAGCTGCACCGTAGCTCTGTCCAGCATCGGCGCGACGTCGGCCTCGTCGGTCACCATGATGCACACACGGGGGCCTGGCATGGCGTCCCATGCCTGCTCGATAAGCCGGGCAAGCTCGGGGCCCGGTGCTCCACACACCAGCAAGATGTCTGCATCGGCCGGCGAGCCGGACAGGCGCCACCCGCGCTCGCGGAGAACCCGCTCCGCATGGAGGCGGAGGAGCCAGGACCCCGGCACTTCGACAACAAGCACGTGGGCGGCTGCGGCGGCGGATCGCGCAAGAAGCTCCGTCACACCCATCGGAAAACCCCCTCCCGCCAGGCCCAGAGGACACCGACGAGGAGGGCGCCCAGGAAGAGAAACATCTCCGTGACTGCCCCAGCACCAAGCCGACCGACGACGACGGCCCATGGGTACATGAACAGCATCTCGACATCGAATGCAAGGAACACGATCGTCGCCGGGTACCAGCGCACGTGGAATCGGGACAGAGCGTGCTGCTCCGGCAACCAGCCGGACTGGAAGGGCGAGGATTGGACCGGTCTAGCCGCCACCGTCGTCCATCGATGAACCAGCTGCAACACGACCACACCGAGCAGGGAGACCAGGAGCATCGAGGCCAGTCCGGTGTGCATTCCTCTCCTCCATCTCCCGTCCGGCCACAGTAGCGGCTCGTTCCCCGACACTGCATCGCTTGACATCACCGACATTCGCTTGTCGAGACGCTCAATCTTTCGCTTGTCACGCTGAGAGGCCGGTGACCGAGAGTGTTGCAGCCGGGGAAGTCGGAAGATCCTCATCGCGACGTAGGCGCTATCGGCCTCGAGACGCTCAGGCACCCTGTCTGCGTGCACCCGTGGGTAGTAGCGCTCGGTTCCTGACGGCGGCGGCCTAGCCAATGCTGCGCGCGATTGTCGGGCCTCCAACAATCGTTGGTCGCCTCTATCAATCGGCTCCAAGATCTGTCCGCCGTCGCATCAACTGAGCCCAGAGTAGGAGTGGAGGCCCTGGAAGAAGATGTTGACGACGGTGAAGTTGAACAACACAGTCGCGAATCCGATGATGGATAGCCACGCGGAGCGGGTGCCGCGCCAGCCCCGGGTTGCGCGGGCGTGGATGTAGCCGGCGTAGAGCACCCAGATGACAAACGTCCACACCTCCTTGGTGTCGAAGCCCCAGTAACGTCCCCAGGAGTCGTTGGCCCAGATGGCGCCGGCGATGAGGGTGAATGTCCAGAACATGAAGCCCACGATCGCGAATCGGTAGGCGAGCGACTCGAGCGCGTCCGAGCTGGGGAGCGTGCGCAAGAATGCCGGACCGGTGGGGCGGGCGGCACCCGCCGTCGCTCCAGCTCGCCGTTCCCGGCGAGCCTGCAGCAGTTGGGTGACCGAGATGCCGCAGGCGATCGCGAACAGGGCGGTGGCGAGGGAGGCGACGAAGACGTGGATGACCAGCCACACGCTCTTGAGCGGATCCATCAGCGGGACGACCTCGACGTAGAACGCCACCGTGGCCCCGCCCAGCAGCAACACGACCATCCCAATGAGGAACCCGCCGAGGAAGCGCAGGTCGTACCACCGGAGGACCAGCAGGAAGACGGCCACGATCAGGAGCGTCCCGGTGAGTGCGAACTCGTACATGTTCGCCCATGGGACCCGGTCGGCGGCGACACCGCGGGCGACGGTTCCGCCGAGATGGAACAGGAATCCCAGCACGGTGAGCGCCGTGCCGATTCGTGCCCACAGCAGCGGGTGGCGCAGCCGCGGGGGTACGCGCAGGTCGATATGCGCGGCGTGTTCAGGGTCGGTCTCTCCTTGCGGGCGAGCGTTTGCGCTCGCGGCGACGAGGGCGGGTACGCGCTCCGCATGCTGCGCCGATCCGGTGCGAGTGGCACGCTGGGCGAGGTCGATCGTGTAGACGGTGAAGGCCAGCACGTAGGTGGCGATCGCCGTCCACACCAGCAGCAGTGAGATCCCGTCGAGCGAGAGAGCGTCGGTATCGGGCATCGTGGGCTCCTTCTTACGGTGATGGACGAGGACGAGAGTGGGCGTGCGCGATCCCCAGCATGGTCAGCCCGGTACCCGCGCCGATCGTGAGCAGCAGAGTAAGCCAGGGGCCGAGGACGCTGGCAGGGGTGAGGCCGGTGCGCAGGGCGACAGTGGTAACCCTGCCGGCGGCGGTGTCGACGCCGATCGTGTCGATGGTTGCGCCGTCCGGGGCGATGACTTGGCTGGTACCCACGGTAGAGACGTTGACGACGGCCCGGCCGGTCTCGATCGCACGCATGCGGGCGAAGGCGAGTTGCTGCAGGTTCTCGTCGCTGCCGCGGAAGTCGGCGTTGTTGGTCTGAAACACGTATAGCTGCGCACCGGACCGGGCCCCGTCCCAGATCACCTGGTCATAGATCACGTCGAAGCAGATCCCCAACCCCACCCCGACCTGCCCGATCCTCACCAGCGGCGGGTTGGTGCCCGGGGTGTACTCGCGTTGGATCAGGCCCACCAGGTCTGGGACGATCCGCTCGTAGAACGACCGGTCCGGCACGTACTCCCCGAACGGGACCGGGTTGACCTTGTCGTGCCATTGCCGATCGGCGGGATCGGCAGTCCACAACAGGGACGTGTTGAAGACATCCTCGCCTCGAGCGGTGGCGGCGTTCATCAGCAGCGGTGCTCCCGCCGCACGAACCAACCGGTCGAGCTCCGAGGCAGTGCGGACGTTGTCGAGGGGGTCGGAGTCAACCCCGCCTTCCGGCCACACCAGCAGGTCCATCGGCTGACCCAGTAGCGGTACCGTGGCCTCGGACTGCGCGGCGAGCACGTCACCGGGCTTCTTCTGGTCGAAGTAGCCGGCAGGACCATTTCCCTGCACCCACCCGACCCTGAGGTTGCCGGCGGAGGTGGTAGGAAACTGCGGCGTCGCGACAAGTACGAGTGCGACGATCCCCACGGGGAAGAGGCGGCGCAGGAACCGCGGGCTACCGGCGCGAACCCCCTGCACGATCGCGGCGCATAGCGCCACGATGAGGAAGGACAGCCCGGTCACGCCCGTCCAGGACGCGACTTCGCGGAACGGGCTTTCCACCTGGGTCATTCCGAGACGTGCCCACGGAAACCCCGAGTACGGCCACGCACCCATCACGACCTCGCGAGTCGACCACAGCGCCGCCACGATCAGCGGTACCACGACCAGCTGCACGCCACCGTGTGCCCGAGGCCGCCCCGCCCACCGGTAGGCCAAGGCGATCGGGATCGCGCCAGCACCGAACAGCAGTGCTTCGAGCCCGGCGAGAGCGACCCACGGCACGGGGCCGAGGAACTCACCGACCCAGACCAGATGGGCGAAGAAGAACACGGCGCCGAACACGGTGCCGACCAGCAGCGCTCCCCCGATGCTGCGGCCGATCAAAGAGATCAGCGCCATCGTGACACTCACCAAAGCCAGTGGCCACCACCCGAGAGAGGGCGACCCGAGATCCATCGCATACCCTGCCACCGCAGCCGTAGGCACCGCAGCCCACAACGGCAGCCTGTCCCCGGCCTTCCCTGCGACACGGGAGACACTGCCTGCCGCCGCTGCCGTGTTCGCTTCGGCCGAGATAGTGGTGGGGGGCACCGGTCACCTGTCCTTCTGGCCGAGCTTGTCGAGATACTCGTTGTAGGCATCGAGATCGGGGTCGCCGTGGATGTCGGCGAACCGGGCGGCGGCGGCGTCCCTTGAGGTGTCGTCGCGGAACCAGCGGTGCATGACGAACAACAGCATCAGCAGGGTCGGTGCCTCCCCGTACGACCAGGCAAGGCCGCCGGCGATTCTTTGATCATCGAGGGGATTGACACCGAGCGTCTCGGTGGAGGCGACGAAATGGTCCACGAGCAGGGTGGTGGACACCATGAGGAACACGCCGAAGAAGGCGTGCAGCGCAGCTTCGGCGAACACATCGAGTGCACGGCCGGCGTGGTTGAGTCGTACCGGGAGTGGGTCCGCGGAGAGCACCGGGAGGGTGAACAGGATCCCCGCGACCAGGAACCCCACCTCGAGGCCGACGTGACCGGCCGGCGCAGCGAGGATGCCGTCAGCGAACTCGGCGAGATAGAGACCATAGAACGCGAACAGGTAGAGCGGTAAAGCGATCCACGGGCTGAGCGCCCAGCGGGCGCACCGGCTGCGCAGCCCTCCGTGGGCGGCGCGTAGGACGGCCCGGCCGAAACCGCGGTGGGGTGTGGCGCGCAGCAGGAGGGTTCCCGGGGAGCCGAGGACCAACAGCGGGGGGATGGCGATCATGAGGGTGAGTTGCTGAAACATGAACACCGAGAGCAGCGCATACCCGTAGGTTTCAACGCCGAGCCCCGTGACTGCGGCGAGAGTGAGGCACCCCAGGAGGAAGCTCACCGTGCGCCAGGCCGGCCACTGCCGCCGTCCCGTCCATAGGCGGATCGCACCCGTCAGGTAGGCGACGGCGAGGACCGCCGCGACTAGCGGCAGCAGAGGGAACGGCAACGCCACGGGGGTGAGGAAGCCGAGCAGGGTCGGCGGGGTGTCGGGGATCCAGTCGGTCATCGATCCTGCGCGTCGGCGGTGTAGGCGGCCGTGTGCTGTGCGGCGAGGCCGGCGACGGCTCGGGCAAGGGCGGGGTCTTCCCCGCGGGCCAGACCCGCGTACTCGACGTGGATGCCTCCGGGGGCGGGGCCGGCTTTCACCCAGAGTCGCCGACGGGGTACGAATAGCCCGGCGAACAGGCCTAGCGTGGCGAGGGTTGCGAAGACGAGCACCCAGGTGCCGCTGGGGTCGTTCTGGATCTGCAGCGACGCGAACCGTTTCACTGGCTCCCCGGCAACGTCCGAGGCGTCCTCCCACGTGACGCTCCCCCACCCGTTCGGGAGCTCGGCGGTCCGCCCGGGGGTGAGCTCGAGGGAGTCAGCGCCCGAATCGCCGCCGGTGTGCTGGGTAAGGCCCTCCACCTCAAGCGTGTACACCGACCGTGGAGTGCCATCGTCGATGCCCAGGTCGCCGCTGAAGACATTGAGCGTGAGCACCGGGTTGGCCACGTCCGGGTAGATCGACGTGAATGCCCCGGACGGGAGCACGCCCTGGGTGGGGTAGAAAAATCCGACCAGGCCGAGTTGTTCGGGCAGCCCGTCGGGGATCTTGATGATCCCCAGAGAGGTCATGTTGGAGTCCTGCGGTAGGAACGGCTGCGACTCGCTGTACACGACCGCACCCTCGGTGTCGCGAATCGTCAGTGTGGGCGCGTATCCATTGCCGAGCAGGTGGACGCGGTCGCCGGCTACGGTGACCGGATGGTTCACGATCACGCTCTCAGCGCCGTCCTCTTCCCCGGGTGTGCGGATCGTGACATCGGCGGAGAAATCCCCCGCCTGCCCTGCCCCAGCGGTGCCGGGCAGACGGTAAGAGACCTGGAAGTCATCGAGAGTGAGTGAGTACGGGGCGAGGCCCGCGCCGTCGACGAACCGACCTGCGTTGAACGAGGAGTAGTCGCTGAGCGCGTTGACGAACGTCGTGCCCTCCACCACGACCCGCTGCCCGGTGTAGGCGAACGCACTGCCAAACCCCACCGAGACGAGCACCCCAACCAGGGCGACGTGGAAGATCAGGTTGCCAGTCTCGCGCAGGTAGCCGCGCTCGGCCGACACCGACGCCCACCCCGCTCCGTCGTACCGTTGAACTCGGTAACCGGCGCGGCGCAGTTGCCGCTCCGCGACGTCGACCGCGGCCTCAACTGAATCCTGCTGCGCCTGATGCGCGGGCAGGACCGTTTCGCGGTGGTCGCGCAATCGGGACAGGCGGGCAGGGGTGCGCGGTGGCTGGGAGCGCAGTGCCTTGTAGTGGTGGCGGGTGCGGGGGATGACGCAGCCGATGAGGGAGGCGAACAGCAGCAGGTAGATCGCGGCGAACCAGGGGGACTGGTATACGTCGAACAGGCCGATTGTGTCGGCGAGCGGGAACAGGTCGGGGTTGTCGCGCTCCCACTGGATGACACCGTTGGGGTCGGCACTGCGCTGAGGGAACAGTGAGCCGGGTACCGCGGCAATCGCGAGGGACAGCAGCAGCAGCAGTGCGGTGCGCATACTGGTCAACTGCCGCCACGCCCACCGCAGCCACCCCGCCGCCCCCAGCGCCGGCTGGGCGATCTCGGCCGCGCTGTCGTTGTGATCGCTGGGTCGAAGTGGATCGAGAGTCTTACCCGTGGCTTCGAGTTCAGAGCGGGAGCGGGACATTGATCACCACCTGCTGCAGCGCCGACATCAGCATCGTCCAAAGCCCGGTCACCATCAGCAGGCCAAGGAGGATGAGCATCGCCCCGCCGATGATGTTCAAGGTGCGGGTGTGGCGGCCCAAGAAGGCCACCGAGCGAGATGCCCAACCCCACCCGGCTGCGAGGATGAGAAACGGGATGCCCAGCCCGAACGAGTAGGCGAGGCCGAGGAGTCCGGCGCGGGTGGGATCGCCGAGGTTCCAGGACATGGAGATGATCGCCGCGAGCGTGGGGCCGATGCAGGGGGTCCATCCCACACCGAGCGCGAATCCGAGAAGCGGCGCCCCAACCAACCCGGCCCGGCCGCGGGTGCGGGGACGGAGGGTGCGCTGTGCGATGCCGAAGAGCCCGAGGAACACCAGCCCAAGAGCGATGATGACCACGCCGAACACTCGGGTGAGGATGTTCGCATACTGCAACAGCAGCAATCCGAACGTGCCACCGAGGATCGTGACGGCGACGAACACCACCGTGAATCCGGCGATGAACAAACTCACGCCCAGCAGCAGCCGGGCGCGCTCGGGAGCGACTTTCCTCTCCGGAGCGTCGGCGCTGGGGGTTCCGGTGGTGGTGCTGCCGAGGTAGCCGAGGTAGCCGGGCACGAGCGGCAGCACGCACGGGGAGACGAAGGAGACCAGTCCAGCGAGCAGCGCGATCGGGATCGCGACCCAGAGCGCACCGTCGATGACCGCCACCCCGGGGTTCATCGGGCATCCTCGGCGAGGGTGTCGGCGACAAGGGTGGACAGGATCGAGGCGCTGGCGAGTTGCCCGATGACGCGGGCGGCGACCCTACCGTCCCTGTCAATCACGAGGGTGGTCGGGGTGGCCTGGATCGGGGTGACCTGCGCGAACGCAAGCTTTACCTTGCCGTCATCGACATCGATCACGCTGGGGTAGGTGACGTTGTTGTCCTCCGCGAACGACAGCGCGGTAGCGGGCTGGTCGTAGGTGTTGACGCCGAGGAACGCGACACCGTCGTTCTGGTACTCCTGCCATACTTCTTCGAGCATGGGGGCCTCGACGATGCACGGCCCGCACGCGGCGTACCAGAAGTTCACCACCAGCACACCGCCCCGGTAGTCGTCACTGGTCACGGTCTCGCCGGTTTCGGTGACCCCCTCGAACGCGACAGGATCTCCTCGTTCCGCGGTCGGGATCTCGACCACTTGGAAATCGGCGGAGATGTAACCTTTCTCGTTCCCGTCCCGGTACTGCTGTGCGAGTGAATCGTTGACAGCGCAGCCGGTGAGAAGGCTGCCGAGCATCAACATCGCCGCCACCCGGGCGATACTTCGGTTGGGGGCGGTCATGCGCGTGGCACCTTGATCAGTCCGCCAGCGACGAGGAACACGACCGCCGCGACCGGCTGCGCGGCCGTCCACACCGGGCCGGTGAACGCGAACGGCAACACCGGGTTCCAGATCACCACGATCGCGGCGAATATCGGTACCCACCACCACTGGCGCGCCTGTACCGCGAACCACGCCACGATCACTCCCAGGATGGCGGTCACGTACAACACCATCAGGAACCACTCACCCCCCACCAGCGCCGGGGCGAGAAACAACGCCGCCGCCGCGATCAGCCCGGGCGCGAATGCGTTGCGTTGATACGGCGAAGCGACACGTTCCTTCCCGCTCACGTCGCCTCCTCCGTGCTCAATCCGGGGATGGCTTCCTGCGTGGTGTGTGGCGTGCTGGCGCGGGGGCGACGGGCCCAGAGGATCGTAGCGAGCACAACGACGCCGGCGCCGAGCGCGACGTCGGCGAGGTTGCCGATGAACAGGTTGCCGTAGGCGAGGAAATCAGTCACTTGGCCGCGGGCGAATCCGGGTGGGGAGAATATCCGGTCGATGAGGTTTCCGATTGCGCCCCCGAGAATCAGCCCGATCCCGACCGCCCACCATGATGTCCGGGCGCGCGCCGCGGCGGCTACGAGGAGGACCGTGGCGGCCGTTCCCAGCAGGGTGAGCAACCAGGTCGCCCCTGAACCGAGGGAGAGGATCGCGCCCGGGTTGAAGGCCAGCTGCAACCCGAGCAGGTCACCCAGCAATGGGATCCGCTCCCGCTCGCTCAGCTCTGCCAGTGCGGCCGCCTTGCTGGCCTGATCGAGCAGCACTACCCCAGCTGCGGCGATGCACGCGACGGCGAATCTGCGGGCCTGGTCACGGCTCATCGGGGGACCCCTCACTGTTCCTCGCCGCATCGTCTCGAGCTGCTCTGTCGGCGTCTGCCCGATCACGCTGGCGACGCCCTCGCGAAGCCACCACCACGAACGCCGCACCGAGGATGATGACGCCGCTGAGGACAGCGAGGATCGGGAGGAGCGCTTCAGCCCCGGGGAATTTACCCGCACCGGCGCTACCGGTCGTGTCGGTGGATGTCGGAGATGGCGCGGGTGTCTGCTCGGCGACGCTCACTCCGGGGGCAGGGGTGGCGTCGACCGGAAGGGGTTCGACCGTGTACGTGTACTCGCCGGTGATCGGGTGCCCGTCGCTGGTGACCACTCGCCACAACACGGTGAAGACCCCGTCAGACGGGTCGGGCGCCAGATGCTGGGTGACCCACGTGCCATCCACGGTGGGGGCATCGGTGGCGATGTTCTCTCCGTCCGGAGCGATCACCTCAATGATTGCGGACTCCATGTCTGTGAGGAGCTCACCGCTGAAGGAAAGGGTGATCTCGTCAGGCGATCCATTGGTCGTGGTGTTCGCTTCCGGGTAGGAAGAAACCAGTTCTTCGTGCGCTGAGGCCGGGGCCGCGGTAGCGAGAGCGATCCCTCCTCCCAGCAGGACGGTAGCGAGGACGGTGGCGAGAGTGCGGCGTGATCTACGCATGGGTGGTGTGTTCTCCGGGGTGGGATTGCGGTTCGATCTGGAATGTGGCGTGCTCGATGCTGACCGGGAAATGATCGGCGACACATTCCTGCAGTTCCTGCAGTAGCTGTGCGGACTGTTCCGGGGAGAGGGTGTCGTCCACGACGACATGCGCGCTCAGGGTGGGTAGGTCGGCGGAGACCTGGGAGGCGTGCAGGTCGTGCACTGCGACCACCTCGGGCAGCTCGAGGATGTGTCGCCGCACTTCACCAAGATCCAAGCCTGGCGGCGTCGCCTCCAGGAGCATGCTCCCGGAGGCGCGCAGCAGGATGACTGTGCGGGGGATGATGAGCAGGGCGATCAGGATGCCGGCGACGGCGTCCGCTCGGTACCACCCGAGCGTGGCGATGAGGATGGCGCTGGCGATCACGCCGACCGAACCGAGCGCGTCGTTGAGGACCTCGAGGAACGCGGCCCGCATGTTCAGGTTTCGCTTGCGACCACTCAGTAGCACCATCAGCGACGCGATGTTCGCGACCAGGCCGATGATGCCGAAGAACAGCAGGCTCCCCGACGCGATCTCCGGCGGCGCGAACAGCCGTCGGATGCCCTCGACGAGCGCGAAGATCCCGACGCCCAGCAGCAGGGCGGCCTGTGCCAGCGCGCTGAGTACCTCGGTGCGCCGCAGTCCCCAGGTGTGCCGGTCGGACGCTGCACGGTTCATCAGGTGCGCGGCAGTGAGCGCCATCGCGAGGCCAACCATGTCTGTCAGCATGTGTGCGGCGTCGACGAGCAAGGCAAGGCTGCCGGTGATGATCGAGCCGACCACCTCGGCCACGAAGACCGACGAGGTGATCGAGAATGCGATGAGCAGCCTGTTGCGGGGTGTCGCTTCCCCCGCAACGTGGCTGTGTCCTACTTCCACGGTTCGCTCCTTTCGCGGGCGTCGACGATCTGCCGGGCGATCGCGATCGCGTTAGCCCGCGCGCCGGCGAGGCAGACTCGTCGGCATCACGAGTTGCCGTTCACCGCTTGCCGGATTGCGTCCTCGAGGTCGTTCCACTTCTGCAGCTCGAGCAGTTCTCCGTCGACGAAGAACGTGGGTGTGCTGCCCACGCCCAGTGCTTGTCCCTCGGTGAAATCTGCTTCCACCCGCGCCAGCGTCGCCGGATCTGCGACCGCCACGTCGTATGTGGCCATGTCCAGCCCCAGATCCTCCGCAAACCCGCGGAACACTTCTGCGCGGGATTCCTGTGCTTCACCCCACTCCGCCTGCGTCTCGAACAATCGGTGATACATCTCCTCGAACTGCCCCTGCTCCGCGGCGGCTTGCGCCGCCAGCGCGGCGTTGGTGGAGTTGGTGTGACCGGGCAACGGGAAATACCGGACGATATAGGTGATCTCCCCCGAGAATTGTTCGCGCAGGTCTTCAACGACGGGATAGAACGCCCCGCACGCCTCGCACTCGAAGTCCAGGAACTCCACCACCGTCACCGCTCCGTCCCCTCCATCGTCGAGAACGTGTGAATTTGGTCGTACAACTTGTGACTCCTCGCCGTCCTCTGGGGGAGGGGAAGTGGCCGCCTGACTGATGAGGACATAGATCAAGGCGGCCAGCAGCAGAGCGGCTACGACCGCAGTGGTGACGATTGTCACCTTGATTGGGGTTTTCAAACGGACACTCCAAACACGTCAACGGGCACGTCAAGGACCCCGGCCGGTCGCCAGAGGTCGCAGCCGTCACATGGGACGGCGTGCCCGCTTCAGACGCGGGAGAGCGAGAGCTGAACGAGAGTGAGCGTAGGGGTGAAGCGCCGAGCGACCGCCCTCATCGGTGCGCTCGCGCGGGAGCCGACAGCGACGACGCGTGGCGTGACCCGCAGCGCGTAGAGGCGCTTCACCACCAACAGGAGTAGAGAGCAGAAGATTCCGAGAAGGCACCCGGCGACCCCCGCCATCATGCCGCTCGAATTGTCCGCCCCGACCTCGGCCCGATCGGGGGCGCCTGGGGTTGTGGCTTGTGACACCGCTGCAACAGGTTCAACCGACCCCATAGCGGCAGCAGCATCTGCACTCGCCGTAACCACAGGTGCAAGGATCGAAGAAACCCCACCAGGCTCGGAATGGGCCGCGGACCAGATCCCCGATACGAGCACGAACGCGAGGCCCAGACCGGTAATGATCTTCGTTATCAGCAGCCGCTCGTACAACGTTTTCGACGGTCGAGATGGCGCCGCGAGTTTCATGTCATGCCCATGCTAACAACGGTTTCTCATATCTGAGGCACCTCGACGGCCGTCCGTGCGCAGGGCGCCGCAGAGCGAGCGAGAATAGATGGGCACCGCCGAGAGAAGCTCGGGGAGGAAGCCGCTGACGGTGAACATCTGCGATGCGACGACCACGGCGAGAGTGACCATCATGAGTGGCGCCATCGCCGCGGGCACACCGGTTTGGAGTGCGCGACCGACCGACGTGTGCCGCGCGAGCAACTGGGTGAGGGCGGCGAGGGCGAGGGGGAGCACGATCAGCGCCAGAAATGCGTGCACGAACGGGTCGACGTCGAACGCGCCGACGACCTCGGCGCCCGCCATCCACCAGAGGAAGAGTGGCAGCAGCAGGATCTGCACGATCATGAGCAGCGGTGTGGCGGCCAGCAGCCGGTCTCGAGCGCCGCCGGCGAGACCCGCGAACACGATGACATAATCCACGCACGGTGAGAGCAGGACGAGCAGCACGCCGACGAGTAGCGCTTAGGCATGCGCCACGAATCGGCTCAGCCCGAACACCACGAGCGGCAGGATCACGAAGTTCACCGCCAGCACGGCGAGGAGGAAGCGCCAGTCACGAAACGCACGCGCCAGCGCGGTGAACGGCACATTCAGGAAGGTCGCGTAGAGCGGCAGACCCAGCACTCGATCGCTCACCAGCTCGAGGGGGCTGCCCCACTCCGGCATCACCAGCCCGATGATCCCACCGCCCACGATCGCCGCCAGGTAGAGCGCGACCTGGTGGCGTTCCCCCCACTCGATCGCGCCTCACATGCTCCCGGATCCCGCTCACATCAGCGGGATCATGATCGTGGCGGCTCGCTGGCTGAATCGTCAGGATGCTGTCGACTACCGTGATGCGACGTCCGGGATGTAGCGAATCGGATCCGATCGGATCACGTGAGGAGTGGTTCCGGCTGCTGTGCGGGCGTTGCGGACGCCTGTGGAACCCCTCGGGGGCGGCGGGCTGCGCGGACGCCGTTGAGGATCACGATCACTTCGGCGACCTCGTGCACGAGCACGACACCAGCGAGGCCCAGCACTCCGAACAGGGCGAGGGGGAACAGCACGATGATGATCGCTAGTGCGAGCACGATGTTCGCCGTCATGATGCGTCTTCCGCGGCGGGCGTGTGCGAGAGCTGCGGGGATGAGGCGAAGGTCGTGGCCGGTGAAGGCGACGTCGGCGGATTCGATTGCTGCTGCTGCGCCTTTCGCGCCCATCGCGACGCCCACGGTGGCGGTGGCCAGCGCGGGGGCGTCGTTGATCCCATCGCCGATCATCGCGGTCGGGCGAGCGGCGACCATGGCCGCGATGGCGTCGGCTTTGTCTTTGGGGAGCTTCTCGGCACGGACGTCGGTGATCCCTGCTTCCTGGGCGATCGCCCGGGCGGTGCGTTCGTTGTCGCCGGTGAGCATGACCGTGGCGATGCCCTGAGCGTGCAGCATCCGCACCGTCTCTTCCGCCTCGGGACGGAGCTCGTCCCGCACGCCGATCAGGCCGGCGGTGTGGCCGTCGTTCTCGACCGCCACGACCGTCATCCCGCGCGCGGCCATGTTCCCTGCGGCATCCGCGAGCTCAGCGATGTTTAGCCAGCGGACGTTGCCCACGCGTACCTTGTGCGTGCCGACCCGGCCGGTGATGCCACGACCTGCGTCTTCGACGACCTCGCTTGCGGGAGTTGTTCGTGATGCCGCACCGGTGATCGCCGCTGCCAGGGGATGGCTGCTCGTGGCCTCGACCGCGGCGGCCCACTCGAGCAGGTCCTCGCGTGTCACACCCGGTGCGGGGTGTACCTCGACGACGGTCGGCGCGTTTCGCGTGAGGGTCCCGGTCTTGTCGAGGGCGACGGCGCGGATGGTTCCCAGCTGCTCGAATGTCTCGCCGGTCTTGATGACGACACCGAACTTCGATGCGGCCCCGATGGCGCTGATCACCGTGACAGGCACGGCAATGGCAAGGGCGCAGGGCGACGCCGCGACCAGCACCACCAGCGCTCGCTCTATCCAGAGCTCGGGATCGCCCACGACGAACCCGAAGGCGGCGACGAGCGCCGCGGCGATGAGGACGGCGGGAACGAGAGGTCGAGCGATGCGGTCGGCGAGCCGTGCGCGCTCGCCCTTGCGCGCGTGGGCCTGCTCGACCAGGGTGACGATTTGCGTGAGGGAGTTGTCGCGCCCGCCCGCGGTTGCCTCGATCCGCAGAGTCGCGGACCCGTTCACCGAGCCCGCGACCACGGCGTCTCCCGGCTCGACCTCGACGGGGATCGACTCGCCCGTGACCGCTGAGGTGTCCAGACTCGAGCTTCCCGAGATGACGACGCCGTCCGTTGCGACTCGCTCGCCCGCACCCACGACGAGGACGTCCCGCTCGCGAACCTCTACTGCGGGAATGGTCGTCTCTCCGTGGGAGCGCACGACTCGCACCGAGTCGGGAATCAGAGCGAGCAAGGCTCGCAGTCCCTCTTTCGCGCGATCCATCGCACGGTCTTCGAGCGCCTCTGCCAGGGAGAACAGGAACGCCAGCGCAGCCGCCTCGCCGACATGACCGAGGAGCACCGCCCCGATTGCCGCGATGGTCATCAGTAGTCCGACGCCGAGCCGTCCGCGCGACAGGCGGCGGATCGCGCCGGGAACGAACGTGTAGGCCCCGGCGAGGAGCGCGACCCCTTGCAGGGATGTCGCCGGGACGGCCAGCCCCGACCACTCGAAGGAGTACCCCGCGACAAGGAAGACCCCGGAGATCACGGAGGGCAGCAGAGCCTTATCGCGCCACCATGGCGGTCGCACCTCGGGCGCTTCACCCTCTTCAGCCGCACGCTGCGCCGGGCTCGGGCCGCAGCACGCGTCCCCCTCATCGTGGGCATCGGCAGCTGTCGAAGCCGGGGCGTAACCGGTCGACACGCCACCCGTCTCGCCCCCCGTGGACGGGCGGGCGAGTGCAGCTCGCTGTAGTGTGCGAGCCTTGCGCGATTCGTCCGGCCCGCAACACTCCTCGCTCATCGTGTCGGCTCCCCTTCTCCCGCGGGCGCGCAGCAGAAAGGCACGTCGCAGTGCTCGTCAGTGCAGGGCATCCCGTCGTCATAGGCGAGCACCGTGTCCAGCAACAGAGAGATCGCTCGCGTGAGATGCGGGTCCGCGATCTCGTAACGCGTCTGGCGCCCTTCGGGCATAGCCACGACGATGCCGCAACCCCTCAAGCACGCGAGATGATTCGACACATTCGTGCGCGTCAGTCCCAGACTCTCCGCCAAGCGCACCGGATACCCGGGCGCCTCCAGGAGCTCCAAGAGGATCCGCGAACGCGTCGGGTCCGCCATCGAGCGACCGAGCCGGTTCATCACATCCAAACGCGTGGCAATAGTCAGCATGCGATGACTATACAGTGAACGATGATCAGTGGCGACTAGCGCGAGAGGCCTACGGCGCTGTACTCAATGGTTTCGTCCTCTTCACAGCCGCAGCGCCGTGGACCATGAGCTCTACCCCGCGCTGCACCCGTCGCCACCCAGTCACCAGCCCACGGATGCGGTGTGCGCGGCAACTACAGCATCGAGCCGAGGTCGGAGCCAGTGGTGGGATAGGCGGCGACGGCGGACTTCAGCTGGCGGGCAGGGATCTTCAGTTTGATCGCCAGTCCGATCATGTTGATGAGCTCGGCGTATTCGAAGCCGAGGAGGTGCGCACCGACGATCCGATCCGATCCGCGATCTATCAGGATCTTCGTCGCGGCTGTCGAAGCCCCGATCCGGTAGTTCGAATACCAGCGGCTTGTGTCGGTGTACCGCACGTCTAGATCGATACCCTCCTGACGTGCTTCACTCTCCAGCATGCCCACTCGGGCGAGTTCGGGCAGGGTGAACACGGCGGTGGGAATACCCGTGTAGTCGGGCGTGACCGTCGCCGACTTGATCATGTTCGATGCGGCGACCTTCCCTTCGGCGACCGCGATGGGAGTCAGCGGCATGCCCACGGTATCGGCGGCGTCTCCCGCGGCGTAGACCGCGGGATTGCTCGTGCTCTGCAGGTGTCGCGTGACCGTCACGCCCTGCACGGTGGACGCGACATCCGCCGCAGTGAGATTGAGCCGGTCGAGGTCGGATTCCCGACCCGCACCGTGCGACCTCGATGAACTCGCGCTGTCCGGCATGATCCAGCTGAACCCTGTATCCCCTCGAGGAGGGCTCGATCGATGAGATCGACGTCGCCGTGCGCACACGGATGCCATCCGCGGCGCCACGCTCGAGGAGAAGATTCACCAGGTCGGGATCGAAGGCTTTCAGGGGCTGCGTTCCATGGTCGACGATCAGGGGGCTGCTGCCCGAGCGTGCGGCGAGGTGAGCGAACTCGAACGAGATGAACCCGCCGCCGACGAAGAGAAGCCTGCCCGGCAGTTGCTCCAACTCCATAAACGCGGTGCTGTCGATCACGTGGTGACTCCCCGGAAAAGCCAGTGTGCGGGGCCGGGCCCCCGTGGCGATGAGGACGTGGCGTGCGGTGACCGCCTTCCCGTCGATCGCGACGGCATCGGGGGCGGCAAATTGCGTCGTGCCGTGAGTCGTCGTGACGCCGTTACGTTTCAGGGACTGCTCGACGTCGTGCGGTGCGGGGTCGGTGAAGCCGTGCTTGTGTCGCATCAGCGCACCCCAATCCACAGACAGCGATCCCGGGGCGATGCCCTTTCCCGACATCAACCGCGCGGACTCGACGACCTCTGCGGCGCGCCGAAGGATCTTCTTCGGATCACACCCGCGCAGGGCGCATGTTCCGCCGAAGGGGAGGTCATCGACGATCGCGGTCTTCCACCCGGCGGCAGCGCTCTTGTTCGCGGCGGCGACACCCGCCATCCCCGCTCCCACGACGATAAGGTCGAAACGACCGTCGCCGTTCATCGCGCGCCCCCACGCGCGGTGTCGATGGCGATCCGAAGCTGCTCGAGGCTCGGCGCCCCGGCGGGCGCGCCATCGGCGCGATAGACCCGACACGCCAGGCCGACCGGCGCGAGCGGTTCGGCGAACGGGTCGACGTCGTCGATCAAGATCGTCGGTGACCCCGGGAACCGGAGCTCCTGGGCTTCTTCTGCCGACTCGACACGGTGACGTGTGATCGTGGTGTCTTCTCGATCGCCAACCAGTTCCACGAGTCGTCGATCGGTGGTCGTCCAGTTCGGGCACCCGTCGAAGTACCGAAGAGTGATCTGCATGGCCGTCACCCTAAACCTTGCGCCCAAGTACAAGGTCAAGCGTCTACCCTGAACCGATGTTGATCGGAGCTCTCGCCACTGCAACGGGGCAGACCACTCAGGCGTTGCGGTTCTACGAGCGACACGGGCTGCTTCCTCCTCCGTCGCGAGCTGCGAACGGATACCGCACGTATGAGCACGGCGTGATCCAGAGGATCAACTTCATCAGGGCGGCCCAGTCTGCCGGCCTCACCCTGGAAGAGATCCGGAGCGTGCTCGATCTTCGAGACGAAGGCTCAGCGCCCTGCCGGCATCTCGGCGATCTCATCGAGTCCAAGTTGCTCGACGTGCGACGCCGGATGCACGAACTCGCCGCACTCGAGGTCGAACTCGAACGACTTCGTGCCCGGAGCAGGAACCTCGACCCCGCCGACTGCTCACCCGACGCCATCTGCAGGATCATCACCGAATAGGCCTCTCGTCCGTGACGCCCTCGCGCCAATGGATCGGGAATGTCTCCTCACGTCGGGGTCAGTGGCGCGATAGATCCCCGACAACGAGGGTGGTGATCGGTGGGCAAATGTGAACTGGCGGGTCATGGTCCGGTTTGTCGGGCAGGTATCGAACTCGTCGGCTCTCAGGACTATCACTGAAGGGGAAGAGTGCCGTTCTCCATGGGTAAACGCCGGGAAAGATCGGGGCGTTCAAATGAGCTACGACGGTATGGGTCGACGACCCCGCATCGTCCTGTCCGATCTCGGTGAGTGGCTATCTTCCGGCGATCAATCTCCGTCCCACGGATTGGTGGGACGAGTAACCTGCCTGTATGTCGATCATTGCCGGAGGCGCTCCCGTCACGCTTGCTGCCTTGCTCGCACGGCGTGACGAGATCACCGAGGTGCTGACCCGATATGCGGCGGCGAATCCGCGCGTGTTCGGTTCGGTGGCGCGGGGAGACGCGCGCTCAACGAGTGATGTTGATCTGTACGTGGATCTGCTCCCGGATGCGGGGAATCCGTTGTTGCGGGTGTCGGGTCTCGGTGAAGAACTCAGTGACCTGTTGGGCGTCCGTGTGGATGTGGTCACTGCCTCGCTGCTCCGCGATGGCGTGTCCGAGCCCGCGCTCGCGGAGGCTGTGCCGTTGTGAATCGACGTGACGATGAACGAACGGATGACATCCTGTCGGCGATCGACCGAATCGGGGCGTACCGCTCGTCGCTTCGCAGCGCGGACGCCCTGATCGCCGGCATGGCCTATGACGCTGTCCTGCGGAACCTTGCAGTCATCGGGGAAGCCGTTCGTGCGCTGCCGGCAGAGTTCAAGGCGGCGCGGCCGAAGGTTCCGTGGCCGGCCGTCGCGGGGCTGCGGAACATCCTTGTCCACGAGTACTTCCGTGTCGATCCCGAGATCATCACCGACATCATCGAAACAGAGCTGGTCGCGCTCACTGCGGCGCTGGAACCACGCAGTGAGGATTGAATTCGCGGGTAAACCGTGGGAAAGAACGAGGAAAGATCAGGCCCATCGGAGCGCACTGTTGAAAGGTCAGGATCCGCGGAATGACAGCGAACAGGGCCCGATTCGCACCGTTGAAATGAGGTCCTCGGGAGGTCCTCGATGAGTTCAAATCCCACCGTCACCGCCACTTTGGAAGCCCCCGAAATCCGCATGATTACGCGGAAGTTCGGGGGCTTTCGTCATCCGCGACGGGCGCCGTGGCAACGGATTGGCAACATTCGAACTGTGACGGGCCTGATCGAGGGCGTCTGAGACGCGGTCAAGGTCGTCGTCGAACAGGTCTGCGTACGTGTCGAGAGTCATTGCGGCGGACGCATGGCCGAGCATTCGCTGCACGGCTTTCACGTTCGCTCCCGCGCTGATGGCGAGGCTTGCGGCGGTGTGTCGGAGGTCGTGTGGCGAGATGGTCGGGAAGGTGGGGTCGGCCGTTTTGGCGCGCTTCACAGCGGCGGCGAACCAGCCGTCCTGAGACTGAGGTAGGCGCATGTGCCGGTACCCCTCACCGAAGACAAGGTCGTCGGCGCGCTTGTCCCGACACGCCTCGCGCAGGCCCTCGGCAAGGAACGCGGGAAAGGGCACAGATCGCGACCGTCCGGTCTTGGGTGATCCGACGTGAATGTGCGCGTTCACGAGGACGGCGTTCTCTTCGACGAACAGGCGGCGGCGCTCGAACGACACGTGTTTCACGCGCAGCCCAGTCGCTTCGCCCCATCGCAAGCCCGTATATCCGAGCGTGTTGACGAGCACCGGATACCGCGCGGCACTCGCGAGCAGGCCCACCTGCGAGTGCGTGAGGTACGCGCGTGCGCCGCGCTCCTTCTTCGGCAGCTTCATCGCGCGTGCGGGGTGATGGGTGATCCGCCGATCCCGGACCGCAACATCGAGGATGCTTGCCAGCACGCCGTGCACTCGGAGAACGGTGGTGGCGCTGTGGGTACGTGCCAACGCAGAGAGCCAGGACTGAACCTCGGAGTGGCGGATGCCTCCGACGGAGCGCCTACCCCATGCTGGCTGAACATGTATGCGCCAGGCGGAGTCGATCGATCGGAAGGTGGAGGGCTTCAGGTCGGATCGCCGGTTGCTGAGCCACTCCTGCCCGAGCTCGTCCACGGTGATTCTGGCGTCTGAGGGATTGACGTACTCGCCTCTTGCCTTCGCCGTCTCGACGCTCGCAAGGTACGTCTGAGCAGCCTTCTTCGTCAGGAATCCGCGTTTCTGGCCCTGGGAGCCGTCCGGTCGGCGGTAGAGAGCGCGATATCGCTTACCTTCTTTGGTGTCGTAGGGGCTGACGCTACCCATCCGCCTGTCGGCCGGCGATGTAGCTCATACCTTCGAGGCGTCCGGCGGCGCGGGCTTTGGCGATCCAGTCCGCGGCGGTGCGGTAGGGCACGTCGAGTTCGGCCTGCACGGCCTTGGTGGGGGGTTGCCCGGCGAGGGCGGCGGCACTGTAGATCAGCTCGACGAGGTCCATGCGCGCGTCTTTGTTCTCGCGCTTGCGGGCTTCGGCTGCCATCCAGGTCGGGACGAGGCGGCCTTCGGTGGTGGTGAGCTCGCTGACGGTGGACGGGTCGTTGCCGTCGTCGAAGGATACCGCGATGCAGGACGGGGTCGCGGCTTGAACGATCTCTTGCATCCGGACGCGGCGGAGTGCGGCGCCGTTGATCTCGCCGGCGGGCTCCGCGACGACGACGTTGACCGAGGTGACTCGGTAGCGGCCGAGCTCGGGGTCCCAGTGCGCTTGCACGGTGGTGTCGTAGGGCACGTCGCTTTCTTGAACCGTTGCCCGGAAAGCCGGCGCGATGCGCAACGCGGACCCGATGGGGACGGTGGCGTCGCGCCAGGTAATGGGTTCGCCCTCGAGTGTTCGCACGTCGATCTTCACCTCCTCAGTTTGCCTCTCCGCGTCACGAATATGCATGTACAACCTTGACGGAGTCTTGCACATCTGATTCACTCGCGTCAAACCTTGTCGGGTATACGCAAAGGAGTTGGATCATGGCAACGACGACGAACACCGCACGGGCGGGCCTTGCCCACACGTTCCTCAGCCCCGAGGAGGTGGCCGCGATGCTGCCGGGTGTGACGAAGGGCAAGCTGGCGATGTGGCGGTACGAGGGCAAGGGTCCCCGCTACCGCAAGCTGGGCCGCACCATCGTCTACGCGCTCGACGAGCTCGAGGACTGGGTCGAGGCGTCCACCCGCACTGGCACGTCCGAGGCGGTGTGACCCGTGACGTGGACGTGGATGCCGGCGGCAGAGGACGATCATGAGCCTGAGCGCACGCAACTGGGCATGGGAGACCGACAACCGGCCCCGCATCAACACCGACCCGCCCGCCGGGCCCGAGGACGTGCCGTGGGTGCCGCTGAGCCCCGCGGAGAAGCTTGTGTTGCTGTGTCTGGCGGAGTTGGAGAGCGCGGCGGAGGGGTACGCGTACCCGTCGTACGCGACGATCGCGCGCCGCACCTGCCTGAACGTGCGCACCGTGCAGCGGGTGGTGAAGGTGCTCGGCGAGTCCGGGCTGGTGCACGTCGCCCGCGACCGGCGCATCGATGGGCGGTGGCTCTCGTGCATCTACCGGTTCCCGGCAGTGCCCGAGGAGTACCGGGCGAAGGACCAGGCGTGGATGCACCGGCAACGCTTCACCGCCACCGCCGGCCGTATCCACAGTGTCGGTCCCTCGTCCGATGGCTGACCCCGAAAAGCACCCCAGCGGACACCACACCGACCACTACCGCGGCCCGTGTCGGTGTGGTGTCCGGTCGGTATCGGCGTCACGCCGACAGGGGTATCGGTCTGGCGTCCCCGCCCTATCGGTGTGATGTCCCACTAACAGTGAGAGACCAGGGAGAAGAACAGAGAAGGGATCAGCCCTCCGCGACACCCGGCATCCGCCCCTGCTCGCCCGTGACGCACGACGGCGGCTGGACTCCGACGCTCCGCAACGCCCGGAGGTCCGAACTCCGGCACTCCCGCACCGCCGCAGTTCGCACGTGCGGGGGCGTGTCGTGAAGATCGTCGCGGTCGCGAACCAGAAGGGTGGGGTCGGCAAGACGACCGTCGCGATGCAGCTCGCCGCACACCTCTCGCGCCGGTTCCGGATGCTGGTGGTCGATGTCGATCCGCAGGGATCGACGACCTGGTGGGCCGAGAACATGCACGAGCACATCCCGTTCGACTTCTCCGACGACCACGACCCCGCCGTCCTCACCCGCCTCCGCGAACTCGACAACGCCTACGACCTCGTGGTCGTCGACACTCCGGGAAGCCTCGAGGACACCCGGACGTTGGAGGCCGTGCTTGATGCCGCGGACTACGTGATCGTGCCGGTGGTGCCCGAGCCGATGGCGATCCACCCCACGCTGCGCACGATCACGCAGCTGATCGAACCCCGGCACCTGCCCTACCGGGTGCTGCTGAACCGTGTCGACGGGCGCATCCCCAACCAGTACCGGCAGTGGCAGACCGTGCTGAACAAGACGTTCGAGGTGCCGACGTTCCACGCCTATCTGCGGCAGTACGTGATCCATGCGCACGCGCCGATGCTCGGACGGCTGGTGACCAACCTCACCGATAACCGCCGCACCGAGGGCTCGATCTGGGACATCACCTGCGTCGGGTTCGAACTCACCGAATGCCTCGGCGCCGACCTGCACCGGAGGTGGTGATGATGGCGAAGATCGACCTCGCCGGCGCGCTCGGCGACGCCCGCGCCCGCCTCGCCGCGGAACTGCGGCAATCAGCATCCGCGGGCCCGGCGGTTGAAGCGACATCCGTCGAACCGGCCTCGACGGTGCCGGCGTACGCGCGCCTGACCCGCAAGGAAGCGCGCATCCGGGAGGACCAAGACGCGAACCTGACCGCGCTCGCGCGCCGGCTGATGCGCCGCCGCACCGTTCGCACCGAGCGCATCACCGAGAACACCCTCGTCCGCGTCGCGATCGACCTGCTCCTCGCCCACCAGGGAGCGCTCTCCGGCAACACGGAGACCGAAATCCGGAACTCCGTTCTGCCGCACGCCGCACTCCCGGACTCCGCGACTGTCGCTGCCCCGGACTCCGTGACTCCCGATTTCCCGGACTCCGGAAGTGAAGGCTGACCGTGCCCGCTGTGACTGTGTATTCGACGGGGCCGTCGTGCCAGCGGTGTCGGCTGACGATCCGCAAGCTCGAAGCCTCGGGCATCCGCTTCACCGTCATCGACATCACGGAAGCTGAGCACGCGGCGGCTCGTGAGTTCCTCACCGACGACCTCGGCTACACCGAAGCACCCGTCGTGATGGTCAACGGCGAGCCCGAGCACCACTGGTCGGGGTTCCGCCCCGACCTCATCGATCACCTCGCGCGCGAAGACCACACACGCCCCGAGATGTCCCCGACAGCTGCCGTCTCAGGCGCAGGCTTGCGGAGGTGACGTCGTGGCCGAATCCGAAGAAGCGCGTCAGCGCCGGCTCGAGAGCAAGCGCGAATGGCGACAGAAGAACCGTGAGCGCATCAGGGAGTATCGGCGCGAGTACGACGCGCAGAATCGCGAGCAGGTCAACCGGGCCGAGCGTGAGCGGAAGCGGCGCGCGGGGGAGCATAAGCAACGCGAGGAGGAACGGCGTGCGACCAACGCGAAGAAGTCCCGCGACTACTACCACGCCAACATCGAGGAGCGCCGCGCCTATCAGCGGGACTACCTCGCCGAACGCAAAGCCGCCGATCCTGAGGGGTACCGTGCACAGCGGAAAGCGATCAACGACCGGTGGCGGGCGCGGAACAAGGACGCGGTGAACGCGCAGGGCCGTGACTACGGTCGTGACCACCGTCCGCAGAAACAGGCCGCGGCGCGACGCTACTACGAGCAGAACGCGGAACAGATCAAAGCGAAGCGCCGCGCGCACTACGCCGCCAACCGCGACCGCGAACGCGAAGCCATGCGCATCTGGCGGGCCCGAGAGAAACGCCGCACAGACGCAGGCCTGCCGCCCGAACGACGACACCGCACCACCGCGCGCGAACGCGACGCCAACCTCGAGCAAGCGACCGCCTTCTTCACCCGCGAGCGGGACGCGGAAGGTATCGACGCGCTCCGTGCGGAGGGGCGCGTGCCGCAGCCTCTGCTCGATGAATGGCGCCGAGACTGCTACCGCGCACGCGCCGCCGACTACGCGCACCGCAACCCCGAATTCAGCCCCGACACACCCCGACGCCTCACCGCCGAACAACAGCGCATGGAGGCCATCGCCCGCGGAATCAATGCCCGCCTCAAGGCAGGCCCGCGGCGAGCGGCGGAGCGACCCGACCCCGCGCGGCCGCACGTCGGCCCAGCACCCGGCGGTGGTGGAATGAGCAGATGACAGTCCTCCCCACGCGTCACTGCAGTTCAGCATCCACAGGCCAGGCGAGAAGCCGGCGCACGCGGCTCGCTTCCGGAAGAGTGATAGCGCGAGCCACACGCTGCAGGGAGGTCTGGCCATGATTGATCGATCCGACGTGGAGGCTGTGATCGCCCGGGTGGCCATCGCAGCGTTCACCTACTACCCCGATCGCGCGACCGCCGAGCCCGGCTACACACTCGGCGAAGACGTCGCGTGGTGCGCGAAGCCCCTCGCGACGCTCGATGACGAAGAGCGCGATGCGTGGCGTCTGAGGATTGCGCGTCTGATCACGGACCCCGCAGCCGACAAGCAATCCTTCATTCGCGACATCACCGCGCTCGTCCGCAGCTGACTTCGACCGGCGTCGCGAGATCGTACGCGCCAGGGTCGGGCCCTCAAGGGCGCTCCGCGTCGCTTCACGATGCGGCTCTGCCGCACCCTTGACCGCCCGGCCCGCGCCGTGTGAGCGCTGCGTATCCCGGCGCGGCAACTATGCGCCGAAACATGCTTGTCACTGATTTCGGATCAGCCAGTTAAACTCGCGCCAGGAGGCGGGAGACATGGCCGCAGGCCCATCGGCGTGGCGCGTGAACAACGCCGTCGCGTACGACGCGCTCCGCGAACAAGCAGGCACACTCACGGCCCTGCTTCTGCAGTGCGAGCAGACGCCGGGTGAGGCGAGGGATGCTGTCATCGCCCTCCGCGCGAAGATCAACACCGTCGACGGATTCGACCGAACCGCCGTGGACGCCGCCACCGCAGAGATCGAAGGACGCATTCGCGAACTTGAGGGCCGCCCGTGAGCGGCGTCGACGGTGCGGCAATGGACGCGGGCAAGGTGTTCGAGCGCAGCATCCTGCCCATGCTGTTCCCCACCGCCGATCCCGAACCATCTCCGCGACTCACCCTCATTGCGGGTGGGCAGGGGAGTGGTCGTGTGCGCGCCATCCACCGAGCCCTGCGCTCCGCACCTGGAGCGGCCGTGGTGTCGGCCGACGACCTGCGCGGCTTTCACCCTCGCGCGGCTGAGAGCGACGCACGCGCCACGGTCGCCGCAGACGTGGCAGAGTGGCTGCGCCTTGCGATCGCCCACGCACGCGAGCACAGCAGGTCTCTCATCATTGAGGGCGAGTTCCCCCGCGCCGACGTCGTGCGCGGGGTGATTGAGCAGTTCACCGAGGCCGGATTCGTTACTGACATGATCCTGGTCGTCCCCCGCCGGCCCGAGACGTTGCTCGCGGCAGCATCCGCTCACTTCCGGGATGTTCATCGAGGCATCGCCAGCCTGGGGGTATCGGCTGCCGACCACGACATGAGCTGGCGAGAGACGCGCGGCGTAATCGAGAAACTCGCTGACGTCGGCAGACGCGCGTCGCTGATGATGCTCGATGGCGCAGGCAACGAGGTCGGTGGTGTCTCCATCGATCCCTTGCGGGCGACCAGCGCGTTTGACCAGGCTCGGGAGGGGAGCCCGACTGGGCGCGCCGCCATCGAGTGGCTGGGAGAACTGCGGCGCCTCACCGACTTCGTGCGCATACTCCCGCCGCGCGCCACCGACCTGGACGTGCTGATCGAGCTGCACCAGATCGCTCTCCGCGACGTCGTGCCGAGCATGCAGCTCCCCGCTAACTCCACCACCGGCCCTCAGCTCGAGTCGCGTTTGGCCGCCGAATCCGCAGCGCTGCGCCGCCAGCGTGCAACCCTGCCCTCGAGCGAGCCCACCGCCGCGCCGACGCCACCCTCGCCCGGTCTTGACCGATGACCTCGCGCACCGTCGGCTACACGCGGATGCTTCACGATGCGCCGTCCGTCGACGATGACATCGCCGCGCTCAAGTCACTTGGTGCAGGCACCGTGTTCGTCGACGCGGGGGGAGAGCACCCCAGGGGCCGTCCGAATCTCAAGGAGTGCGTCGCGAACCTCGCGGCCGGCGACACCCTTCTCGTCACAAGCGCGGCCCGACTGTCGCTCAGCCTCAACCTCCTCATCCTCACGCTGCACACACTCGCCGATGGGGAGATTTGCTTCCGCTCCATGCCGAGCCCGCGCTCGATATCTCCCCGGACGCGGATGCGGACGGCCGCGCGCATCTCGTTGCGCTCGATGACGTGCGTCGCACGCTCCTCGGCGATCGCGTCCGCTCCGGCCTGTCGGCCGCGTCAATAGAGGGCCGCCGTGCTGGCCGGCCCTCCGTCATGACCCCCGAGCGTATGGATACCGCCACCGAACTCCGCGCCAGCGGCCGATCGATCGCGCACATCGCGGGCGTGCTCGGCGTCAGCGCTACGGCCCTTCGGCGTGCGTTGGCGTCTACCCATCGCTGAGGCAGAGGGACAGAGCATCTCAACGCGGCACCCTCGCCGCCGGCGCGAAGTTGTTCGATCAGCGATCGAGCCGAGCAACCCTACTTGCGAGACACGCACGTGCAGCCGAAGCCGATGTCGGACAGGCGGTCCGCAGTGATCTTGCCGCAGGCGCGGCACTTGACGTGATGCGGGTCGCCCCCAACTGAGGGCGCGGTTAGGGGGCCGAGATACTCGAATCCGTGCGCTTCAGCATGGGAGAGAGCCGAGGAGTAGCTGACCGGCGTTAGATCCGCCCTTTCACCCTGGATTGCGCGGGCGTCAGCTGCCCACTTCCGCCAGTAGCAGGCCCGACAAGTCGCCTCGTTCCATGCGTTCTTCTCCAGGGTGTAGTTGAAGCGGTAGTGCGCCTGAACGCTGCACGCGAGGCACTCGGTGAGCTGCCAGTCGTCGGGGTGTGTGAAGGTTTCGAGGGGGCGCAGTCCACCGGTGCGCTGAGTGTCTTCGATGTGTGATCGACACCAGGTTGGCTTTGTCCGGGTCTTGAAGGCAGCCGTTCTCTCGCAACCTTCCACGGAGCATGCTTGATCTGTTGGTACCGGAGTCCGGCGCAGGGGTCTCGGCGGCTTGACGGCTGGAGCTAGCTTCGGTTCGGGTGGGACGGGCGCTGCCGATGAATCTCGTCGGGTTCGATCCATCTGGGTTGCGTGCGCTGCACCATTGTCCAGTAGAATCTCGGCGCCGTCGAGGCGGTTGCCGTCTAGGCAGCGAAGGAAGTCGTCTTCCGTCATGACCTCGATCTCCTGGCCGCTGTCCTGCAGTTCGAAGGCTTTGCGTGCCTTTCCTGTGATGTTCGAGCCCGGGCGGAGGACGGCCGGGTTGATGTCGCCTACAACGAGAATGTTCGTTCGTTTGGTGGTGGTTTGTTCCGGAATCGCGCCGACCTTGGCGCACTCCTGGCGAGCGGCGTCCCGTGTCATCGACATCAGGGTGCCTGTGAATACTACGACTCGGCCATAGAGGTATCCGCTCGGATCGCCGTCCGCGTTTACTTCGATCGGGGTGAAGTTGCGTCCGCCGTGCCTGCCGGATCCGATCGCGACACTGCCTCGGTACATGCCGCGGCCCATCCGTCCGATGCCGACGCCGAGTGAGTCAGCCAGTTCCAGCAGGTCCGCCGATTGCTGCTTCTCGGCCAGGCGCCTGGTCACTTCCACCACCGCGGTCGCGTCAGCGAGAGCGTCGTGGTGGTTGTCGAACGCGATGCCCATTCTCTCGGCCAGGAACGGCAGCCTGTAGGTGGGAAGTGCCAGCGCGCGACGAGCCATAACCAAGGCGCAAAGAAATCGAACCTCTGGCCATTCGATGTTGTCGAGTGCGCAGGCGTATCGCATCACGCCAACATCGAATCCCGCGTTGTGGGCGACGATCACGTCGTCGCCGATGAAGTCTACGAGGGCGGGCAAGATGTCCTTCCACCGCGGGGCGTCCGCGACCATCTCTGCGGTGATCCCGTGGATGGCTGTGTTCCAGCCATCGAACCAGTCAGCGCCCTCCGGCGGACGGATCAGCCAATGCCGTCGCTCGATGAGCTGCCCATCTCGGACACGCACCAGGCCGACTGAGCAGGGCGAGCCCCGAAAGGAATTGGCGGTCTCAAAATCGAGAGCCGTGAAATCGAGCATTCAGGCCATCCGGGTTACGGTTTGACGGTTCGTCGTCACTGCTGCCCCCTCATGCGCGCCCGGAAACTGGGCCGACGCGAGCCGATTCTGCCGTACCAGCGACGGTCCTGCTGAAGAGACACGTCAACTTCGGTATGCGAAGCTTCCGCCGCAAGCTCTTGCGGAAGCGTCCCGAGCCTCACATCCTCGTCCCGCTTGTCGGCACCACCCGATCAGGGATCCTCAATCGCGCGCCGTTCGGGAGCGGGACGCGTATCGGGGCACGGACACCGGCGCGCCGTCTGCGGTGGCCGGTCGGGGAGCGTTCAGCGCGCAGCACACCAAGACGTTGCACCGCACGCAGGCGAGAGCGATGCGGTGCGCGGCAGCGAGGCGCTCACCCTCCGCAAAAGCGGGTCAATGTCGGCCGCGGCCATATGATGTGCCCATGGACCGGCTGGGTGGGGCGTCATGACCTATACCCCTGAGCTGGCAGTGAAGCTCTCCGGCGCGACCTCCTATCAGCTGACCAAGTGGCGCCGGACGGGACTCCTCGTGCCTGAAGTGCAGCCGAAGCGCCCGCCGATCTACTCATACCGAGATGTCGTGGCGCTGCGAGCAATGGTCTTCCTGCGTGCCAAGACGTCGGCTCAGAAGCTGCGCGCGGCGTGGGGCAAGCTTGACATGGTGGCCGTCGCAGATCATCCGTCCGACTTCTCTTTCGGCACCGACGGTAGGGTCATATTCGTACGACGGCCCGACGGCGTCGTCATGGACCTTACGCACAAGACGGGCCATCTCGTGACCGAGTACACCTTCGAGGAGCTCTTCGAGGAGTTCAACAACTTCCGTGGCGAGACCGTGGTGAACTTCGAACGCCCGGCGAAGAGTCTCACCGTGCACCCTCGTACTCTCGGTGGCTGGCCTGTGGTCGCCGGAACGCGCGTACCGTTCGAGACCATTGCGCAGCTCGTCGACGAAGAGACTGTGTTCGTAGAGGACATCCCGGAGATGTTCCCGCGCGTCTCCGTCGACGCGGCGCGCGACGCGATCGCGTTTAGCCGCGCACTTGAGGCTGCGTGACCCGGCGTGACGCGACCCAAGTTCTTCATCGATGAGAACCTGCCGCACGAGTACGCAGATTCGTTACGTCGCCCGTTCCGCGCGGCGCTCTATCGCTCTTACGTTGAGGAGGACCTGCGTCGGACTGAGGACGTCGACATCTTCCCGACCTTGAACAAGCGCGGCTTCACTGCCATCATCACGCAGGATCGCAAGCAGCTGTTCTACGCCGAAGAGCGGGACGGGTTGCGCGCCGCGGGTTTGCACTGGGTCGGCCTCGTCGATATCGATGGCAAAGGCCTCGACTTCCACTCGCAGGCGCTCGCAATGCTGGCGAGCGTGCTGCCTGGACTGATCCGGAACGAGATGGATGGAGCCCACGCGTTCTACGTCACGCCCAACCACAAGCGGGTGCTACGACCAATCCACGTCGAGCGGATCTAAGTCGTCCGACTGCGGGATTCGAACCCATGGGAAACTTTCACCTCCACCCGCTCTTCAGGCGGGCGCATTGTGGCCACTCTGCCAAGTCGCCGGACCCTCCCGGGGGAAGGGGGACTCCGAGCGTACTGCTAAAGGCCAAGCGTTCGCCGTCGAGCAATCTCCTCCGCCTTGGCACGACCAGCCTGCACGCCAATTTCAGCCGCTCCGTCGGGATTGTTGTCCTCGAATCGGGCCCTGTTGGAAGCATCCATCGCCGCCCGGAGGGCTTCGGCGTACTCGTCGTCCGTGAGTGTGTACTCGGCCATGTGGCGAGCGTATCGATCCCGTGGAGCAGGCGGCAACGTGCGAGGATGATCCGGTTCATGCTGGCGTTTGACGACTGTCTCTTCTGCTGACGCCATCCCTGTGCGGGCACTGCTCGAATGCCGGCCCCCTCGGGCATTCTGGATAATCTGAATCTATGCCCGTCGACGACCGCTTGCCTGCTGAAGCGCGAGCGCGGAAACTCATCGATGAGCAGCTCGAAGCCGCCGGGTGGTTTGTCCACGACCGCAAGGACCTGAATCTCTTCGTTGGCCCGGGCGTCGCCGTTCGCGAGGTAATCATGGCAGCGGGTCACGGTCGGGTGGACTACCTCTTGTATGTCGACAAGAAGGTAGTCGGCGTCATCGAGGCCAAGCCGGTCGGCACGACTTTGTCCGGGGTCGAGTGGCAGTCTGCGATGTACGCGACTGGACTCCCCGGTACCCACGCCAAGCGCGCGATTACCATCGATGGACGTCTTCCGTTCGTCTTCGAGGCATCTGGTACAGAGACTCACTTCACCAACGGATACGACGCCAGCCCGCGCGCACGTCGGATCTTCGCGTTTCCCCAGCCGGCGACCCTGGCCAGGCAGGTGCGTGAAGCCACCGAGACCCCGGACGCACCGACGTGGCGGGCTCGGGTCCGCGGCATGCCCGAGCTCGACCGATCGAGCCTCCGTCCTGCTCAGATCGACGCGGTCGAGGGGGTCGAGAGGTCGCTGCGTGAGCAGCGTTTCTCGCGTTCCCTGATTCAGATGGCCACAGGCGCCGGCAAGACGTACACTGCCGTCACCGAGGCATACCGCCTGCTGACCTATGGCGGGTTCGGCCGCGTCTTGTTCCTCGTCGACCGCAATAACCTGGCCGATCAGACGCTCGCCGAGTTCCAGAACTATCGCACTCCTGGAGACGGCAGGCGCTTCACCGAGTTGTATCCCGTCGCGAAGCTTTCGAGCGCCGGGATGCTGGCCTCGTCGAGCGTCGTGATCTCGACGATCCAGCGCGTGCACCGGGTGCTGCAGGGCAAAGAGGCCGATGGCCGCGATGACCAGGGCATCGACGACTTCGTGCCGGACGCCCCGGTATCGGTGTCCTACAACCCCGCGATGCCGCCCGAGGCGTTCGACCTTGTCCTCGTCGACGAGGCGCACCGGTCGATCTACGGGGTGTGGCGTGGGGTGCTGGAGTATTTCGACGCGCACATCGTGGGGCTCACGGCGACGCCCGGAAAACAGACGTTCGGGTTCTTCCAGCAGAACCTCGTGTCGGAGTACACGTATCCCGAGTCGGTGGCGGACGGGGTCAACGTCGACTTCGGCGTCTACCGCATCAAGACTCGCGTGAGCGAAGAGGGCGGGCTCATCGAAGCGGGAACGATCGTGCCGAAGGTCGACCGCCGCACGCGAGCGCAACGACTCGAAGCGCTCGACGAAGATCTGGAGTACGCGGCATCCCAACTCGACCGTGCCGTGACGAACGTGTCGCAACTGCGCACGATCCTCGAGACTTACCGCGACCGCATGCCCGAGATCTTCCCGGGGCGCCGGGTCGTGCCGAAGACACTCATCTTCTGCAAAGACGACAACCACGCCGAGACCGTCGTGACGCTCGTGCGAGAGGTGTTCGGCAAGGGCAACGACTTCGCGGCGAAGATCACATACAACGCGAAGGATCCGAAGGGCCACCTGCAGGCGTTCCGCACGTCGCCAACGCTGCGCGTCGCGGTGACGGTCGACATGATCGCGACCGGCACCGACGTGAAGCCGCTGGAGTGCGTGTTCTTCCTGCGCGATGTGCGCAGCGCCCAGTACTTCGAGCAGATGAAGGGCCGGGGTGCGCGCACAATCGCCTCCGCAGACTTCCAGTCGGTGACTCCGGACGCCGCCGACAAGACCCGCTTCGTCATCGTCGACGCGGTCGGGGTGACCGAGCACGACTTCGTCGAGCCGCCGCTCAATCGCGACCGCGGGATCTCGCTCCAGAAGCTGCTCGCGAAGGTCGCCGACCTGTCGATCACCGAGGACGAGACGGCGACCCTCGCCTCGCGCCTGTCGGCGCTGGAACTTCAGCTCACCGCATCAGAGCGCGCCGAGCTCGACGAAGTCGCAGGCGGATCCCTGCGCGACGTGATCCGCGGGATCGTCGATGCCGTCGACTCCGACACTCAGGCGGCCGTACTTGCTGCCGTCCCGGGCGCCGGGCGCGAGGCTGCTCTCGCGGCCCTCATCGAGTCCGCGATCACTCCGCTCGCCGCGAACGCTGATCTGCGGGCGCGCATTCTCGAGCTGCGACGCGCCCACCATCAGGTAATCGACGAAGTCACCGTCGACGAACTGGTCGACGCGTTCGGCGTGGTCGACACGAGCCGCGCCCGGTCGATCGTGGAGTCGTGGCGCGAGTACCTGCGCGAGCACCGCAGCGAGATCAGCGCGATTCAGGTCCTTATGGAGGCAAAGACCCACCGCGTACCGTTCGCTTCGATCGAAGAGCTCGCCGAGCGAATCAAGAGGCCGCCGCACAACTGGACAGTCGACCTCATTTGGAACGCGTACGCGGCCGTGCAGGTCGAACGCGTCAAGCCCAACAGCCATGCGCGGCTCACCGACCTGGTGTCGCTGCTGCGCTTTGAACTCGGAGAAGACAACGACCTCGTGCCGTACGCTGACCTCATCCGCACCCGATACGACGACTGGCTTGGCCGTCAGGCGCTTATCGGCACGGTATTTACCGGCCCCCAGCGCTGGTGGCTCGACCGCATGGCCGACGTGATCGCCAACTCGGCAGGACTGACGGACGCCGACCTCGAACTTGCACCGTTCTCGGAGCGTGGCGGGCCCGAAGGGGCCGTGCGCGACCTCGGCGCCGGCGCCGGCGCACTCATCGAATCGCTCAACGCGGAGCTGACCGCGTGAGTTTCGAGACCGTGCCGCTCGAATCGCTGGCGGCACTTGAACCAGGAGCGATCACGGACGGCCCATTCGGATCGAACCTGACGAGCGCGCATTACACAACCGAGGGTCCCCAGGTCGTTCGTCTGCAGAACATCGGTGATGGATCGTACAAGCGTGCCGAAGCTCACATTTCGCAGACTCATTTCGAGTCGCTGCGGAAACACGAGGTGATCGGCGGAGACCTCCTCGTCGCTTCACTCGGCGACAACCTGCCGCGAGCGTGCTTGATGCCTGCGGACATCGGACCGGCGATCGTAAAGGCTGACTGTATTCGCGTGCGTCTATCGCAAGAGGTCGACCCACGCTGGGTTCTCTACGCACTTCAACGCCCAGCGGCAAGGGCATGGGCCAAGGATCAACTCCACGGCGTCGGAAGACCGCGCCTCGGGCTCAAGACCATTCGTCGGATACCGCTGCCGATCGTTGCCCTGGCCGAGCAACGACGGATTGTCGACATTCTCGAAGACCACATCTCTCGTCTGGACACAGCAGACACACTGCTAGGGCGTGTCTCAGAAAGATGGAGGGGGCGGCTGAGACGCTGAGAGAGTGTCTCGATTCCAGCTCCTTTCTGATGATCAATGGGTGTTGATCGCACCGTTCCTCCCGTCGCGGACCGGCCGTCGAGGGCGCCCGTTCTCGGACGCGCGGATGATCGTGGAGGGGATCATCTATCGGTATCGGTGCGGGATCGCGTGGCGTGATCTGCCGCGAGAGTTCGGGCCGTGGCAGACCGTCTGGCGGTGGCACCGGAACCTCGCTGACGATGGCACCTGGGACCGGGTTCACCAGGCGCTGCTCACCGCGGCCGATCAGGACGGGAAGATCGGGTGGACGGTGTCGGTGGACTCCACCATCGCGCGTGCACATCAGCACGCGACGAACCTCACGCGCCTCACAGGGGGCTGGGTCGAATTACACGAATCCGGACGTCGAGCCGCCTGATCACGCCATTGGCCGCTCCCGCGGCGGCCTGTCGACGAAGATCCACCAGCTCGTCGACGACCACGGACTACCGCTGGTGATCGCCGTCGCGCCCGGCCAGGCCGGTGACGCCCCCGCCCTGCTGCCGTTGCTGCGGCGGCTCCGTGTCGCACGTCCGGTCGGGCGTCCCCGCACCCGGCCCGACGCCGTCCGCGGCGACAAGGCGTACTCCTCGCGCGCGATCCGCGCTCACTTGCACGGCCGCGGCATCCGCGCCGTGATCCCGCAACCACGCGACCAGCAAGCGCATCGGAAACGACGCGGGTCACACGGTGGACGCCCGCCCGGATTCGACGCGGACGACTACAAGGGCCGCAACGTCGTGGAACGGCGCTTCTGCGACGTCAAGCAGTGGCGCGGGCTCGCGACCCGCTACGACAAACTCGCGATCATGTTCCGCGCCGCCGTGACACTCAACGCCGTAGTCGCCTGGACCCAGAGATGTTTATGAGACATGCCCTAGACCGAACCGTTCGGCGGTCGGCCTCGCTCGTCGCCCACGCCCTGTCGATCGCGAGTGCAGGTGACCGCACTCGACTCGGCACGATCGCAGACATCCAGGGCGGGATTCAAAAGCAGCCGAAGCGCAAGCCCGCACACAACATCGCCCCGTTCCTCCGGGTGGCGAACGTCACGGCCTCGGGCCTCGACCTTCGTGATGTACACCAGATCGAGGTTTTCGCTGGTGACCGTGACCGTTACGGATTGATTCCCGGGGACCTGCTCGTGGTCGAGGGCAACGGCAGCGCCTCGCAAATCGGTCGCGCTTCACTATGGGACGGCTCTATCCCGGGCGCCGTGCACCAGAATCACCTGATTCGAGTTCGGCCGTCCAAAACCCTGATCCCCGCGTACCTCGAGGCAGTCTGGAACTCGCCCCAGAACCGCGACACGCTAACGAATATCTCCAGCTCATCGAGCGGGTTGCACACGCTCAGCGTTGGGAAACTCAAGGCGCTCGAGATCCCGGTGCCATCCATTGAAAGGCAGGCAAGCGCGATCGCGCAGGTCGACGCAATTCGTGATGCATGCTCCCAACTGACGAGCTCGGCAGGCGCGAGCCAACAACAGTCGGCCTCGCTCCGCCGCGCCCTGTTCGCGGCCGCATTCTCGGGCAAGCTCACCGGGGCAGCATCTGATTCCGACGTCATCGAAGAGCTTGCCGTCATCGCCTGAAACGCACGAGCTTGTGGTAGCTGCACCTTCGGGCGCGACTGTTGACTAGCCGGAAGCACATCTACACGCGGAGTGAGAACAAGAATGACTGAACCCCGGCGCCTGGTCGACAAGCTGTGGGCGTACGCGAACGTGCTGCGCGACGACGGCGTCGGCACGGTCGATTACACCGAGCAGCTCACGTACCTGCTGTTCCTCAAGATGGCACACGAGCGGGCGACTCGGCCGTTGCGGCCGGAGCGGATCGTGCCCGACGAATACTCGTGGCAGCGACTGCTCGACGCCGACGGCGCCGAGCTCGAGACCGAGTACACGCGCATCCTGCAGGGGCTTGGGCGAGAGCCGGGTACTCTCGGCGTAATCTTCCGCAAGGCGCAGAATCGCGTGCAAGACCCGGCGAAACTCAAGCGCCTCATACACGATCTGATCGACGCCGAGCAGTGGTCGCAGACAGGTGTAGATATCAAGGGCGACGCGTACGAGTCGCTGCTGGCGAAGGGCGCCGAAGACGTCAAGTCGGGCGCCGGGCAGTATTTCACGCCGCGCGCGATCATTGACGCGATCGTCGACTGCGTTCGCCCGACCGTCGGCGACACGGTCACCGACCCGGCGTGTGGCACCGGCGGCTTTCTTCTGCAGGCGTACGAGTACGCCGCGCAGGATGCGGCATCCTTCACCCCTCCCCAGCGCGAACACCTGCAAAGGTCCCTTGTACACGGTGTGGAACTCGTCGACGGCACCGCGCGCCTTGCCGCGATGAACCTGCTGCTACACGGCGCGGGCGAGGCAAACGGCCCGTCGCTCATCGAGGTGAAGGACTCGCTCATTGCCGACCCGGGGCGCCGATGGAGCGTCGTACTGTCGAACCCGCCATTCGGCCGCAAGTCCTCGCTAACGATGGTCGGGGCCGACGGTCGTGAAGCGCGGGAGGACCTTGAGATCGAGCGGCAGGACTTCGTCGTGACGACCTCGAACAAGCAACTGAACTTCCTCCAGCACATTGCCACGATCCTCGACATCAACGGACGCGCCGCGGTCGTCCTGCCTGACAACGTGCTGTTCGAAGGCGGGGCGGGCGAAACCCTACGGCGACGGATGCTGAAGGACTTTGACCTGCACACCGTGCTGCGACTGCCCACGGGCATTTTCTACGCCGGCGGCGTTAAGGCAAACGTACTGTTCTTCGACAAGAAGCCCGCGGCCGAGCATCCGTGGACCAGCAAGCTGTGGATATACGACTTGCGCACCAACCAGCACTTCACTCTCAAGCAGAACCGGCTCACGCGGGCGCACCTCGACGACTTCGTTTGGTGCTTCGGTGCCGACCGCAATGCGCGTGTGGAGAGCGAGCGCTTTAGAGCCTTTGACTACGACAATCTGCTCGCCCGCGACAAGGTCAACCTCGACATCACGTGGTTGCGCGATGAAACGCTCGAGGACCTCGATAACCTGCCCTCGCCGGAGGTCATCGCTCGAGAGATCGTGGAAGATCTCGCGGCGGCATTGGCCGAGTTCGAGGCCGTGGCTGCCGCTCTGGAGGAGGGCGCGCTCCGTGATCAACCGCGTTGACGCGCCATTCCTTCTCATGCTGCGCCAGCGGAAAGAAGGTTGGCCCAGTGTGGATAAACGAGCGGCCGGCGTTCCCCGATAGCCTCAAGGGGCTGCGTGGCGGACCCCGGTCAGTCGAATGGTAGCGGTGCGGCAGTCGGGGGGATGGTGCGGTCGCCACTACGGTGGGCTGGAAGCAAGCGGGGCTGCTTCCAGTCATGGTGACGTCCCCTGGGGTGGTGTAGTTCTCGGCGGTGGTGTCGGCGTCGTAGACGTTGGTGAGCCATCGTGCGATGG
>NZ_JANGEX010000016.1:0-73336 GCF_033792225.1 Microbacterium sp. LRZ72
TGCACACGGGCCTGGCCGACCCCACCATCCCCAACTTCGAAAGAGAAGAAATCCTGCCAAGTACTTGACGCGGGACATGTCACAAGCGACCACAGCGGGACCGTTCGCAAAGTGATGGCACATTCGCGAACTTTGGAAGTCACCCGCACGCCCGCCGTAGAAGCCCATCGAGCAAACGCGCATGTCGGTGTCTTCACGCTCCGACACATCGAGGGCGCAGCTTCCCGCGATGGGATAGTGACTGTCGTACGGTTCGAGGACACTGAAATCTTGGAACACCCAGTGGGCGGGCAAGAGTTGGAGGAGCTGATGAGGAACCACGACGTGAGGCACCCGCTGATGTCGATACGTCGCGTAGACCCGCGGTTCTTTGACAGCATCCTCCGACGACAGCAGCTTGGAGCTCGATGACCGCCGTCCTACTGTCGGTGCGACCCCGATATGCCCACGCGATCTTGGCTGGCACCAAGACCGCGGAAGTCCGCCGCAGATTCCCGCACCAGCCTCCCGGAACGACGCTCTATCTATATTCGAGCACGCCCGATAGGGCGGTTCTGGGCACCGCGCAGCTTGACGCGATCGACCGCCCCAGCGCGGATCGAGTCTGGAATCTGTACCGGGATCAAATCGAGATCGAGAAGGCGGCGCTCGGCGACTACCTCTCGGATCTCGAAGCGGCCGCGATTCTGCGCATCAACAACGCCAGCCGCTGGAACCATCCGGTGTCTCTGCGCGACCTACGTCTGGGCCTAGCAATCGAACCGCCCCAAAGCTTCCGGTATCTGACAGACGAACACATCGGAATCCTTGAGGCACTACGCGGGCGGGAAGCAAACGCTCTGTCGTGCTCAGTGGCTGGCGCATAGCAGGGTTCTCACGCGTATCCCGCCCGATCCGGATTGCGCGGGAGCGCCCCGCCTACGCGCAATGCCCGCAAGGGGATGCGGCCACATGACTCCGACGAGTCCGCTCCCGACGGTTCATCTTGAACTCAACGACCAGGTGGACGCCCCTCAGATGCGGGTCCCGTGGCGGCCTGCAGTTGCTGGGCCACCTTCGCGGCGAAGGTCGAATCGGCCAGGATGCGCCGCACGACGTCGTCCGCGACCCGGTTGACATCTATGGCGCCGTTGTATTCGACTGCCGTGTCGCGTGGGCCGGTGAAGTCGACCTTCATTGTGTATGCGCTCTCGCCGTTGTCGCCGTATGCCGAGAGCACGTGGTCGTAGACGAGCTGCACCTTGGTCTGGAAGATATCGACGGTGTACGGGTCGGGGAGGCCCGCGTCGAGCACGGATCGGATCGTACTGTCGACGTCGCTCATGACATCGACCTTGCGCCGCCAGTCCTGGACGAGCTTGTCGTGGAGGTGCTCCAGCAGAGACTTCGCGCTGGCCTTCACTCGCTGCTGTTCCTCCTGGGTGAGGACCGGGTCGGGCTGGGTGAGCAGGTCGAAGATCGCCAGTTCCTCCTCGGTCATGCCCTCTCGGACGGCGCGTTCTTCCTCGTGGGTGAGGGTGTGGGTCATCTCGATGAGCCGTTTGAGGTATTCGTCGATGTTGACGCTGCCAGCGTTGTAGTCGGCGATGAGCTGCTCGATCCGCTCGACAAGCTCGTAGCGAGTCGGGTTGCGTATCGCCGCGCTGACAGCGCGCGCGAGAAGGAGCTGAGCGAGCCGGTCGGTCTCGGCACGCTTGCGTCCCGCAAGCTTGCGGGCCAGTCCTTCGAAGTCGATCTGCGACAGATCGAGCAACGGGTCCGGGGTGACCCCCTCGGCGGCGGCCCGGATGACGTACTCCTCCGCCCCGACCGAGCGGTCCAAGAGAGCGTCCACGGCGTCGACGACGCCGCTGATGTCGGGCTGCGGAGGCTTGGTGACATCGGTGATGCGCTCCGCGAGCACCCGGATCGCGGCGACGGAGCGCTGCTGGGCCGCAGCCTTCGGATTTGGGAGCAGCGCTTTGAAGAGCCGCCGAATGAGGCGCGCCCGCACGAGGAAGTCATTCCACGTCTCGTCGTCTACGAGCAGCGCCTCGACGGCCGCGTCGCGCTTGGCGATGTGATCGAAGCCGGTCGCGTCGCGCATCGCGATGAGGTCTACACCGGCGCCGGTGCAGAACGTGATCAGCGCGGCGACGGCGGTGTCGAGTTCACCGGCGAGGGCGTCGATGATCTCGATCGGCGGCTCGCCTGCGGAGGCTGCCCCGTAAATAGCGAGGGCGTTCTCGAGGTTCCGGAACACGCCGACATAGTCGACGATGAGGCCGTTGTCCTTCTCAGGGAACACCCGGTTGGCGCGCGCGATGGTCTGCATGAGGGTGTGGTTCCGCATCGGCCGGTCGAGGTACACCGTGGACACGCTCGGCGCGTCGAACCCAGTCATCCACATCGCACACACGAATACGATTCGCAACGCATCTTCGGGGTCCTTGAACTTCTCGGCGAGGTCCTCGCGGATCATCCGCGCCCGATGGGGACGGATGTCCAAACCTTGGTCGTCGAGCATCTTCAGCTCGTTCTGGCTCTGCGAAACGACCACGGCCATGTCGGTCGACTCCATGAGTGCGATCCGCGACGCCAACCACGGGCGCTCCAGCTCCGGCAGTGCGTCATGCTGAAGCTTCAACTCCGCCAGATGCGCAGCCCATGCCTCCTGGACGAGGTCGTACATCCGCACGGCGGCAGCCTTGTCCAGACCCACGTACATCGCCTTGCCGCTGAACCCGCGGCCCACGAAGTGACGCACCAGGTCGGCAGCGATCGCCTGCAGACGCTCCGGCCGGGTCAGCAGCACGTATTGGTTGCCCAGCGCTTTGACCAGCGCGCCCTCGGCCTCGTCGTCGATCTCGGCGTCGTTGAGGATGACTTCCAGCTCGTCGGCGAAGTCGGGGTTGATCAACTGCAGTTCGGGGATGCGGTTCTCGTAGTGCAGCGGCACCGTCGAGCCGTCTTCGATCGCATCACGGAAGTTGTAAACCGACACGTATTCGCCGAACTGCGCCCGGGTTGCCTGCTCCTCCGCGGCGATCAGGGGGGTACCGGTGAACCCCATCATGGATGCAGCGGGCAGCGCCCGCCGCATGTTCAACGCGAGAGTGTCGTACTGGGAGCGGTGGGCCTCGTCGGTGATGACGATGATGTCGGACCGAGTCGAAAGCACCGGCATCTCCCGCTCGTCCACTGCGGGCTGGAACTTCTGGATCAGCGTGAACACGTACCGATGATTCGCAGCGAGCAGCGTGCGCAGGCCCACGATCGACTCGGCGTGCACCTGCGCCCCGGCGGGGATCGCCCCAGCGTCAGCGAACTCGCCGTGCAACTGGGCGTCGAGTTCTTTCCGGTCAGTGACCATCACGAACGTCCACTTGCCCGGCACCTGCCGCAGCACCTTCTGCGTGAACCACAGCATCGACAGGCTCTTGCCCGACCCCTGCGTGTGCCAGAACACCCCGAGTCGCTTGTCCTGCGAGGCCCGCGCACGTTGAAGGTTCTCTATCGCGGCGTTCACCCCGTAGTACTGGTGTGAGCGGGCTATCACCTTGATCAGACCGCCGGGGCGTTCCATGTATGCGACGAAGTTCTCGAACAGGTCGAGCAGCACCGCCGGATCGCACGGTCCGCGCAGCGCCGTCTCCAGCGCGATCTTCCCGCGGGCGCCCTTCGCGTCGGTGACCTTCCAGTCGCCGAAGAACTCCCACGGGGAATACGTCGACCCGACCTTCGCCTTGCTGCCGTTGGAGACGAGCACGAACAGGTTCGGGACGAACAGCTGCGGGATCGTGTCACGATAATCTGTGACGTTGTCGTCGAAGCCCTTCTTGACGTCCTCGTTCGGGTGTTTGAACTCCATGAGTACCAGCGGGATGCCGTTGACGAACAGCGCCACATCCAGGCGTCGGCTGTGCAGGCTTCCCTTCACCCACATCTGCTGCACCGCCAGCAGATCGTTCGCCGACGGGCCCGCCAGATCGAGGTACCGGAGCAGCTCGATGCGCTTGTCGCCGATCTCGTCGACCCACTCGGCCCGATAGCCATCGCGGAGCAGGTCGTACACCTCGCGATTCGCCCGCACCCTATCCATCACCGAGCGGTCCTTCGTCACAGCCTCGACCGCCTCGTCGATCGCCGCGTCCGGCGCGTCGGCCGGGTTCAGCCGGCGGATCGCGGCGCGCAGGCGATGGGTGAGGAATACCTCGTGCTGCGAGTCGCGGCCCAGCGTGCCGTTTCCACCGAGCGTCTCCTGCCATGCGTCAACACGAGACCAGCCCAGCTCGGCGAGGAGTTGCATGCTCGGCTCCTCTACGAACATGGCCTCCGGTCCGTGCGCCGCCATCATGCGACCGCGTCCTCCAGCACACGATCGAAGTTGAGTGATGTCACGTCGATCTGGCCCGTCACCAAACGCGGAAGCAGCAGGTCCCGCACCGCGCCGAGGTTTGTCGCCTGCCGATGCAGAAGGTCGACCTGGGCGAACATTGGAGCAGCGGCGGCTTCGAACGATTGGGCAACGTACTGGGGCGGAACGGCGAGGAAGTAGGTGTCGAAGCACTCATTCCGCACGCGCTGCCGACCACTGGCACCGACCATGCTCGCGATGGCGTTGTGGCGGAACGCCTCCTGCCTCGCCAAGCAGTATGTGAATGCTCGACCTATCTGCCTTCCGCGCATGACGATGAACTCCGTCGAGCCAAGTCCCACCTCGCCGTCTTCGAGGCACTGCACGAACCCGGTCTTTCCGTTCTGCAATGAAGGATTGATGCGTGCGAGCAGCGTGTCGCCATTCGCGAAGCGAGCGCCTGACCCACCCGAGCGGGTCTCGCTCGGCAAGCAGACCATGCTCGTTTCGCTCACATCGCCCATTGCGATGAATGGGTGCTCGACCGTCCTGTTCAGCTTGATTGAGGGGTTTATCTCCACAGCCTCGGACGCAGCTCTGACGTTCCACCCCTCGGGGATGAGGCCAACCGCAGAATCGACGAGCTGGACAGACTCGTATCCGGGGTAGCGAAAGTTCACGAACCACTCCCGGTAGATCGCCCGCGCCATCTCCTCCAGCACCCGAACCCGCCGCCGATTGTTGTCGATCAACCCGTCAAGAGCTCCGAGAAACTCACCGACCGATTGCTGCACCCGAAGGTCAGGGAAACCAATCCGTACGCGGTAGAGGCGTTCCGGCGCTGTGTGCCGAACCGTTGCGCCAGTCGCCGTGGCGCGGACCTGAGCTCGGGCTGACTCGGAGAGCATCGAGTAGTAGAGGAAGCGTTCATCGACCTGCGCACCTGGCTTGATCTGAACCAGACCGAGCCGCTGATTGTGAAGCATGACCGGCTCGCTCGGAACAAACGCCGGCGACCCGAGGATCGGAGCAGCCTGCGTGAGGTCTGTCATGACGACAAGCATGTCACCAGGCTCAAGTTCAAACTCGGGCGGGTAGATGCCGGCGTAGTAGTCGTCTTTACCGGGACGAAGCTTGATTCCGCCGCCGACTGGGAAGTTTCCAGGCTTCAGTACGAGCTTGTCACCGGTCTCCGCGAAGTGCTCGCCCTTGAAGGCATAGCCATGCTTCACATGGATCAGCTCGCCCAACGTCGTCGTCGGCCAATCACTCATGCGTCGAGGATCCCGGTGATCGCGGCATCCACCCTGGTCCGCAGTTCCGCGGCCTCGTCACTCAAGCGGGTGAACTCCTCGAACAGCGACTCCAGCTTGATCGCGAAGTCCTCCTCGTCGTCGTCTATGGCGGCGGTCCCGATGTAGCGGCCGGGGTTCAGGCTCCAGCCCTGGGCCTCAATCTCGGCGCGGGTTGCGACCTTGCACAGGCCCGCGACATCCGCGTACTTGCCGTCGGAGAAGTTTCCGGCAATCAGCGCGCCGCTGCCCGCGTGGGTCTCTACGTCCTCACCGCGGTATAGGCGAACGATGTTGGCGAGGTACTCGATCTGCTCGGGCAGGAAGTCTCGGTGGGCACGGTCGATCTGGCGGAAGATGTGCCGGGCGTCGATAAACAGCACCGTGTCTTCGCGGGGCGTGCCCGACTTGGCCTTGTCGAGGAACCAGAGCGTGACCGGCAGGGTGACGGTATAGAAGAAGTTCGAGCTGATCGCGACCATGACGTCAACCGCGCCGGTCTTGACGAGCTGCTTGCGGATCTCCTTCTCGGAGTGCCCGGCATCCCCCGCCGAGTTGGCCATGACGAACCCGGCCCGGCCTGTGTCTGTGAGGGCGGAGTAGAACTGCTGGATCCACAGGTAGTTCGCGTTGTCGGCCTTGGGCATTCCGAACGGGAACCGCTTGTCGCCGGCGAGCTGTTCCTTCTTGACCTTGTCGACATTGAACGGCGGGTTAGCCATCACGTAGTCGAACGCGCCCACCGCCTTGTGCGGGTCTTCGTAGTAGCTGTTGGCCTGTCGGATCTCACCGGACAGGCCATGCAGGGCGAGGTTCATCTTCGCCAGCGGCACGGTGTCATCCGTCTTCTCCGCGCCGTAGATCGACAGCTTGTGGGTGGCGGACTCGTGGTGCCGCTCGACGAACTTCCCGCATTGCACGAACATGCCGCCCGACCCGCACGCGGGGTCGAAAACCCGGCCCTGGAACGGTTCGAGGATCTCGACGATGAGCCGGACGATCGAGTACGGGGTGAAGTACTCGCCGCCGCCCTTCCCCTCCTGGGCGGCGAAGTTCGAGAGGAAGTCCTCGTAGATGAACCCGAACGCGTCGCCGGAGAGTTGAGTCGGCAGCGGGGCGAACAGCCGTAGTAGCTCGATGAGGGTCGCACGCTCAAGCTTCTGGTAGCCGCGCGGGAGGATGTCCTTCAGCTCTGGATTCGCCGCCTCGATCGCCTTGATCGCCTCATCGACCGCTTTTCCGATGTCGTCGCCCTCGGGCCGATTGACGATGTGCGAGAGCCGCGACTCGTCCGGGACGTAGAGCACCGACTTCGCTTTGTAGTCGGCGGGCTGGGCAGGGTTGCGCGCGCTGCGATTCGACTCGACCTCGCCGCGCACCTCCTCGAAACGGTTCTCCGCATACGCGAGGAATACCAACCCCAGCACGGGGTCGCGATACTGCACCGGCGTCAGCTTCGAGTTCGCGCGCAGTTCATCGGCGGCGGCCCAGAGCGTGGCTCGCACTTTCTCCAAGTCGGTGGTTCTCACCCCTGAAGGCTACCGACCGACGCCGACGCACGACGAGCGGACGACGCCGGCTAGTCGATCGCATTCGCACGTCGCGTTGCCGCACGCAGCGGTCCCGCTTCCGGACAATGCCCGTAGGGGGATCCGAATCGGTCGCCCGAAGCGGTCCCCGATTCGGGCACCGTCCGCAACGGATCCTCTAAAAGCGTCGCGATTAGGGACCGGCTATGGGCGTCGTAGTCGTCCAAACTCGCTCGTTCCGGAATCAGAACTGTCGACCCCGCCTCAGTCGGGGGATTCGTCCTTGGCGCGATTGGGCAGTCTGTCGTAACCGGCGTCTTCCGGGATGCCCGTAATATTCCACGGCTGAGTGATTACCTTCTCCCGATCCGCACCCTGCAGTCGCGTCGGCGAGTAGATGACCCAAGGAAGTCCGTCGATCGGTCGGAGGGCGATCTTCCTGTCAGCCCCGTTGCCGTCCACGAGCGCTTGCAGGATGGCCGCTGCGTCATCGACGACCGCGTGATGGCTGTAATAGGCGATGTCCGGGATTTCTAGCAGCTCGCCGAACATCTGGATACCGAAGCCGTCATACGTTGCGACGAACGCACGGCCTTCGGTGAGCAGGAGCCGCAAGCCCTCGTCCATACTGCCGTCAAGCGTGCCCCCGAAGGTGCCGTCGTTCGGGTGCGCTACCGCGTATCCCTCCACGAGCAGTCGCATGACGCGAGCCGATACCACGTCTGTGCTGTCCAAGTCAGAGGCCAGGCGCAGCGGAACGTCGAAATGATGCTCGAGGAAGCAGAGGTCTTCGATGAAGGCGATGAAGCGAACATCAGGTGTCAGGTCCAGGGCGCCAGGAAAGGTCAGAAGGATCGGAGCAAGCGCATCGAAGGACAAGGAGAGAGTTGTCGCCTCGCTACCCGCGGCGATGAAGCGCAGAACGCGTCGGATCTCCCGAGCCGTCGAACCAATGAAGTTTGTGGTGAACGTGACGTTGCCGGACTCATCCTGTTTTGATGGCAGGGTGCAGCGCTGGGTCATCCCCCCTTCAAGCGCCGCATCGAAGGTCATGCCCCCGTAGCCGCGTGCTGACGCCACCGTTTTTGCCGCGGAGGCTTACCAAGGGTCGCCCAGCTGCGTCGCGCAACTCGACACGGATCAACCTTGGCTCGTGCGCCTCTTCCTCGGGGCGTAGCTGAATCTCAATGTCAGCGAGTTTCTCCCGGAACCATTCGGGCCCTGTCTTTTCGAATGACCGGACTACACGCGCGTGCAGGCGGACCGGTTGTGTGATGCCGAACTTCATAGCCGCCTCCAGCTGGGTCTGCAGATCGACATCGTCCACTGTAAACCCGAGCGTGAGATTCAGCCCGAGTGGTTCTCGCTCTGCAGAATCCCGACGCTTTGCGAAATAGGTCTCGAGATAGGTGCCGTCGTCAGCCAGGGCGAAGGACGTTCCCCAGTACTCGCTACGTCCGTGTAGGCGGTCTGAGAGTCGACGAACCTCGGATTGGAGATCACTCGGCCTTGCCAACGCCGCTTCTGGGCGATGAACTGCAGTGAGCAATTCGAGAGCGCGATCCGTTGTGAACCGCTCCTCAATATCTGGATGCTTCGCGAGCAGGAGATCCATCTCCGTCGGGGTGACGAAGCGCACCGCGACACTCCGACCTCTCCGCATTGCTCGCACGGCCTTGCGCTCCTGGACTGCCACCTTTCTGTGCACGACCAGCGTCCAGACCGGTGGGTCGTGCTTCATCGCCTCATTGAACGAGCGCTTGATCTGGTCGCGGCGCTTCACGTGGCCCCCTGAGAAGCCTTCCGGGAAGTACTTCAGTTGGAAGATGTTGATGAGCTGGCCGGTTTGTTTCGCGCGCACATCTATGTCGATCCCGCCGTCGCCTCCTCGACCGTCGACTGCCATCGCTGTCTGCCCATCCGTGCTGTATTCGCGGACGAGCAGACTTTCCGCCAGAGAGTTAAAGCTTTCCTCATCCAGGCGAGACCAATTCACCCGACTATCGCCCATCGCGTACCCTCCGCCGTCCCAAGGACTAACGTAGGCGTCCAGCTTGGGAGACGCCGGGGCGGCACGCCTCTGCTCCGTGTTCGTGCGACCACCGTCAAACGTTTAGGTGCAGCGATCGGGAACAGGTCTGCAACCTCGCTCGTCAGTGCGGGGACGCAAGCTCACTGACGTCCCCGCTCGCGCCCGCGTAAAGATCCCCCGCGTGAACGTCAGTTCTTCTCACCCCCGGCGCTCCCAGCTACCCAGCACCTCCGCCGCGCGGAGTGTGGAGACCGAGGAGTACCGCAGGACCGGAGCGCGGCGGAGGGCCGAGACTACGCGCGAAAGCGCCACACGCAGCGCAACGGATGTGCAACATCGGCAGGTGACTGACTTCGAACCTCGTCGCCCAGCCGATAACCTTCCGGAAGGAGGGCAAATGCGCGTTGATTTCTCGCCGTGGCGTTTACGGGATGCCCCCGCATTCGACGCGCTCAACGAGGTGGCCCATCAGTCGATCGCTACACTCGTTGCGCAATCTCGGACCGGCCGCATGTCCGCGGAAGAAGCTGCCGCGCGAGTTCGTGAGTTGCGCTCGCTCGTCCAGGCCGTTGACGGCTACGACGGGGAGGCGATTGCTGGCGCGATCGCCGAGCTGCAGTCGGAGCTCGATGAAGCACGGCGGGGTACATAAGTGATGCCCTCCGATGAGATCGACCGGATCTTCGACCGCGACATCCGCCCGCTCGTTTTCGCCGACGCCGAGGAAATCGAGCCTGAGCTTGTGATCCTGTCTGGCCAGCCCGGGTCGGGTCGCGCGCAGGCGATATCGCGTATCCAAGCCGCAGCGCAGCATCGTCTCGACGTCGTGAGTGGTGATGAGTTGCGTGCCTTCCATCCGCGATACACGGATCTGGCCGGCACTGCTGACGGTGAGGGTGAGCTGGCGACTGCGGCGGCGCAGTGGGTGGGTGCCTGCATCGCGTATGCGCGGGATCATCGACGGTCGGTGCTGCTGAAGGGATCGTTTGAGAACCCGGATGCTGTTACCGGAACCCTCCGACTGTTCGCCGGGCACGGGTTTCGGACGCGGGTGTTTATAGTCGGTGTGCCGGCGCGCGAGAGCCTCCTGACGTTGGCGTCGACGCACCTGTCACGCATCCAAGCGGGTCGTGCATCGCAGTTCACGGACGCGCAAGAACACCAGGCAGGCTTTCGCGCGACGCGGGCGGTCGCCACCGCGGTCGAGACCAGCGCTCCCGACAGTCGGCTCGTGGTGCTAGACCGTCGCGGAAGCACGGTCTTCGACAGCGAGACGCCGGTGCCCGACCAGGGCGGGAGCGGGGTTGAGGCGCTTCTCGACGCGCAGTCTGCAACGCCGTCGACGATGGACACGGTGGAATGGTTGGGCGAACTTCGCCGCGTAAGCGAGTTCGCACAGTCGTTGCGACGCCCCGACCGAGAGGTGCTCGAGGCTCTCGTTGAGTTGCATGAGCTCGCGCTCCGGGAGGTGACCCCGCACCTGCCGTCTTTCGAGGGTTCCGATGTGCTTGCCGTCCAGAAGCGGAGCATCGCTACCCGACTGGTCGAGCTGCGCCGGACGTCGGCGCCGACCGAGACCGTCGACGCAGCGGGTCCGGTGGTCGGTCCCGCCGGCCCTGACCGCGGGGGCGTGTCTCGATGACCCGGGAGCTGCAGGTACCGGTGACTTCGGGACTCAGGCTCTTCGGCCGTCAGTGACTCTGTGAGGTCCGAAGTTCCGAACTTCGGGAGTCCGATAGTTTGCGGGTGGTTGGTTCGGTATGCGGGTGTCCTGGGATAGCCGGCTGCGGTCAGCGGGGCGGGTGGTGCGTAGTGCCGGGTCGTGGAATAGCGGACCGAGCGGCAGCGAGGGAGCAGATGCCGCGAAAGCCCGGAACGGAGCAACACCCGGCCCGCTACACTCTCACGGCCCAGGAAGCCCAGTCGGCGTTCGCGATCATGTGAGTGCGTGGAGGGCGTCGCTGAGCCAGCGGAGGTAGGTGTTCCACGGGTCTCGGCCCGCGGCGACCTCGAGGGTGTGTGCGAGGAGTTCGGGAGTGGCGGTGAACCATTCCCCGCCTTCGCGGAGGTGGCTGAATTGGTCGTGACGGTGCTGTTCGACGTTTCGGCCGCCGCGTTCGAAGGCGAGCAGCTCGTCGTGCCAGAGGGTGGCGAGGCGGTGTCGGGGGTTGGTGGTGGTGCCGATCTTGATCCGGTTGTCGTAGCGGAGGTAGTAGACGACCTCGATCGTTGGGCGCGGCAAATCGGGATCGATCACATCCCCGGCCCGCCACCCGCACGTCCCGCACACCCACCGGCCGTGGTGGCGGGCACCGTGGGTGGCGGTGCACAGCCAGCACGGGTCTGGCATCCGGCGCACGCTCACCCCGGCAGGTTACGGGCCAGGTCGGACGTCGCGTGAGCGCGCTGCCGCGGTTCAGTCGGTCGTGAGGGCCATGACGTCGCGGATGAAGGTGCGGCGGTCGGCGGTGGGGTCGGTGATGAGTTCGCGGATGCGGTCGCTGAGACCGCGGCGGTGTGGGAGGAACAGGTCGCCGAGGGGTTCGATGCACCAGTCGATGTCTTCTTGGATGCTGTAGCCGGGTTCTTCGTGGTGTTTGGTGGGGTACCAGGTGAATGCGGCGACGGCGGTGCGGTAGATGACGGCTTCGGCGTCTGCACGGTCAAGCATGGGGGTCTGCCTTCCTGGTTGGCTTCAGTGTCACAGTCCGAGGCCTCTCCCCGGTGTCGCGGGCCCGGCGTGGGGGCCTGTCGCGTCTGGCCGGCGATTGGGGAGGCGCGGTGTGTGGCGGAGGCTGTCGTTGATGTTGCGAGCGATCTCATCCAGCCGGGCATCCTCCGCAGCCTGTGCGGCGTCCCTGCGGGCTTGCTCGCGTTCCCGAGCAATCCGGCGGAACACTTCCTTATCCGTGGGATCGACGAACTTGTGTCCGACCGCCGCCTGACCGGCGAGGTACACGTCGGCACGGGCTCGCTGGCAGTCCCGTTCCCAGGCCGCGATCATCTCCGGGCTGACCGCATACTCCTCCTTCAGGCGCGCGATCTGTTCCGGAGTGCGCCGGGTGGTGAAGAACGCGGTCGCGGCGGCAAGGTTCCTCGCGCGTTCCGCACTGCTGGTGCGGTGCAGGCGCTCGGTGGGGAGCCCGCCCTGTTGGCGGTTCTTCTCCCGTCGCCGCCAGGCAGCCGCCGCCTGTTTTGCTCGATCCTTGTTCGCCTGGTAGCGGGCGCGGCTTTTCGCTTTCACCTCGTCCTTGTGCCGTTCGTAGTAGTCCCGCGCGGCGGCCCGGCGGGCTTGGGGGTTGTCACGATGCGCGTCGCGTTTCGCCGCCAGTCGTTCCTCGCGGTGCCGCTGATAGTCCGCCGCATTGTTTGCGCGGCGCCGCTCGCGAAACCCGTCCGGGTCCTCCTCTAGTTGTCGGGCGACGTACGCGCGGGAGTATCCGACCCACTTGTCCTTGTTCGCGGCGTAGTACTGCCGGGACCGCTCCGCACGCCTCGCACGCTTGTCCTCCTCCGCGCGCTTGCGCTGCGCCTGGGCGCGCATGTACCCGCGGTTGTACGTGCGGGCGTGTTCCCGGTTCCGCTCCTTGTACGCGGCCTGCAGCTCCCGCCGCCTGTCCCGGGTGAGCTTCCGATACCACTTGCCCTTCTCGCGCTGATACTCGGGTCCGTGGATGGGTAGGCCGTCGCGTTCACGCTGGTCCTTCCACTCCTGCAGAGCAGGCGATTCCTTGCTGCGGTGCCGCCGGGGCACGCGCGGCCGTCGTTCGTCGTCGGTCATGACATGCCCCTCCCTGCGGTGACGGACCCCAGCGTGACGCCGGGACCGTACGGTGCGTTCCGCGATAGCTGGTTGAGGGAGGCTAGGTGGTCGATGCGGTCGGGGCGGAACCCGGACCAGTGATGTTCGGGCTCACCGTCGACGACGACGACGGGCGCTTGGCTGTAGCCGAGGTCCTCGGTGACGTAGTCACGAGCCGCCGCGTTGACGTCGAGGGTGAGATCGATCTCGCTGTGGCGGATGCCTGCTTCGTCGAGGCGTCGGCGGGTGAGCCGGCACTGCACGCACGCAGGCCCCGTCGTGTACACGGTGACGCTGACCATCACGACACCTCCCCCGCCGCACCCCGGCCCGCACGGTGAGCAGGCGTGCTGGAGTCTGTAAGTCCGGCGGTCACGGAGCGTCGGAGTGCTTCCTCGGTGGACCCGGTCAGGTGGTGCTGGTGGGTGAGGAGCAGGTCGATCGCGACACGGATGAGGGTGTTTTCGGTGATGCGTTCTGCTCGCACGGTGCGTCGGCGCATCAGTGTTCGTGCGAGGGCGGAGAGCGCGGCGTACTGGTCTTCCCGCATGCGTGCTTCCTTGCGGGTCAGCCGCGCGAACATCGGCGCGGACGCGTCCGTGTCCTCCGCGTGGACCCGGGTTCGAGTGTCGGTGAGGGTCGCGGCGAGGTCGATGCGGGGCATGGCACTCACCAGCTCCCCACGGGTGCGGGCTCGAGCATCCCGGACAGTTCATGGCCGAGTCGGGTGACGTCCGCGATGACCCCCGCGGTGGACCGGTTGTCCCGAAGCGTGGTCACGACCCGCCCGAGAACGGGTGCATCCGCGTGGGTCTTGTACTGCCGCAGGTGGGTATCAAAGCGCGGGATGCCCCAGGTGGAGTCCAGGAGCGCCCGCCATGTGGGCAACTGGGCGGGGATGCGCGGATCGATCCGGTTCAACACCACGGCGTGCCGAACATGCCGCGGTTCGATCAGCGTCGTGATCGTCCGAATGGTCGGTTCGACCGCGAGCGGCTCCGGAGTGAGCGGGACGACCGCGAAGTCCACCTCATCCAGGACCGTCTCCAGGGGCTTGGTGTCCTCCAACGACCCGGGGGTGTCGACCAGGACGACGTCGTACGTCGCGTGCAGCTCACGCAGCCGGACGAGGACGTTTGGCCTGCCCGCGAAATCAAACGGCAGGGCACTGCGGGCGTTGCCAGCCCACCAGACACTGGACTGCTGCGGGTCCACATCCACCACCAACACCCGACGCCGACGGGACAGGGTCGCCGCGAGCTGAATGGCAACGGTCGTCTTACCCACCCCGCCCTTCTGGTTCACGACCGCGACGATCCGCAGAGACTGGTCAGCGTTCACGAGAGCCTCCGGGGAAGGTGTGGCTGGCAACCCACAGCGTCAGTGGTTCCAGCGGGTAGACGACGGTGCGCCCGAGCCGACAGAACGGTGGACCCTGTCGTCGATGCCGCCAGATCGCGAGCGCGTTCTCCGTCACGCCGGGGAGTTGCTCTGCGACCTGCGCGGGCGTGAGATACACCTCGGGAAGCCCGACCGCGGGCCGGTTCGCTGTCATTGTCATCTCTGAACCTCGCCTGCATTTCAAACAGTGGGATTGACAAGAGTGTTGTACTTAGATATTCACTTAGTCAAGGGGTTCTCGTGAATCCGCAGTGCGGTAAGGCAAACTGAGGAGGTGAAGGTCGACGTGAAGACACCCGACGGCGACAATATGACCGCTCTAGCAGCGACGCTGCCGGTCGGGTCCGCACTGCGCATCGCGCCCCAGTTCGTCGCAACCGCTACAAACGACGACACCGGCATCGAAACCGCCGTCGAAGCGAAGTACTACTCCGAGGCGGGCCGTTACGTCATGACGGCTGTCGTCAACCGGGCCACCCGGGAAGACTTCGACGAACCGGCCATGCGGCGCGTCGTTACCCAGGCGATCCTGCAAGCCGCGATCCCCCAGTGCATTGCGCTGCAAATGAGCGACGACGCAGACGCCCCGTGGATCACGGTCGCTGATCTCACTGCGAACGAAGGGCGCATCATCCCCGAATGGATGGCCGAAGCCGTCGTCAAACGCGGCATGAAAGCCGAACGCATGGACGTCATCGAAATCCTCTACGGTACCGCAGCCCTCGCCGGGTTCCCCCCGGTCAAAGCCGTGCAAGTCGAACTCGGTGTCCCCCACCGCACCGCGGCGGACTGGATCTACAAAGCCCGCGCCGCCGGTCGCCTCGAAGGAATGAGCTACACGCCCGGCCGACAGGCGGATGGGTAGCGTACTGGCGTACAAGACCACCGAAGGCAAGCGTTACCTCGTCCGCTACAAAAAGCCGGACGGCACTCACGCGGCGAAGCGCGGCTTCCGCACAAAGTTCGCAGCCGAGGAGTACCTGGCAAGCGTCACGGTCGCGATCTCTGCGAATCAGTACATCGACCCCACCGACGCTCGAGTCACGATCGCGGAGCTCGCCGAGACCTGGCTGCAGGACCAGGCGGCCGTGCTCAAACCCTCGTCCCTGCACCCGCTTCAATCCACCTGGAGGGTGCACGTGGAGCCGCGCTGGGGCCGCGTGCAGGTCGCCGCGGTCCGTTACAGCGACGTGCGGGCGTGGATCACCGAACTGAGCGCCAAGCGGGGTGCGACGACCGTGATTCGCGCCCACGGCATCCTGGCATCCGTGCTCGACATCGCGCTGCGAGACCGACGGCTCTCCGACAACCCTGCCCGCAACATCCGTCTACCGCGAAAGCGCGCGAAGCACCGCGTATACCTCACCCACTCGCAGGTCGACGAGCTGGCGGATCAGTCAACGCACCCGGAGGTGATCTACTTCCTTGCGTACACGGGCCTCCGATGGGGTGAGGCCAGCGGGCTTCGTCTGCGAGATGTCAGTCTCGACCGTGGACGCGTGCACGTCCGCGAGAACGCGGTGATGGTCAACGGCACGGTCCACGTCGGAACACCCAAGACGCACGTGAATCGGTCCGTACCCTACCCGGCGTTCATCGATCCTCTCCTGCGCGCCCAGATGATCGGCAAACGTGGCGACAGCCTGCTCTTCGGCGACGGTCAGACACACATGCCCCTACCCAATTCACAAAACGGGTGGTTCGCAGGCGCCGTCCGACGGGCAATGAAGCAGGACCCGGACTTCCCGCAGGTGAGCCCTCACGATCTGCGCCACACCGCAGCCAGCCTCGCCATCAGCGCAGGCGCGAACGTGAAGGCGGTCCAGCGGATGCTCGGGCACGCGTCCGCAGCGATGACGCTCGACACGTACGCCGACCTATTCGACGACGACCTCGACCACGTCGCCAGCGCCCTCACCCGCGCGCGCGACGCACGAACGATCACAATCCCCGAACCGCCGAACACCTCGGTCCGGTACCCCGATACCGCTAGCCCATACGCGGCGATCGAGCCAGGTCGCCAGCCTGGAGGCCTCGGTCTGTGAAAGCGGCGGGGGAGATATTCACCCCTAAGGGTCGCTGAATCGCTCGCAACCCTAGCCGAGCAGCCCGACACTCGGCTTGGCACCCTCCTGCTATCTGCAATCGGCATCGTCTCGGAAGGCATGGGGTATGAGACCGAGAGGTTACGAGAAACTTCAGCGGCCCGAGAATGGGCGTGCAGCGGTCGGCTCAGGCTTGGATTGTGAGGAATCACGCGCGAATCCTCAGCCATCGTGGGGTGCGGCCATATACCTGCGATACGCCGAGCCGAACTGTCGATGCAGGTGATTCTCCTCTATGGGCACCCAGACCCGATATGCGGCCATGAGTGCTCCTGTCAGCAGAGCGCCCTTGACGGACCGGCGAAGAGCGGACGTCGCGAACAACGCCACGACGGCCCCGAGGTACTGCGGATTCCGGTTATAGCGATAGATGCCGCCGGTCACCAGTTCACCCACGTCGGTTCCGCTGAGCTGAGCAGGGCTGGCAAAGCGACGCATACCGGCGAGGCACATCGACATGCCCGCGACGGTCAGGGCTTGAAGCGTCCCTCGTACCGGCTTTGCGAGAGGTGGAGCCGTGGTTGCTGTGGCGAATGCATCGAGAAGGAGCGCCGCGTGGATGCCGTAGGTGGCCCACATCCATGCGGCTGTTGGTCCCGAAAGCGTGCCCTGCGATCGGATTTCCTGCTTCATCCGGCGAAGAAGAATCGGCGCACTGACCGATAACGTGATTGTTTGTATCAGTTTCATCCGTCGGGGCATTACTCCTCCATCATCTCGACGACGACTGCTCAGGATTCCGGCTATCCGAGGTATGCGGAGATGAGGGCGAACAGTGCAAACCCTGCGGTGAGAAAGATCGGTTCGAGACGGCTGGTCTTTGTCTCGTGAGCCTCGGTAATCATCTCCTCGACCACGACGCTGGTGAGCACTCCGCCCGTCAGCGCAAGAACCGACAACGTGATGATCTCCGGGGCATCGCGAAGCGCGAAGTAGCCGAGAGCGGCGCCGAGCAGAATCGGAAGAGCAAAGCTGAGCGACATAAGTATCCGCGTCCTGCGCGCCACGCCGGCGCTTCGCAGTGTCGCGGCCGCGGCGAATCCTTCCGGAAAATCAGCGGGAACCTGCCCCACCGCGAGGAGCAGACCCAGGGCGGGGTTGAGGATCGAACCGGTGCCGATCATGATGCCGTCGCTGAACAGGTCCAGGGCGACTCCGGCGAAAATTGCCGACGGACCCATGTTCGTGCCGTTGTTGCCGGATCGTGCGCGCACATATCTGATGCCTTGCTCGACGCCGAGAAAGGCGAGGCCGCCAACCGCGAACGACACAATGGGGATCCAGGGCTGACCGGCCTGCAACGCCTCGGGCATGAGTTCGAGCCCGACCACTGCGAGGACAATACCTGCGGCCAGGTGTAGCGCGAGGCTGAGGGTGCGGTCAGAAGCTCGGAACACCTCTGCGGTGAAGCCACCAAGAAGGTTGCCTACGGCGGGTAGCGCCGCGAACGCGAGAACGAGCAGGAACTCCGTCATAAGCGATCGGTCGCCCTTCCTGTTAGGCACAGCTTCGCGGTTCTCGACCACTGGCGTGTGGCCTCGTCACTCGCGAGTCTGCCAGCGCCCCGACCCCTGCGGGGTCACGCAGCGTGCGGCGACTGCGTCACCCGCTGCCTCGCACCGGGTGTCGTTCCCTTCAAGGTGACTGCGCGAGTTCGGGTCCTCGCCGTTGGTTACGAGACGACTCGCACCGTACGCGTGGTCGGACCGCGAGGCGTGAGCAAACCGGTTTTACTCGTTCTTTACTCACTCACGGCTCCCGGGAATGAGAGAAGCCCCGCGATCCCAGTGTTTCCAAGGGTTCGCGGGGCTTCGACGCTGGCGGTGACGGTGGGATTTGAACCCACGGTAGGGGGTTACCCTACACAACTTTTCGAGAGTTGCACCTTCGGCCGCTCGGACACGTCACCGCCGAAGAGTTTACGCGACTCCCGGCCGCGCCGCGAATCACCGGCGTTCACCGGCTCTGCCGGCGCCTCACCAGGGTGCGGCCACCTGCGCGTGGGCGCGCAGCAGCCCCTCCGTGGCGTCCGCGGGCGCACGGCCGCAGCCGCACTCGGTCGCGACCCCGAAACGATCGACGAAGCGGGAGGCGGTCGCGATGCGCCGCGAGGCGCCCTCGGCGCCGTCCTCGCGATGGACCAGGCCGAGGTAGAGCTCGGTCTCAGCAGGCAGCGCCAGCTCGCGCAGCGGCTCGAAGTACGCGTCGTCGTCACGCTCGATCGGCACCGGCATGTGCAGCCAGGCGATCGGGCGGGGGGATGCCGCGAACAGCCCGTTGGCGAAGCGCACCAGGTTCGCGGTGTCGACCGGCTCGACGAAGTGCTTCTCGCCGGCATCCCCGTAGCAGAGGTGGAACCCCACCTCGACGTCGGCGGGCACCCGCCCGGCCTGCTCGGCCGAGCGGGCGGTGAGACCGGACCAGACCTCACCCCACCATGGCTCGACAGCCCCCTTGCCCCTCGCGGCGTAGTCCGCCTGCTCGATGATCTGGAACTCCACGGCGTTGTCCCACTGGATCGCCAGGTCGTCGTGCGGGATCGCCGCGGCGATCGCGTCGAGCTCGCGGAAGAGCGCCGCGCGGTACACCGGCTCGATCGCCGCGCGCTGCTCGGGCGGAAAGAACGCGCCCACGACCGCGACCGACGTCGGCAGCGAGACCTGGAAGCGCACACCGGCGGGCACGACGCCCTGCTCACGCAGTCCGGCGAACACGTCGTACGACGCGATCGCCGCGGCGGCGTAACCCAGCGGCGGCAACTGGATGGATGCGGCATCCACCCCGTCCGCGACCCGCAGGGGCCGGGCGTCGAGGCCCTGCACCCTGATCGGCTCGTCGCCGACGCGCTCGATGCCGGCGGCCCGGGCCAGCACGTCGGGTTGGAAGAGGATCCAGTGGAAGCGATCGCCGACCTCTCCGTCGGGGATGCGCTTGAGCGCGCCGCCGAGCAGCTCGGCGGCGGCGCGGATGGTGGTCTCGGCATCCGGATAGTTGACGCTCCCCACGAGGAGCGCACCTTGCGGCTGCGGCGTACCGTGCGGCTGTGACATGGTGTGTTCGCCTTCGGACTCGGGCGGAAGCCTGCCGACTTCCGCGCATGGTGGGAAGTCGCAGTCCGTGCCCCGAGGGGCGCGAGGCTTCGCGTCAGCCTGCGAACACCCCCACCGTGCCACCGCGTCCGGCGCAGCTCAAGCATCCCGACACGACCGGTAACACTGGCGCGTAGCGAACGACGGCCCCGGGCAGTGCGTGCACGACTAGGTTGGGCGGGTGAGTGCACCCCTGACCCGCCGCGAACGGCTCGTGCTGGCCATCGCGGTGCTCGCGTCGTTCGTCGCGTTCCTCGACGGCACGATCGTCAACGTGGCACTTCCGGCCATCCGCGACGAGCTCGGCGGCGGCCTCGTCACCCAGCAGTGGGTCGTGGATGCCTACCTCATCACCCTCGGGGCGCTCATCCTGCTCGCGGGGTCGGTCAGCGATGCGTACGGCCGCGTGCTCGTGATGCGCATCGGGCTGATCGGTTTCGCCGCGGCATCCATCGCCATCGCCGCGGCCCCAGACCCGCTCGTGCTGATCATCGCCCGCGCCGCGCAGGGCGCCGCCGGCGCCTTTCTCGTGCCGAGCTCGCTCGCGCTCATTACCTCGACCTTCCGCGGCGCCGCGCAGGGACGCGCGATCGGCATCTGGACGGCGATGACCACCGGCGCCATGGTGGCCGGCCCCCTCATCGGCGGGCTCTTCGTCGACCTGCTCTCGTGGCGCCTGGCGTTCCTCATCAACGTCGTGCCCATCGGCATCACGCTGTGGCTGCTCGTCCGTCTCGACGCGCGGGAGGTGCGCCGGCCGGATGCCGCGATCGACTGGCTCGGGGCGGCCCTGTGCACCCTGGGGCTCGGCGGCACCGTGTTCGCCCTGATCGAGCAGCCGAACCTCGGCTGGCAGCATCCGGGCATCTGGATCCCGCTCGTGCTCGGCCTGACGCTGTTCACCCTGTTCCTGCTCCGCCAGCGCACGACCCGCTCACCGATCCTGCCGCTGGATCTGTTCCGCGCGCGCAACTTCTGGACCGGCAACGTCGCCACCACCTTCGTCTACGCCGCACTCGCCCTGAACGGCTTCGTCGTCGCGGTCTATCTGCAGCAGGGCGCGGGGCTCAGCGCGACGCTCGCGGGACTCGCCGCGCTGCCGATCACGATCATGATGATCCTGCTCAGCTCGGCGGCGGGGACGCTTGCAGGCAAGTGGGGGCCCCGGCTGTTCATGACGGTGGGACCTCTCATCATGGCCGGCGGCTCGCTGCTGCTGCTGTCGGTCGCCGAGGATTTCAACTACTTCACGCAGGTGCTCCCGGGCCTGCTCGTGTTCGGGCTCGGGTTGGCGATCACCGTCTCGCCGCTCACGTCGGCCATCCTCGGCGCGATCGAACCGGAGCGCTCCGGCATCGCCTCGGCGACCAACAACGCGATCTCGCGGGTGGCGGGCCTGCTGGTGATCGCCATGCTCGCGGCCATCCTCGGCGGCGCCCTCGACCTCGACGGCTTCCACCGCGCGGCGATCGTCACGGCCGCCCTCATGGCGATCGGCGGGGTCGTCTCGCTGTTCGGCATCCGCAATCCGCGCCGGGAGGAATCGTCCTCCCCCGCCTCCGCCGCACGGGGCGGGCCTACCGGCTGACGGGGCACCCTGGAAGACTGATCGCATGACCGTGATCGAGAACTCCAAGCTGACGGTCGTCGGCGCCGGCAGCGTCGGCGCCAGCACCGCCTATGCGGCCCTCATCCGCGGCTCCGCGCGCCACGTCGCGCTCTACGACATCGCCACCGAGAAGGTGGATGCCGAGGTGCTCGACCTCGCTCACGGCACCCAGTTCACGGGCTCGAGCGACATCACCGGCGGCAGCGACATCTCGGTGGTCGAAGGCTCGCACGTCGTCGTCATCACCGCGGGCGCCAAGCAGAACCCCGGGCAGACCCGCACCGATCTGGCGGGCGTGAACGCCGGCATCCTGACCTCGATGATGCCCCGGCTGCTCGAGGTCGCGCCCGACGCGATCTACGTGATCGTCACGAACCCCTGCGACGTGCTCACCGTGCTCGCCCAGGAGGCCACGGGGCTGCCACCCGAGCGCATCTTCGCCTCGGGCACCGTGCTCGACACGTCCCGGCTGCGCTGGAAGCTCGGCGACCGAGCCGGCGTATCGACCTCGAGCGTGCACGCCTACATCGTGGGCGAGCACGGCGACACCGAGTTCCCGCTGTGGTCGACGGCGACGATCGGCACCGTGCCGATCCTGGACTGGGAAGCGGGCGGGCGTCCCCGCATGAGCGCCGACGAGCTCGACGGCATCGCGACCGACGTGCGCGACGCCGCCTACACCGTCATCCGCGGCAAGGGCGCCACCAATTACGCGATCGGGCTCTCGAGCGCGCGCATCGTCGAGGCGATCCTGCGCGATGAGCACGCCGTGCTGCCCGTGTCGACCGTGCTTCGCGACTTCCACGGCCTCGACGGCGTCGCCCTCTCGGTGCCGTCGGTCGTGAACGCCCGCGGCGCCTTCCCCATCCACGGCACCACCTTCTCCGAGAAGGAGTGGGCGCAGCTGCACGCCTCGGCCGACGCGCTGCGCACGGTGTCGGACACCCTGCGGAGCCGACCATGACCTACCTCACCTCCCAGGCCCTCGAAGAGACCGGGTACGTCCTCCTCGACCCGATCGGCGCGTTGCCGGATGCCGCGGAATGGCTCGATCTGGAATACACCGGCTGGCGATCGGCGGGCGTCACCCGGTTCGCACCGCTCGCGAGCTACTCGGGAGATCTCGACTGCAACGGGTTCTGGAACCACACGCCGCCCCGCACCGACAAGGACGGGGTGTGGGTGACCGAGCAGGTCGAGAGGGCCCCGACCCTCGCCCGCCTCGCTCAGGAGCCGGGCGCGAACATCGGCCGGTGCCGCGTGGTCGAACTGCAGTCCAACTCCTACGTCGACGCCCTCTACAACCTGCATCAGGACGACAACAACCGCCTCAACCCGCCGGGCACCGGGTGGGTCGTGCGCGGATACCTCAACCTCACCGACGACCCCGACTCGGTGCTGATCCTGCGGGAGGACCGACTCGATGCCGGCAGCGAGGTGCGCCTGCCCCTCTCCGCCGGCTCACGGATCGTCGTCGACACGCAGCGCTTCTGGCACGCCGTCTGGCACCCGGGCCCGGCTCCGCGCTACGCCCTGGTCGTCTCGTGGACCTCGGGCCCCGAGCTCGACGCCTACATCGCCGAGAACAACGGCACCGCGCACCCGGAGCAGCGGCGGCTCGATCCCGCGTTCGTCGAGGCGGCCCAGCGCGACATGGTGCGACGGCTCGAGGAGCGCCGGCGAACCCTCGCCGGCTTCGACGCCGTGTTCACGGCGGGTCCGATCCACCCGGTCTAGGTCAGCGGATCCCGGCCGCGCCCCGTCCGCCGGCGATCGCGCCGACCAGCTCCTTGGTGTACGGATGAGCGGGCGATGACAGGATGCTGTCGGCGTCGGCCTGTTCGAGGATGCGCCCGTCCTTCATCACGGCCACCGCGTCGGAGACCTGGCGGATGACGCCGAGGTCGTGCGAGATGAACAGGTAGGTCAGCGAGAACTCCGCCTGCAGGTCGACCAGCAGCTGCAGGATCTGCTCCTGCACCGACACGTCGAGGGCCGAGACAGGCTCGTCGAGCACCATGAACTCGGGCCGCAGGGCGAGGGCCCGCGCGATCGCGACGCGCTGACGCTGTCCACCCGACAGCTGCGCGGGCCGGCGATCGAGCATCTCGGGCGCGAGCTTGACGTGCTCCACCAGCTCGCGCGTCAGCTCGCGACGCGAACCCCGGTCGCCGATACCGAAGGCGCGCAGCGGCTCGCCCACGATCGCCCGCACGCTCATGCGCGGATCGAGGGACCCGAACGGGTTCTGATAGACCACCTGCATCCGTCGACGCAGCTGGCGCAGCTTCTCTCCCCGCCACGCGGTGATGTCGTCGCCGTCGAATCGGATGCTGCCACTGTCAGCCTCGATGATTCGTGCCACCATGCGCGCGGTCGTGCTCTTGCCCGAGCCGGACTCGCCCACGATCGAGAACGTGGTGCCTCGCGCGATCTGGAACCCCACTCCGTCGACGGCCGGGGCAGCGCCCCCGCCGAAGGTCTTCACGAGCCCCTCGGCCTGGAGGAACGGCGCGCGGGGGTCACTCCCGTCGGCACCGTCAGTCGCTCCCGCACGGGGTGCGGTGCGGGCGAACAGTCCCGCGCCCGCGCCCTGGCCGGCGCGCGGCGTCAGACGCCGGCTGTTCAGCCCGGGCGCGGCATCCACCAGCTTGCGGGTGTACTCGTGCGTGGGCTGATCCAGCACTTCGCGCGCGGCTCCGCTCTCGACGACGACGCCGGCCTGCATGACGACGATGCGGTCCGCGCGATCGGCGGCGACGGCCAGGTCGTGCGTGACCAGCACGACGGCGGTGCCGTGCGTGCGGGCCAGCTGCTGGATGCGGTCGAGCACGTGTCGCTGCACGGTCGCGTCGAGCGCGCTGGTGGGCTCATCGGCGATCACGAGCTCGGGCTCGCACGCCCAGGCGATGCCGATGAGCACGCGCTGGCGAAGACCGCCCGACAGCTCGTGCGGATACTGGCGAGCGCGCCGTTCGGGGTCGGGGATGCCGACTTCGGCGAGGATCTGCACGGCCCGCTCGTCGGCGCGCGAGCGGTCCATCGGCATGTGACGGCGCAGCACCTCGGCGATCTGCTCGCCGACCCGCAGGAGCGGGTTGAGGCTGTTCGACGGGTCCTGCGGCACGAAGCCGATGCGGTCGCCCCGCACGCTGCGCATGCGCCGCGTCGGCAGCGAGAGCATGTCGAGGCCGTCGAACTCGACGGACCCCGCGCGGACGTGCGCCTCGTCGGGAAGCAGCCGTACGAGCGCGCGCGCCAGCGTGCTCTTGCCCGAGCCCGACTCCCCCACGACGGCGAGGATCTCGCCGCCGGCGACGTCGAAGCCGACGCCCCGGACGGCCGGCGTGCCCCGCCGGCGGGTGCCGTAGTCGATCCTCAGGTCACGGACCGACAGGAGTGCGGCGCTCACTTGTCACCACCGATCTGTCGGGCGACGCCGTTGACGGCGAGCACCACCACGAGGATGACCGCGCCGGGCAGCAGGCTCAGCCAGGGAGCGGTCGCCACGAAGTCGCGCCCCTCCGAGACGAGCGAGCCCCACTCGGGCGCGGGCGGCTGTGCGCCGAAGCCGAGAAAGCTCAGGGCCGAGACGGCGAGGATCGCGATCGCCAGTTCGAGGGAGGCCATCGCGATCACGGGGCGGGCGGCGTTGGGCAGCACGTGGCGGGCGAGGATCGTCGGCGCGCGCACGCCGAGGGTCGCGGCCGCCTCGATGTACTCCTCGCTGCGCACGCGCAGCACCTGCGCCCGCATCACGCGCGCGAACGCTCCGGCGGTGCCCAGCCCCACGCCGAGCGCCACGGCCACGGGTCCGAACCCGAGCGAGGCGACCACGATGAGGGCGAGCAGGATGCCGGGGATGGCAATGAGCACGTCGACGAACCGCATGAGGAAGAAGTCCACCCGCCCACCGGCGTAGCCGGTGATCAAGCCCGTGACAGCGCCCACGGTGACGCCCGCGACGACCGCGAGGCCGGCCGCCAGGATCGACAGCCGGGCCCCGTAGATCACGCGGGAGAAGACGTCGCGCGCCAGGTGGTCGGTGCCGAACAGGTGCTCCGCGCTCGGGGGCGCGAGCCGTGCGCTGCCGACCGAGTCGTAGGGGTCGTAGGGCGCGAGCAGGGCGGGCGCGACGACGGCCACCGCGGTGAGCAGCAGCACGACCAGCGCGAGCAGCGTCGCCGGGCGCTTGAGCAGGCTCATCGGGGAACCTCCGGAAGGGTGGGCGTCGACGAGGCGCCCCGCACGCGCTGGGCCGAGGCCAGCCGGGTGCGGGTGCGGGGATCGATGATGCCGTAGAGGGCGTCGACGACGAGGGTGGTGAGCGCGTACACGACGGCCACGACGATCGCGACGCCGGTGATGACGTTGATGTCTCGCGTGAGCACGGCATCGACGGTGAGGCGCCCGATGCCGTCGCGCGAGAAGACCGTCTCGACCACGGCCGTGCCGCCGGCCAGGTACCCGACCTGCAGGCCGATGATCGTCACGGCCGGCAGCAGGGCGTTGCGCAGCACGTGGTGGCTCAGCACGCGCGCCTGCGACAGGCCCTTGGCGTTCGCGGTGAAGACGAACCCACTGCCGCCGGCGTCGAATACGGCCGCCGAGAAGACCTGGAAGAAGATCGCGCCGGTCAGCAGCGCGAGCGTCACGGCCGGCAGCACCACGCTGGCGAAACCGCTGGTGCCGGATGCCGGGAACCAGCCGAGTCCGAACGCGAAGACGCTGATGAGCACGAGACCGCTGAGGAACGCCGGGATCGCGATGCCGAGGGGCGGGATCTGCATGACCGTGTCACGCACCCAGCGCGGTCGGGCCAGATAGGCCACGACCGTGAAGACCAGGGCGCCGACGAATCCGAGGATCAAGGCCAGCACGGCGACCGCGGCGGTGTGCGGCAGCGCCCGCGCGATCATCTCCGAGACCGGCTGTCCGGTCGCGATCGAGACGCCGAGGTCGCCGCGGAACAGCGCCAGGAAGTGCGAGACGTACTGCCACCACAGGGGCCCGTCGAGGCCGTACCGCACCCGGAGCTCCTCGAGGAGCTCCGGGTCGGTGGTGGTGGCGTCCCCGCCCTTGATCGCGAGGGCCGCGAGGACGGGATCACCGGGAAGCGCGTGGATCAGCAGGAACGTGACCGTATAGGTCGCCCACACCACGAACAGTGCCTGCAGGACCTTCGGGTAGACGAACGAGAAGATCGTCCTCGCCCTCGAGGGAGGGGAAACCGCTGATGCCACGCGCTGTGCTCCGATGTCGGCTAGCCGGCGGCCGTCACGCGCGTGTCGTAGAGGTGCACGCGCGACGCCGAGTCGAACGTGAGCCCCTCGACCCCGGCGCGCGAGGCGTGCAGCTGCACGGTCTCGAGCGTGGGGATGACGTACGCGCTCTCGGCGACGTGCTGCTGGATCTCGTCGACGATCTGCTGCCTCGCCTCGGGATCGGCGGTGCGCGCCTGCTCCACCAGCAGCGCCTCGAGCTCCGCGTCGTCGACGATGCCCCACCGCGAGGGGGAATCGTCGGACAGCAGCACGCGCAGCACGTCGGGGTCGGTGCGGGTCAGTCCCGCACCGAGCAACTCGTAGTCGCCGCTCGCGATGGCGCCGAAGAAGTCACCGGCCGCGACCATGTTCAGCTGCAGGTCCACGCCGATCTCGCGCAGCTGGATCTGAGCTGCCTCCAGCACGTCCTGTGCATAGAACGCGGTCACCGTGGCCGTGAGCGTCTCACCGTCGCGCGTGCGGATGCCGTCGTCGCCGAGCTCCCAGCCGGCGTCCTCGAGCAGCTCGACGGCCCCCTCGGGGTCATAGGCGATGATGTCCTCCTGGCTGGTGTAGCCGGGGGTCGACGACGTCAGCACGCTCGTCGGCGCCTGGCCGCTGGCCGAGCCGGCGATGACGTTGATCTGCTCGAGGTCGAGACCCTTCATGATGGCCTGACGCACGGCCTCCTCGGCCACGACGCCCTGTGTCGTGTTCGCGATGAGCGCGTTGGGCACCCCCGGGTTCGCCGCGGCGTAGAGGTGGTACTCGTCGGTGTCGAAGCGGGCCTCGTCGACGTAGGGCAGGTCCTGGATGATGTCGAACTCGCCCGACGAGAGCCCGCCGGTGCGCACGCTCGCCTCCTCGATGATGGGGAAGGTGACCGACTCGAGGTAGGCGTCGCCCTCGTGGCCGCGCAGGCCGGAGGCCCAGTCATAGCCCTCGCGCGCGACGATCTCGACCGAGTCGTTGGGCACGTAGGACTCGAGCACGAACGGGCCCGTGCCGACGAGCGCCTGGCAGCGGTCCTCGGGGGTGGCGGCGGCGGTGTCGGCCGAGACGATGCCGAGCGACATGGTCGTCGCGCCCTGCAGGAACTGCACGTTCGGCGCCGAGAAGTTGACGGTGAACTCCGTGTCGCTGACCACGTCGGTGCCCGTATACCCCTCGATGTACGCGCTCGCGAGCGACGCGGACGCACCCATCTCGGCGATCGCATCGAGGTTGGCGGCGACGACATCCGCCGTCAGCTCGGTGTCGTCGCTGAAGGTGACGCCCTCTTCAAGCGTGAAGGTGTAGGCGGTGAGGTCGTCGTTGCTGGAGAACTCGGAGGCGAGCCACGGCACGATCTCGCCGGTGGCGGGGTCCTGGTCCAGCAGCGAGTCGACGAGCTGACGGCCGACGTTCAGCGACGTCGTGACCGACGACTGCTGGGGGTCGAGGCATACGGGGTCCTCTTTGAGGGCGAAGGTGACGTCCTGCGGTACGTCTTCGCTGGGGCCGTCGGCGGTGTCGCCCGCCGAGCATCCCGCCAGAGCGGTGATGACGGCCAGCGCGCCCGCGGGCGCGGCCAGATACCGCAGTCTGCGGCGGGGGGTGCTACGCATGTGATCTCCTCGGGTGGTGGTCATTCCGGCAGGGCGCCGGAGACGACGACGCCGCGTGCGACGACGGCGACGATGTTCTCGGTGGTCAGCTGGTCGATGTCCTCCCACGGACGGCCCTTCACGACCACGAAGTCGGCGGCGAGGCCGGCCGTGAGCCGGCCCACGGTGTCGCCCATCCGGATCGCGTCGGCGGCGTCGGAGGTGCCCGAGCGCAGAGTGCGCTCCGAGCTCCACGAGAACGCGTGGCGCATCAGCCGCAGCTCGTCGAGCTGCTCCCCGAAGGTCACGAAGATCCCGTTGGCGTCGGTGCCGAGAACGAAGCGGATGCCGGCGGCGCTGGCCGAGGCGAAGTTCGCGTCGCGCTCGTCCACGACCGCGCGGCCCTTGGCCTGCGCCTCGTCGCTGACGGGGATGCGCCGTTCGGCGATCGCGTCGTTGATCAGCAGCGTGGGCGCGACGGGGATGTTGCGCTCCAGCATCCGCTCCCAGTGCCGCTCCTCGATGCCGGTGCCGTGCTCGATCGAGTCGACGCCGAAGTCGAGCGCGATGTCGACGCCCTCCGCCGTGTGCGTGTGGGCGGCGACGAGGAACCCGAGGGCGTGGGCCTCGTCGACCGTCGCGGCGATCTCCTCGCGCGTCTGGTTGCGCCAGCCGACCTTGTCGCCGACCGAGAGCACTCCGCCGCTGGTGAAGATCTTGATGCCGTCGACGCCGGCTCTGGCCCACTGGCGCACGAGCTTGCGGCATTCGTCGGGAGAGTCCGCCACGGGCCCGCGATGCGGGTAGTGGGGCGGCGTGAAGAGGTCGCCGTGGCCGGCCGTCATCCCGACGGCGCCGTGCACGCGGATGCGGGGTCCGGGGATCAGCTCCGCGTCCAGGGCGCGCGCAGCCGCGAGCTGCACCTCGGAACCCGAGAGATCGCGCAGTGTGGTCACGCCGGCGGCCGCGGCCTTGCGAGCGTGTGCGACCACGTGCAGCGAGCGCTCGGGGGCAGGCGTGATCAGCGGCCACGTCGCCCAGTCGACCGACCCGGAGCCGGCATAGCTGTCGAAGTGCACGTGCGTGTCGACGAGACCGGGGATCACCGAGTACTCGGGGGACTCATCCCGTTCCTTCGCGTCGAGCGCCGTGAGGCGGCCGTCCGACCAGGTGATCGACCCGACGCCCCGGTAGGCGTCGCCATCCCAGACGGCCACGCCCTCCAGTCGCTTCTCTGCCGACATGTCACTCCTCGGTCGCTGCCCACGGGCCAGGACCGGGGCGGGGCAAATGGAACCGGAGACCCGCATCCGCGCGCCTCCGGTACCCTCAGAATACCCGCCCGCCGAGGGCACCCATCGACAAGTGATCTGTTCGCGCCGAAAAGTTAACAAGCGGGAAACAGCGGCACGGTTGACTCAGAGCCTCGACAGTGCGCTCCGATCCGGGGCAGCGGCGCTTCGGGATGCCGGACAGAACGACAGACGGCGGCATCCACGGCACCGGTCTTGTCGACAAGCCGGACCGCCGGCCGGAAAGGACAGCATGCACCTCACCGAGGTCACCAGCGGCCGCCGTCTCGTGCTGGCACTCGAGCCGGGCGACGAGGTGCTCACCGCCATCGCGGCGGCCTGCCGCGAGCGCGGCGTGGCGCAGGCGGCGATCGTCGTGCTGAGCGGCGCGCTGCGGTCGGCGCGGCTCATCGCCACCCACGAGCCGATCGACGACCCCGAGGCTCCGCTCGCCGACGAGATCGAGGTGCGCTATACCGAGGGCATCGGCTCGGGCACGGTGTCCTCCGACGACGCGGGCCAGTACACCGTGCACGTCCACGTGGCCCTCGGCGAGAAGGCGGACGGCGCGCGGGCGACCGCGGGCCACCTGCTGCACGCCGTCACCCACTACGTCGTGGAGGTCGTGCTCGACGAGATCCTCACGCCGCGCCTGACGCGGCGTGCGTCCGAGGCCACCCACGGCATCCCCGCACTGAGCTTCGAGGATGCACGATGACCGGCTACGCCCCGCTCCCCCGCCCGCGGCACGAGCCCGACGTCGCCGACGAGACGCAGCGGCGCGTGCACCACGAACTGCTGCGGCTGGTGCGCGAGGCGGCGCAGACCCGGTCGCCGATGCCGGGCGAGCTCGAGCTCACGACGCGCATCGACTGCACGCGTCAGCAGCTGCGAAACGCGATGTCCGATCTGGAGTCGCACGGCATCGTGCGCCGACGGCAGGGCGCCGTGACGACGGTCGACCCGATCGCGCTGCGGATGAGCGTGCGGCTGGAAGAGCAGTACGAGCATGCGGAGCTGCTCGATCGCATGGGATTCCGCTCGCAGGTCGACGTGCTGGCCTCGCGCACCGGCCCCCTGCCGGCCGCGGCGGCGGCGGTGATGGAGCTGCCGACCGACACGCCCTCGGTGAGCGTGCGCAAGAGATGGTGGGCCGACGAGCAGGTCGCCATGATCGCCGACGACGTCGTTCCCGTCGACGGCCCCACGCCGTTCGACCCGAACGAGTCGATCTTCACGGTGATCTCGCGAGTGTGGGGCGAACCCGTCGTGTGGGAGGTCACGACGCCCGGTGTTGCCGTGCTCGACGACGAGATGGCGGGCCTGTTCGAACGCCCGGCGGGAAGCCCCGTCATGACGCTCGAGCTGATCGGCATCGGCGCCAGCGGGCGGCGCCTGCTGCACAGCGTCGAATACCACGCGCCCGACGTGGTGTCGTACTCGCTCGTGCGCACCGTGCGACCGCCGTGGAGCACGGCCTGAGGCGACGGTGCCGGCGCCGGCGCCGGCGCGCTCAGCGGCGGACGTACTCGGCGAGTTGAGCGAGGGATGTCTCGAGGGCGGCGACGTGGTCGTCGGCCCGGATGCCATCCGGCACGTTCTCGGCGCGCACGAGCGCGCGCGTGCTCATCCCCTCCGCGCTGAGCTCCCACGTCATCGTCATCGTGCCCGCGAGCGCTGAGTCGTCAGTGGCGAAGCCCACCTCCTGCACGACTCGCACGCCGGGCACCACTTCGATGAAGCGTCCCTCGACGACGTCGGAGTCCGCCGTCGTCTTGCCGGGGTCGCCGGTGGCGTCGGCGTGCGTGAGCACGACGCGGTATGCGCCCCCGGCCTTCGGCTCGAACTGCTCGACGCGGGCGGTCATGCCCTCCGGCGGCAGCCAATGCGGGACGGCGTCGGCGGTGACCAGGGCACGATACACGCGCACCGCCGAGGCGGGGATCAGCAGAGAGGCTTCGTCGGTTCGCGCCATCACCCCACGCTAACCGGCGAGGGCGCTCGCCGACACCCCGCTCGCCGTGCTCCACGCGCGGCGGCGACCCTGTGTCGCCGGTGCCGCTTACCCTCGACGTATGGTCACCCGACGCGCCGCCCCCGCCGCCTACACCTGCACCGAGTGCGGCTGGACGGCGGCCAAGTGGGCGGGGCGATGCGGCGAATGCCAGCAGTGGGGGACCGTCGTCGAGGCCGGTGCGCGCACCGGCGTGCTGCGTGGATTCTCGGCCGTCGCGCCCGCGAACGATCGCACCGCGCGCCCCATCACGCAGTTCACGACGACCGACTCCCCGCGCCGGGCGAGCGGTGTCGGCGAGTTCGACCGGGTGCTGGGCGGCGGCATCGTGCCGGGTGCCTCCATCCTGCTCTCGGGGGAGCCCGGTGTCGGCAAATCGACCCTGCTGCTCGAGGTCGCGGCCAGGTCGGCCCAGGCCGGCCGCCGCGTGCTCTATGTCAGCGCCGAGGAGTCGACATCGCAGGTGCGGCTGCGGGCCGAGCGCACCGGCGCCCTGCACGATGAGCTGTTCCTGGCGAACGAGACCGATCTCGCGACGCTGATCGGTCAGGTCGATGCCGTCGAGCCGGCACTGCTGATCGTCGACTCGGTGCAGACCGTGTCATCGTCGTTGAGCGACGGACTCGCCGGGCATCCGAGTCAGGTGCGCGAGGTCGCCGCGACGCTCATCCGCATCGCGAAGGAACGCGACCTGCCCGTGATCATCGTCGGGCACGTCACCAAAGACGGCTCGATCGCCGGCCCTCGGCTGCTGGAGCACATCGTCGACGTGGTCTGCCACTTCGAGGGCGACCGGCAGACGGCGCTCCGGTTCATCCGCTCGCTGAAGAACCGGTTCGGCCCCACCGACGAGGTCGGCTGCTTCGAGATGACCGGCGACGGAATCGCCGAGGTGCCCGACCCGAGCAGGCTGTTCATCGGCACGGGCGAGCCGGTCAGCGGCACGTGCATCACGGTCTCGATCGAGGGGCGCCGCGCCCTGCCGGTCGAGGTGCAGGCGCTCGTCATCCCCTCCTCGACACCCAACCCCCGCCGCGTCGTCAACGGCGTCGAGACCTCTCGCGTGGCGATGATCCTCGCCGTGCTCGAGCGACGCGCGGGGCTGCGGCTGGCCGACCGCGACGTCTATGTCTCGACCGTGGGCGGGGTGCGACTCGCCGAGCCCGCGGCCGACCTGGCGATCGCGCTCGCCATCGCCAGCGCCGCGACCGACGGCGCCCTCCCGGCGCGCATGGCCGCATTCGGCGAGCTGAGCCTGTCGGGCGAGGTGCGCCCGGTGCCCGACGGCCCGCGACGCCGCGCCGAGGCCGGGCGCCTGGGCTACCGAGCGCTCCTCGATTCCTCCGCGGGCGACCTGCTGCAGACGCTGCGTACCGCCGGGGTCAGGGGTCTGCGCGGCGACCCTGCGGGGTAGGTCTCCGGGGCGGTCTCGCTCAGTCCGCGAGTGCACCGATCAGGTCGTCGGGCGCGGCCTGCATCGGGTGGGGACCGGCGATGTCCAGAAAGACGGTCGTGATGGTGTCGCGGTGGGTGCGCAGGAAGGCCAGCAGCCAGCCGGGCGACTGCAGGCCGACGGCGGGGGGCAGGTTCGCCGGCTTGTTCGTCGCGTCGCTGAACAGCAGCAGGGCCACGTCACCGGTCGCGGGGTCACGGAAGGTCCACACCTCACCGGTGTCGAGCGGGTTGTCCTTCGCCGCCGGCTTCATCAGCGGCACGACAGTGTTGCCGTTGCGCAGCGCGAGGGCGACGGCCGCCATGTCCTGCTTCGCCAGAGCCTCCGCCAGCGCCTCGGAGCGGAAGGTCAGTCCGCCGGTGCCCTTGGTGCTCTTCTTCTTCCTGGATGCCGCAGCCATCCCCCCAGGCTAGCCGCGGCCGCATCCGACCCCGCCGGCTGGCGAGATCAGTAGAGGAAGATCTGCTGCGACGTCGTCGACTCGATCCCGCCGATCGACACGTCCACGTGATACGAGGCCCCACCGCCGGGCGCCTGCGGGCGATCGCCGTCGCAGGTGCCGACCGACGATCGCGTGCGGTCCCAGACGACGGGCTCGGCGCTCTCGACCTCCTGGCCGGCATCCAGCGTGACCGTCAGGTCGCTGGGTTCGGCCTGACAATCCGTCGAGCGCCACCAGGTGTCGCTGCCGCTCGTGACCGTGAAGGACTGCTGGGTCGTGCCGACGTTCATCGTGCACGGCGCCGCGCTGTCGTTCGTCAGCCGGATCTTCAGCTGCGGCTGCTCCCCCGCGGCGTAGCTCTCTTTGTCGGTGACCGCCTCGACCGACACTTCGGCCGCCGAACATGCCGCGATCTGGAGCTCGTCCTCGGCCTGCGCCGTCGGTTCGTCCGACACCTCGGGAACGGCGTCGCCGGGATTGCCCGTGGGCTCGTCCTCGACCTGCGCGCCCGTGGGCGCCTCGGAGGCCGTGACGGTCGGCGACGGAGTCGCCGATGGCTGCGGCGACGAGCCGGAGGAAGCCTGACCGCTCCAGGGCTGCGCGATCAGCAGCCATACGAGCAGCGCGACCGCGATGACGGCGAGAACGAGCGCGAGCCTGCGGCGGCGGTACACCGCGGGCGAGTGGCGACGACGGCGCCGGGGCTCCGAGCTCATGGCTCCAGGGTACGTCGGGCGTCTTCACCCGCCCCGCAGGCCACGCGCTCTCAGACGAGAGGTTTCAGCATCCGCGTGTTACCCAGCGTGTTCGGCTTCACGTGCGCGAGGTCCAGGAACTCGGCGACGCCCTCGTCAGGGCTGCGCAGCAGCTGCGAGTACACGTCGGGCGGCACGATCTGCTCGCCGATCGGCTCGAAGCCGCGGCGACGGAAGAACTCGACCTCGAAAGTCAGGCAGAACAGGCGGGCCAGGCCGAGCTTGCGGGCGTCCTGCTCGAGGCGGTCGACGATGGCGTGGCCCACCCCGCGGCGCAGCCAGTCGTCGGCGACGATGAGGGTGCGCACCTCACCGAGGTCCTCCCACATGACGTGCAGCGCGCCGCATCCGACGAGGCGTCCGGTGTCGTCTTCGGCCACGACGAACTGCTGCACCGACTCGTACAGCACCACGAGGTCTTTCCCGAGCAGGATGCGCCTCTGCACGAACGGCTCGAGGATCTGCTGGATGCCGCGGATGTCGGGCGTCCGCGCCGCCCGCACCGTGAACTCTGCCATCCGCCCAGCCTATTGCGCGGCCCTCTCCCCCGAGCATGTCCCACCTTTTCAGCCTTCCCGGCGCCGGAGGGATGAAAAGGTGGGACATCTACGGCGGGACGACGAAGAGCGGATGCCGCAGCATCCGCTCTTCGTTGTTTCGCGTCGTCGTCGGCGCAGGCCGCCGCGTCAGTCGGCCGCGGCGATGTCGGGCGTCGCGGCGATCTCGCCCGCGGTCCCAACACCCACGGCGACCTTGTCGCCGCGCGGGGCGGTCTCGATCTGGAACTCGCCGTTCTCGGCGTGCACCTTCACGTGGTCGCCGGGGTTCAGCTCCCCGTGCAGGATCTTCTCGCTCAGCCGGTCCTCGACCTCGTGCTGCATCGCGCGGCGCAGGGGCCGGGCACCGAGGGCCGGGTCGAAGCCGATCTCGATCAGCCGCTCCTTGGCCGCCTGCGACAGCTCGATCGTCATGTCGCGGTCGAGCAGCCGGTCGGCGAGGCGCTTGGTGAACAGATCCACGATCTGCACCAGCTCGTCCTTCGTCAGCTGCGGGAACACGATCACGTCGTCGAGACGGTTGAGGAACTCGGGCTTGAAGTGCCGCTTGAGCTCTTCGTCGACCTTGCCCTTCATGCGGTCGTAGCTGGTCTGCGAGTCGCCCTCGACCTGGAACCCCACCGGGCCGCCGGCGATGGCCGACGAGCCGAGGTTGGTCGTCATGATGATGACCGTGTTCTTGAAGTCGATGAGCCGACCCTGACCGTCGGTCAGGCGACCTTCTTCCAGGATCTGCAGCAGCGAGTTGAAGATGTCCGGGTGTGCCTTCTCGATCTCGTCGAAGAGCACCACGGAGAACGGCTTGCGCCGCACCTTCTCGGTGAGCTGGCCACCCTCTTCGAAGCCGACGAAGCCCGGAGGGGCACCGAACAGACGCGAGACGGTGTGCTTCTCACCGAACTCCGACATGTCGAGCGAGATCAGCGCGGCCTCGTCGTCGAAGAGGAACTCGGCGAGCGCCTTGGCCATCTCCGTCTTTCCGACGCCCGTGGGGCCGGCGAAGATGAACGAGCCCGAGGGACGCTTGGGGTCCTTCAGCCCGGCGCGCTGACGCCGGATGGTCTTCGCCAGGGCCGAGATCGCCTCTTCCTGTCCGATGACCCGCTCGTGCAGCGCCTTCTCCATGAAGACGAGGCGGCTGGTCTCCTCCTCGGTCAGCTTGAAGACGGGGATGCCGGTGGCCTGTGCGAGCACCTCGGCGATCAGGCCCTCGTCGACGACGGCGTGCGTGGCGACGTTTCCGGCGCGCCACTGCTTCTCGAGCCGCAGCCGCTCGGCGAGCAGGGACTTCTCCTCGTCGCGCAGGTTGGCGGCCTTCTCGAAGTCCTGCTCCTCCGAGGCCTCTTCCTTCTGCTCGCGCACGTTCGCGATCTTCTCGTCGAACTCGCGCAGCTCGGGCGGGCTCGACAGGATCGACAGGCGCAGACGGGCACCGGCCTCGTCGATCAGGTCGATCGCCTTGTCGGGCAGGAAGCGGTCGGCGACGTAGCGGTCGGCGAGGTTCGCGGCGGCGACGATCGCGCCGTCGGTGATCTGCACCTTGTGGTGCGCCTCGTACCGGTCCCGCAGACCCTTGAGGATGTTGATCGCGTGGGGCAGGCTCGGCTCCGCAACCTGGATCGGCTGGAAGCGACGCTCGAGCGCGGCATCCTTCTCGAAGTGCTTGCGGTACTCGTCCAGCGTCGTGGCGCCGATCGTCTGCAACTCGCCCCGGGCGAGCAGCGGCTTGAGGATGGATGCCGCGTCGATCGCACCCTCGGCGGCACCCGCACCCACGAGGGTGTGGATCTCGTCAATGAACACGATGATGTCGCCGCGCGTGCGGATCTCCTTCGTGACCTTCTTCAGGCGCTCCTCGAAGTCGCCGCGATAGCGGGACCCCGCGATGAGAGAGCCGAGGTCGAGGGAGTAGACCTGCTTCTCCTTCAGCGTCTCGGGCACGTCGCCCTTCACGATCGACAGCGCGAGACCTTCGACGACGGCGGTCTTGCCGACGCCGGGCTCGCCGATCAGCACCGGGTTGTTCTTCGAACGGCGCGAGAGGATCTGCATGACCCGCTCGATCTCCTTCTCGCGCCCGATCACCGGGTCGAGCTTGTTGTCGCGCGCGGCCTGCGTGAGGTTGCGGCCGAACTGGTCGAGCACGGCCGAGCCGCCCTGCGGCGCCTGCTGGCCCTCGTGGGCGGCACCGCTCACGGCGGCCGGCTCCTTGCCCTGGTATCCGCTCAGCAGTTGGATCACCTGCTGGCGCACCTTGTTCAGGTCGGCGCCGAGCTTGACCAGCACCTGGGCGGCGACACCCTCGCCCTCGCGGATGAGTCCGAGCAGGATGTGCTCGGTGCCGATGTAGTTGTGGCCCAGCTGCAGCGCCTCGCGCAGCGACAGCTCGAGCACCTTCTTGGCGCGCGGGGTGAAGGGGATGTGGCCGGTGGGCTGCTGCTGACCCTGGCCGATGATGTCCTGCACCTGCTCGCGCACGGCATCGAGCGAGATGCCGAGGGACTCGAGCGCCTTGGCTGCGACCCCCTCGCCCTCGTGGATCAGCCCGAGCAGGATGTGCTCGGTGCCGATGTAGTTGTGGTTGAGCATCTTCGCCTCTTCTTGGGCGAGTACCACCACACGACGGGCACGGTCGGTGAATCTCTCGAACATCTCTTGACTCCTCGGCGTTGGCCGTGGCGCCACTCCTGGCGCATTACATCGAGGTTAGCCAGCCGATGGATGCTGTGTGCCCGTGTTCGCCGTGGGCGTGACGTTCGCCCGAGCTTGACGACGCGATCGAGGCGGCCTATCGTTTTTCGATAACAACGACTATCGATATGGAGGTCAGTGGATGCCATCGACGAAACAGAACCGGCGCACGCTCTCGACCGGCGACCGCGTCGCGCTGATCGCGATGATGGCGGCCGGAGCCGCCTTGGCCGTGTGGGCGGTGGTCGCCGCGATCGGACGCATCGTCGAGGTGCTCTCCGAGGAGCCGGTCGACGTCCTCGCCGAGTTCGTCGACACTCCCGCTGCGGCACCGATCGGAGTGAACGGCGCCGAGGTGGACGTCGCTCTCGACAGCGCCGTTCTTTCCGTTCCGGACCTGCCGGCGGTGTCCGTCGGCGCGATCGTCATTCAGCAGGTGCTGATGGCCGTGGCCGTGCTCATCGTGGTGGCGTGCCTGCTGCTGCTGGCCCGCGGCGTTCTGCGCGACAGCGTGTTCACCCGCATGAACACGGCGCTCGTGACCACGGCGGGGATCACGGCCCTGGTCGGCGCCGCCGCGTACCCCTTCTTCGGCAACATGGCGGCGAACGGAGCGTTCGCGGCGGTGTCGGACAGCACCTTCGACAGCGTGGTGATGACCATCGACCTCGGCACTCTGCTCGCACTCGCCTTCGTCGCCGCGCTCGCATCGACGGTGTTCACCGTCGGGGAACGGCTGCAGCGCGAGACAGAGGGGCTCGTGTGAGCCCGGGCGCGGCGGATGACGGGCCCTCCGGCATCCACTGCCGTCTCGACGAGCTGCTCGCCGAACGCGGCATGACGCTGACACGACTGTCCGAGCTCGTCGGGGTGTCGATGGTCAACCTGTCCGTGCTCAAGAACGACCGGGCCCGCGCGATCCGCTACTCGACGCTGTCGGCGATCTGCCGGGCGCTCGAATGCGAGGTCGGCGACCTGCTCGTCGTCGCCGACTGACCGTCGCGTCCCGCTCCGGGGAACGCTGCTTCATCCGACGCACTTTGCGGGTCAGCGGCATCCGCACCCGCATCTTGTGACGGATGACGGGGCCTCCGCCCGCCCTCGTTCCTTCATCCGGCGCACCTCGCGGGTCGGATGCATCCGCACCCGCAATCTGCGTCGGATGAAACGCCGCTCAGAGCGCGCCCGCACCTCCCGCGCCGTGCGTACCCGCTGCACCACGACGCCCGGCATGGCGAAAATGTGCCTGTTGGTGGCGCGCACCACGCGCCATCCCTCCTCGGCCAGCCGGTCCAGGCGGTCGATGTCGGCGGCCCACTGCCTGGCGTCGGTGCGGTGATGCTCGCCGTCGTACTCGATCGCGATCTTGAGCTCGGGATACGCGAGGTCGACGCAGGCGACGAATCGACCGAGCTCGTCGAGCACATCGTGGTCGAGCACGGGCTCGGGCAGCCCCGCATCCACCAGGCTCAGACGCAGCCACGTCTCGCGACGCGATGCCGCTCCCGTCCGCAGCCGCGGCAGCGCGGCGCGCAGAGCCCGGATGCCGGGGCGCCGGCCCGCCGCAACCGCTGCGGCGAGCTGCTCGATTCTCGCGTACGCCGGCCGCTGCGGCCTCTGGTACCCGCCGGGCATGCGGGGCACGCGGATCAGGTGATCGCCGGCCGCGACGAGGTCGTACGGATGCGGGAGCTCCGCGCCGAGCATCGCCCACGTCGTCGCGGGGCTCGCCACCGGCAGGCTGTACTGCGCGTGGGTCGTCGCTGACGCGAGCGCCGGCGACACCTCGTGACCGCGCACCCCGCGACCGCGCGGCCCCCGGCCGGGCGAGAACACCCCGACGTCGAGCACGTCCGTGATCATCGCGTGCGGCAGCGGCACGCCCCACAACACAGCCGCCGTCAGGTGCGTGAAGAACACCCCGGCCGGCATGCGGACCGCGTACTGGCGAGCGCGTTCACACACCCGCTCCTCGACCCGACCCGCACGTTCCCCCGAGGCGGCCCGCACACCGAAGAAGGGCCTGTCGAGGTCGCGGGCCCGCAGCCGCGACGGCGGGACACCGGCCTCACGGGCGCCGGCGACCGAGAAGGCGCGGCCCAGGTGGCCGGGAAGCTCGCTGCGCTGCACCCCCGCAGTCTCTCCCCGCGCGGGCGAAAGCCCCGCGGATTATCCACAGCCCGCCCCGGCCAGGTCGGCAGCGGCGTCGTTCATCCGACGCAAATTGCGGGTCGGCGGCGTACGCACCCGCAAAGTGCGCCGGATGAAGGGAGGACGGGAAGCGACAAGGCTAGCGACAAGGGCAGCGGCGCGAGGCGGGAGCGCAGCGGAGCGGGTGGTGCTGACCGCCGTGCCGCCGCGTCAGTTCGCGCCGTAGACGGGGATGCGGGTGCCGTCGAACTCGTCGCCGACGAGCACCGCGGTGACGCCTCCGCGCTCTTCGAGTCCCTCGACGCTCACGAGCTCGGGACGCGGGACCACGTCCATCGTGCAGATCTGGTCCTCGGGCGGCGTCTCGAAGGTCACCGTCACCTCGGCGGGCCCCGTCGCCACCACCGAAGAGATCACCGGGATGCACGTCGACGACCCCCACGTGAGCAGCACGAAGACGCCGTCCTCATCGGCCCACCCCGCGCTCGGGAGGTACTCCGTCATCCCCGACGGGTCGAGCCCGGGCACGCCGTCGAGCGAGATCTCACCGTCGATGCCGCCCCCGGTCACCTCGATGGCGAGGTCGAGCGCGGGATCCACGCCCTCGGGCACGTCCACCAGCGTGATCCGCGGCGCGTAGTCGGCCGTGCACGGTTCGTCGGCCGGCGGCTCGGCGAGCTCCACCACGAGGGTGCCGTCATCGAGCACGGTCGTCTGCTCGACTCCGGGAACGCAGGTCGAGCTGCCCCACGTGACCAGGCCGATCATGCGGCCCTCGTCGAGCCAGGCCGCGTCGGCCTCGATCTCGGCCGTCTCACTGGGCGCTGAGCGCGACTCGGTCGGTTCGCCGCCCGGGGCGGATGCGCACCCCGCGAGCGCGGCGATGAGCATCAGACCGCCTGCGGTTGCCGCCGCCCGCCGTCTGTCCATCGGTTCCTCCCGTGCGGACCCCGCAGCCCTTGTCGCCGGCATCCCGCGCGCGGCGCCGATCGCCGTTGACCGGCGCCGCACGGGGGTCTTCACCCGGTTGGGGGTGGTTCGCATTCCCTCGTGGATGCCGGATGTCGGGCCCTGAGCATCCACTCATCCCATCCTCACCCCGAACGGCCGGCCCGAAGATGACGTCCCGATAACGATCCGGGCGGAGTGCCGCCTACTGCAGGGCCGAGGTGAGCCGCGCGAGGTTGTCGAGCACCGTGGAGCGCAACGGCTGCTGACTCCACTCCTCGAGGGTCAGGCGACGCGACAGCGACCGGTACCGGTCCTCGACCTCGCGCATCTCGGAGACGAATTCGCTCCCGCGCACGAGCAGCGAGATCTCCATGTTCAGACCGAAGGAGCGCATGTCCATGTTGCTCGACCCGATGACCGCGACCTCGTCGTCGATCGTCAGGCACTTCGAGTGCAGGATGAACGGCCGGCGGTACATCCAGATCGTCACGCCCGCCTTGAGCAGCGCCTCGTAGTAGCTGCGCTGGGCGTGATACACCATCGCCTGATCGCCCTCCTCCGAGACGAACAGCTCGACGTCGAGCCCCCGGTGGCAGGCGCTCGTGACGGCCAGGAGCAGCGACTCGTCGGGCACGAAGTAGGGACTGACGATCACGATCTTGCGTTCGGCAGCGTGCATCAGCCCCAGGAAGAGCTTGAGGTTGTTCTCGGCGTCGAATCCCGGACCCGAGGGAACGATCTGCGCGTCGAGATCGCCGGGACCGGCGCGCAAATCCTCCAGGTCGAACTCGGCGGTCAGCGCCTCGCCCGTCTCGGCGTACCAGTCGGTGAGGAACACGGCGTTCACGCTCGGCACGATCGGCCCGTCGAGGCGCACCATCAGGTCGACCCAGTGCAGCCCGCGGCGGATGTTCTTCTTGAGGTTGTAGGTCGAGTCGGTGAGGTTCTGCGAACCCATGAACGCGACCGTGCCGTCCACGACGAGCAGCTTGCGGTGGTTGCGCAGATCGGGGCGCTGCCACTTGCCCTTGAGCGGCTGCACGGGCAGCATCAGCTTCCACGCGGCGCCCATCGCATCCAGGCGCCGCAACGTCTTCTTGTAGAAGGGCTTTCCGCGATTGGCCCAGTGATCCAGCAGTACCCGCACCGTCACGCCTCGCGCGCAGGCCTCCTCCATCGCGCGGAAGAAGTTGTCGGTCGCGGCATCCGTCTGCAGGATGTAGAACTCGACATGCACGTACTCCCGGGCCCCGCGGATGGCTTCGGCCATCGTGTCGAGGCTCTCCTCGTAGTTCGCGATGAGGTGGGCGGCGTTGTCACCGGCGATCGGCATCGCCCCGAGGTTGCTGTTCATGCGCACCAGGTTCGTGAACCACACGGGGGCGTTCGGCCGCAGCGTGCCGAAGTCCAGGTCCTCGGTGCGTTCCTGGATGAATTCGTTGATGCGATCCTGCTCGCGGCGGCGATGCCGCGGGAGCTTGGGGTTGCCGATCAGGAAGAACAGCAGCAGCCCGATGATCGGGATGAAGTAGATGGCGAGCAGCCACGCCGTGGCCGACGTCGGGCGCCGGTTTCGTGGGATGACGATGATCGCCCAGACGCGGATCGCGAGGTCGAAGACCAAGAGCGCGAGCACCGGCCATGTGATGTCGATGTCGAGGACGAGCACGCACTTCCCTCCGCTGATTCATGTTCAGCGTAGCGGCGGCGTCAGTGCGGCGCGGGGACCTGGTCCGGCGCGGGGGGAAGCCCGCGCTTTCGGCGCTGCTCCGCCTCGATCTGGGCGTAGACGCGACGCTCGGTGCGATCCATGCGCAGGATGCTGCGCAGGACGAAGAAGAACACGACCGACACCGCGATCGTCGGCAGCAGCGCCCAGGCCACCGCCATCCAGTTCTCGTCCACGTTCCCAGGATACCCGTGCTCGCTGTGACCCGCCCTCCCCAGGTGCTCTTTCTCGAGCCACGCCCCCGGATCGGACCTTTCCCGTCCGGCCGCATCCGGCCGCGGCTCAGCCTTGAGTGCATGCAGACGGTCATCACCGCCGCGGATGCCGCGGACTTCCTCGCCCTCGTCCCCTCCCTCGCCGGCTACCGGCCGACCGACAGCGTCGCGCTCGTGCTGTTCCGCGGCACCCGCACGGCCGGCGTCATGCGCTTCGACATCGCCGCCTTCGCCGGCCCGGAGGCCGAGCGCGCCGCCGCCACGGCGATCGGCATGGCGTGCCGCGTGGACCGTGTCGACGGCATCGCCGTCGTGGTCTACACGGACGCCGCCTACCGCGACCGCGCATCGGATGCCGTCGCCGGCAGGCAGATCGTCGACGCTCTCGACGTGCGGGCCGACGCCTGCGGCCTGCGCCTCGTGGACGCCCTGTGCGTCGCCGGCGACGCGTGGGGCTCGTACCTGGACCCCACGACACCGCGTGCAGGACGGGACCTCGCCCTGCTGGCGGGCCGGGAGGGCGACATCCCTCTGCCCGCGCCGCGGGGCGATCACCACACCGGCGCCTGCCTACCGCCGCGCGACCTGGCCGAACGCGAGAGGGTCGGGATCGCGCTGCGAGCGCTGGATCGGGTGACCCGACTGCTCTGGGGCGGGCGGACGGAGCGGGGCGATGGCGCCGAGGCAGCTCTCCCTGACCGGCCGGCCGGCGGCGAGCCGGCCGAAGACGACGCGGCCGAGGACGGGACCGACGATGCCGCGCGCCTGGATCCGCGGGCCCTCGCGGCAGCCGCGGTGCTCGATGATGTGCCGATGCTGTTCGAGGACGTGCTGCGGCGGGGCGGGGGGCATGGCGCAGCGTCGTGCCCCCAAGAACTGGAGCCGTTCGAGGCGGCGGCGCTGATCTGGTGCCTGTCGCGCCCCGCGCTGCGCGATATCGCGCTCGTGCTGATCGGCGCCGACATCGACACGGCCGACCGCGCCGCGCAGGCGCAGCTGCGCTGGGAGAGCGGCGAGGAATACCCCGAAGACGTCGCCGAGATGATGTGGGGCGACGGTCCGGCACCCTCGCCGGAGCGTCTACACGCGGGTCTGCAGCTGGCGCGGATGCTGGCCGCGATCGCCCCGCGCCCCCACCGCCCCGGGCCGCTCGCGTCGGCCGCGTGGCTGAGCTGGGCGGTGGGTCTGTCGACGCATGCGGCATGGTATGCCGAGGAGGCGATGAAGATCGAGCCGGAGCACGGGCTGGCGCGCATCGTGATGACGATGGTGGGCGCCGGCCACCTGCCGGCTTGGGTCTTCGACCGCCGCTGAAGCGCCGTCCGGCCCAGCGCCCCTACTTGACGAGGGGAAAGAGGATCGTCTCGCGGATGCCGAGTCCGGTGACGGCCATCCGCCAGCAGCGCCTGCTCGGTGAAGCGCTCGCGCTGGATCACGGGATCCACCAGCTCCGAGTACCCCGTGGCGAGTTCGAACCCGCGCACGCACAGACGATGGCCAGCCCGCTTCGCCGGCTGGGTTCGCTGGGGGTGAAGACGGCGCTCCCGCGCCGCCTTCACCCCCTGTGCTGCCGCTGGCGCAGGCTGTGTCTTACTCCGGGACATACTGCGTGCCCCACACCAGATCGCGCGTAGCATAGCCGACCTGGCCGAGCACCGGGAAGTACGCCTCGAACGCGGGCCGGTCCGCGAAGACCGCTGCGGGGTTCTCGTTCGCCGAGAGGAACGCGTCGACATCCTCTGCGCTGTCCACAAGGGTCGGGGCACCGATCATGACGGGGGGGGGACCTCCTTGCCCTCGAGCCCGTCCGCGCTGAACTGCCCGATCGCGTAGCCCATCAGCTGCCAAGGGAAGGCGATCGAGGCCTTGTAGGGACCGCCCGCCTTATAAGTTCGCGCAGGCGGGCACGTCGTGATCTGGGCCGACGGCACGGAGTTAGATCTGGGCGGCGAGTGGGACCGAGTCTCGATGTATCCCTCGCTCTCGGCGGCGGCGGGGCGCGAGGTGACGCCCGAGACCCCGCTCGACGAGCTGCAGGCGCTGGCGGCGGACGCCGGAATCGACGAACCGCCCCACGCCACGCATGGAAAGCTCGCATGCGCGGATCGTGCTCGGGCCGCGGAACGGCACGAGCACGTTCGAGAACTCCTTCACGATCGACAACGTCCTCACCACGGCGCTCAACGTGTCGTCCCTCGCGATCGCCGCGGTCGGGGCGATGGTGCTGCTAATCAGCGGGAACGTCGACCTGTCGATCGGCGGGCAGTTCGCCCCTCGTCTCGGTCGTGACCGCGACGGTCGTGCTCGACACCCAGAGCGCGGTGGGGCGGCGTCGCCGTCGCACTCGCCGCAGCATCTTCCTGATCACCACCGTCACGGGACTACCGTTGGATGCGATCGGAGGCAACCCGAGCTCCGCCCGCTACGCGGGGGTGCGCGTGGGCCGGATGACCGTGGCCGCGTACGCGGCGAACGGGGCGCTGATCGGTGTCGTCGCCCTGCTCACGACATCGCGGCGGGGCAGCGGCAACCCAACAGCCCCGCGCCCAGGTGGCCAGCGCGACGTCGCGGAGCGTCGGCCGGTCGAGACACCAGCTCAATACGGGCGCGATCCGCTGCGGATGCACAGCGCGTCGGGCACGGATAGATCGCACGCATCAGCGCGACCGCCTAACGCCGCGGTTCGCCGCCGACGGCTGGGGGTCGTACCGGTGGGCTGAGGACGGCACCTGGGAAAGCTGCTTTCCGAGGTGCAGAAGCACGCCGACGCGGCCGGGAAGATCGACTGGGTCGTCTCGATCGACTCCACGATCGCGCGTGTGCATCAGCATGGTGCCACCCTCGCTCGGGACACAGGGGGCCCTGTCGAATCACAAGAGTCCGCGGGCCGAGCCGCCTGATCACGGGATCGCGCTCCCGCGGTGGACTCACGACCAAGCTGCACCTGGTCTGCGACGGGCGCGGCAGACCGCTGGGCATGATGATCACCGGCGGGAACATCAACGACACCACGATGATGACCGCGGTGCTCGAGGACATCCGGGTTCCCTGCGGCGGGAAGGGCAGGCCCCGCACTCGTCCCGACCGGCTGCTTGCCGACAAGGGCTACCCGTCGAAGATGAACCGGGCCTGGCTGCGCGAGCACGGGATCGCCGCGACGATCCCGGAACGTGACGACCACATGTGGGGTGAGGGGCCGCGGCCCGGCCCGGAGCGTCTGGGCCCTCCTCTCGCCGTCGTGTGCAGGATCGCGGCGAGCGCGCCCGACGAGCACCGCCCGGCAGCGCAGTCGACGGCGGCATAGGTGGCCTGGGCGCTCGGCCGATCCACGCATGCTGCGCACCACACCCAGTCGGCGTGAGCGGCGGCGGCTCGCCGACGCGCGCTATTGGTTGCTGAACGCGGCGTCGAAGCCGTCCGACGGCAACTCCCACATGAGCGAGCGCACGAAAGCCAGCGCCTCTTTGGCACCTATCAATCGGTCCATGCCCGCGTCCTCCCACTCCACCGAGATCGGGCCGGTGTAGCCGATCGACCTCAGCGCCCGGAACGCGTCGTCCCACGGCACATCGCCACGACCCGTCGACACGAAGTCCCAGGGGCGTCGAGGATCACCCCACGGCAGGTGGGAACCGAGCACCCCACTCCGGCCGTTCGGTTCACGTACACGCGTGTCCTTGCAGTCGACATGGTAAATGCGGTCTGCGAACTCGCTGATGAAGGCCACCGGATCGATATGTTGCCACATCATGTGCGACGGATCCCAGTTGAACCCGAAGGCGGGACGGCGGCCGATCGCATCGAGGGTGCGAACAGACGTCCAGTAGTCGTAGGCGATCTCGGACGGGTGCACCTCGTGTGCGAACCGGACCCCTTCGTCGTCGAACACATCGAGGATCGGGTTCCAGCGCCGGGCGAAGTCGTCGTATCCGTCGTCGATCACGGATGCCGGCACCGGCGGGAACTGCGCGACGTAAGGCCAGATCTTCGACCCTGTGAACCCGACGACCGTGTTCGCGCCGAGCTTTCGCGCGACCCGAGCGGCGCGTTTCATGTCTTCGGCCGCCCGAGTGCGCACGCCCTCGGGGTCGCCGTCGCCCCACGTCGAGGGCCGCACGATCGCGCGGTGGCGGAAATCGATCGGGGCATCGCACACGGCCTGACCGGTCAGATGATTGGAGATCGCGAACACCTGGAGTCCGTGGGCGTCGAGCAGGTCCCGTCTCCCGCGCACGTAGGCGTCGTCGGAGTCCGCGCGCTCGAGGTCGAGATGGTCGCCAGACGCCGCGATCTCGAGTCCGTCGTATCCCCACTCCGCCGCGAGGCGCGCGACCGTCTCGAACGGCAAATCCGCCCACTGACCGGTGAAGAGGGTGACGGGGTGAGTCAACGTACCGACCTTTCATTGGCGGATGCGCTCTCGAACTCGGGCACAACGACCCACTCTTGGGATTCCGACGAGCGGATGACCGCGGCCGTGAGTTGCGCAGCGCGGAACCCGTCTGAGAAGTCCGGCAGCCCGAACGCCTCTTCCCCCATCATGGCGGAGTAGGCATCAGACATGAAGGCCTTGAACGCGTCCTGATAGCCCTGGGGATGTCCGGCGGGCAGCATCGAGAGGCGCCGTGCGTCCGCGCTGCGCATCCCCCCGGTGCCGGCGGTGACCGTGCTGCTGGAGTCGATTCCTCCGATCCAGAATGAGTCGGGGGTCTCCTGATTGAACTCGAACGAGCCCTCCGTGCCGTCGAACGAGAACCACAGCCGGTTCTTGCGACCCTGTGATATCTGGCTCACCGTCAAGGAACCCGCTGCGCCGCCATCGGTCTCGAAGGTCAGGAGCGACATGTCCTCGTTCAGCACTCGGTCCCCCGGGGCGCCCCGGTGCGGATGGGCGGTCACGAGGCGCGCGCTCAGCCTGACGATCCGGTGCCCGGTGATGAACTCCATCAGATCGCACCAGTGCACGCCCACGTCCGCGAACGCTCGCGAGGGTCCACCACCATCCGACGACACACGCCAGTTCGTGTCCGCCCGGTTGGCGAGCCAGTCCTGCAGGTAGGAGCCGTGCAGGAGGAGCAACTCGCCCGCCTCACCGCCACGGATGCGCTCACGGATCTCCCGCACCACGGGGTAGTAGCGGTAGACGAACGGCACCGCGGTTACGGCACCGGCGTCGTCGGCCGCCCGCCGGAGGTGCTCCGCGTCGATCTCCGATATCGCGAGCGGCTTCTCGCAGACCACCGACTTGCCGTGCTGGATCGCCGCTGACGCCTGCTCGAAGTGAAGTGCGTTCGGCGTGCACACATGCACCACGTCGATCTCGTCCGCGGCGATGAGCGCCTCCGCGGAGTCGAAGGCGATGGGTACGCCTAGGCGCCGGGCGGCGAGACGTCCACTCTCCGGCGAGGAGCTTGCGATGCCGTGCACTTCGTGCCCTGCGGCACGGATTGCGCGGGCATGCACTTCGGCCATGAAGCCCCCGCCGATCACCCCCGCCCGACGTAACCCGGCCATCACGAACTCACAGTGCCGCTCGCGCGGTCCAGCTGCGGCACCGAGGTCCACTTCCCGGACTCGGCGGAACGTATGATGGCGTCTTCGACGAGAGCCACCTGGTAGCCGTCGCCGAAGTCGGGCCGGACTTCGCTGCCCGATGCGATCGCCGCGAAGAAGTCGTGCGCCTCGATGATCTTGGTCTCTCCGTAGCCGATCCCCAACGCGGGAATGGGCCACAGAGCCTCGCCGTTCGGGTGATTCGGGCCGGTGTAGACGGTGCGGAAGCCGCGCCGGTCGCCCTCGTCGGATCGGAAGCACACCTGCAGCTCGTCACGGTTCTCGTAGTTGAAGTAGATCGAGCCTTCGGTGCCGTGGATCTCAAGGGTGATGAAGTTGTTGCGCCCCCAGGCGTTCCTGGTGGCTTCCAGGGATCCCACGGCGCCGCCGGCGAATTTCACCAGGGTCAGCACCTCGTCGTCGACGTCCACCGCGGCCGTCTCGGCGCCCTCGGCCCGCGTATTGCCCAGCGAATCGGACCCGGCTGTCTGCACCGGCCGCTCCGGGATGTACGTATTGGTGAGGGACGTGACATCGCTGATGCTGCCGACGAGGTAGTGGGCCAGGTCGATCACGTGGCTGAGGATGTCGCCGACTGCGCCCGAACCGGCGACCGACTTGCGGAAACGCCACGAGAGCGGCGAGGCCGGGTCGGCGGACCAGTCCTGCAGGTACGTTCCGCGGAGGTTGAGCACCGTCCCGATCGCGCCCTCCTCGATGTACCTCTTGGCGAGGGCGACGGCGGGCGTGCGACGGTAGTTGAAGGCCACCATGCTAACCGCATCGGACTCGCGGGCCGCGGCGTACATCGCGGCCGCCCCTTCGAGGGTGTTGGCCATCGGCTTCTCGCAGATCACGTGCTTGCCCGCCGCAAGGGCTGCGATCGCCATCTCCGGGTGCAGATTGTTCGGCGTGGCGATGTCCACGACGTCGATGCTCGGGTCCTCCACGATCGAGCGCCAGTCCGATGTCCATCCCGCGAAGCCGAAGCGCGTCGCGGCGTCCTCGGCGAGCTCGGGGGTCGCCTCGGCGATCGTCTGCTTGACCGGCAGCACCTCCGTCGGCCAGAAGAACATCGGCACGCCCGAATACGCGAGGGAGTGGGCTTTGCCCATGAACCCTCCGCCGATCAGTCCGACTGCTATCTCTCGCATGCTCTCGTGCTCCTCTGTACGTAGGCGTTGTGTGGTGGGTCAGCGGGCGGCGATGGCGCGCTCGGCCGCCGCGTTCGCCTCGGCGATCCGGTCTGTCATGTCGGTGTAGAACTCGTCCTGCGGGCTCTTGATACCCCACCCCCGACCGAGGTTCTCGATGTATCCGCACCAGTGCCAGCCGATGATCCACGGTTCGGCCATCACGCGAGCGAGCCCCTGGGCATAGTCCTCGCCGCGCTCCGCCTGAGTCTCCATATCGCTGGTGCGGTGGGGGTTCAGCTCGGTGGGCACCCAGTTGCCGATGTCTGCGATGACGACGGGTTTGCCGGTCAGCTCGTGCCATCCGCGCAGATCAGCGATCATCTGCGTGTACTCCGCCTCGGTCTTGCCGGTGAAGTACTGCACCGAGAGCACGTCGACGAACGGGACCATCGCGCGCAGCGCGGCCTCGGGGATGCCTTTGTTGCCGTTGTACCGATCCCCCAGGATGAGGTGGTTCGGGTCGTACCGGCGGATCGCCTCGGTCACCACGCGGTAGTACTGTGTGGCGACGTCGAACAGCTTCGCGTCGTGTTCCTCGGCGCTCAGCCCTTCGAACCCAGGCCAGAACCTGCCGGAGGCGTGCGGCAGCCAGGACGGGATGTCGACCAGGAAGTAGCCGATGAGGTTGCGGCTCGAGGCGTGGTCGGACACCATCCGGCGCGCGATCCAGTCAGCGTACTTCGCGAAGTCCTCGCCATACACGTCGCGGAAGGCCGGGTGTCCGTTCCAATCCTCGATCTCCTGCACGCGGAGCTGGACGACATAGGGCAGGCCGACATCGAGCAGGTGCTCGTCAGGCCACGGGGACGAGTGCCCAAGGTCCACCGGGTCTCCGAACCAGTCGAGAGCTTCGCCCCATCCGCCACTGATGTACTGGCTGGTCCAGCCGACCGTGTTGAAGTTCAGCTCGACGAGGTCGCGGGCGACCCCCTTGGTCCACTCTCTGCGCGTGCCGTACTTGCTGTCGAAGATCTCGACGTTGTGGGGGTAGCGCAGGTCGCTGTCGTCGAGGTGGTTGAGAGCCAGGGAAACGAAGGGCTCGCCTTCGGGATCTACGAACGTCCAGGCGCCGCGGTCGTTCTGGGCGACGGTGAAGAACGAAGGGTTTTCGGTCATGGTGATCAGGGTCCTTTGACTACGTCTACTTCTTGCTGAGGGATACGGCGGCGATGATGATGATGCCCTTGATGATCTGCTGCACCGAGGAGCTCACACCCATCAGCACCAGACCGTTGTTCATGATTCCGATGATGAGCGATCCTGCCAGCACGCCCACGATGGTGCCGCGTCCGCCGAAGAGACTCACTCCCCCCAGGATCACGGCAGCGATCACATCGAGTTCGAGCCCCGCGCCGACATCGGGACGCGCAGCGTGGGCGATGCCGGTGAACAGCAGGGACGCGAAACCGGCGAGAGCACCGGTGAGCATGAAGGCGAAGATGATGGTGCGCTTCGTCTTCACTCCGGTGAAGCGCGCCGCCTGCGGGTTGCCGCCCGTGGCGAAGGTGCGCAGTCCGAAGACGGTCTTGTGCAGCAGCAGCGCGCCGAGCCCCACGATCACAATCGTCCAGACGACGGCGATCGGGACGCCGAGGATGCGGCTCTCACCGAAGATCTCGAAGTAGGTGGGGTTGGAGATGAGGACCGGACGGGTATCGGTGATCAGCAACGCGATGCCTCGAGCCACGCCGAGGATTCCGAGCGTGACGAGGAAGCTCGGAACCCCCAGCTTGGCAGTGATGAAGCCGTTGGCGAACCCGAACAACACCCCCACGGCGATCGCGGCCAACGCACCCAGCAGCCAGAAGTTCCAGACGTACTGCATCGCGAGCGCGGCGGCCATGCCGCACACTGCGAACACGCTGCCGACCGAGAGGTCGATCTGGCCGTTGATGATGACGAAGGCCATTCCCACGGCGATGATTGAGACCGTCGCGGTCTGCCTGCCGATATTGGCGAAGTTGTCCGGGGTGAGAAAGTATGGCGAGGCGATCGAGAAGAAGACGATCAGTGCGACGAGCGCGATGTAGACGAAGTACTCGCGCACGAAATCCGCGACGGTGTGGCCGGCCCAGCGCGGCCGAGCGATGCTACTGGTGGACGCGCTCATGGCTCTCCAGAACCCTTTCGTTCAGTTTCGAGTAGATGTATTGATCGGTGACAGTGGGGGTGACCTGCTCCGGCTCGCTCATGGCGGAGCCGGTCATGAAGCAGAGCTCGTCGCACAGCTCGTTGAGCTCGACGAAGTCGGACGAGACGACGACGATGGCTGCCCCCTCTTCGGCGAAGCGCCGGATGACCCGGTAGATCTCCTGCCGGGCACGGACGTCAACGCCCTGTGTCGGCTCGTCCAGCAGGAGTACCTGCATCGATGGCTGCAACCACTTCGCGAAGACGACCTTCTGCTGGTTGCCACCCGACAGCGACTGGACCGGCGCGGCGATCGATGCGGCCTTGACCTGGAGGGTCTCGACGAGACCGCGCGCGAGGGCGGCGGCCGACCGGTTGTTCAGCATTCCCGCCTTCGACACGGCTCGGTAGTGCGCGAGGCTCAGGTTGCGCTGGATGGAGTGCTGGAGGATGACGCCGGATCGGTGCCGATCTTCCGGAACCAGTGCGACACCCGCGCTGAGCGCCTGCCACGGGTGGGCGAAGCGCACGTCCCGGTTGCCGATGCGGATCGTGCCCGACGTCGCGCGCCGCACACCGGCGATCGTCTCCAGAAGCTCGGTGCGGCCTGAGCCGATCAGGCCCGCGATTCCGACGATCCTCCCCGCGTACGCTGAGAGGTCGATCCCGGAGAATCGGTCGCCCGACAGTCCGCGCACCTCCAGCTTCGGGCCGGTTCGGTCAGCCGTCACGCCTCCGTCGAGGAGAGCGTCGAAGCGTTCGCGCGACGGCGCGGCGACCTCAGACTCCTCCACGCCGGTGATGGCTTCGACAAGAGACGCCATCTCCATGTCGGCCACAGAGGAGGTGAGCACCTTGCGCCCGTCCCGGATGACCGTCACCCGGTCTGCGAGCTCGAACACCTCGGTCAAGCGATGGGTGACATAGATGATGCCGACGCCCGACTTCTGGATGTCTCGAACGCTGTCGAACAGCAGCAGCTGGTCGGCCTTGGTCAGCGTCGAGGTCGGCTCGTCCAGAACGAGCACGCGGGCTTCGCGATGGATCGCCTTCGCGATCTCGACGAGCTGGCGCGAGGCGACCGAGAGATTCTCGACGAGCTCGTCCGGCCGGATGTGCAGCCCCAGTCCGTCGAGGAGGTCCGCCGCGCGGCGGTTCATCTCCTTGACTCTGAGCAGTCCCAGAGGATTGCGGATCTCGTCGCCGAGGAAGACGTTCTTCGCCACCGAGAGCGAGGGCACCAGACTGAGCTCCTGGAAGACCGTAGCGATATCGGATGCCCGCCTCGGGCGCCCTAGTATCCGCACGGTTCCCGTGTCGTGCGGCTGCACACCGTCGAGGATCTTGATCAGCGTCGACTTCCCGGCGCCATTGGGCCCGAGAAGCGCGTGCACCTCACCCGCCCGGAGATCGAAGTCCACGTCCTTCAGCGCATACACGCCGTTGAACGCCTTGCTCACTCCGGCGGCGACGAGCAACGCGTCGTCGTGATCGTTCATGATGCCCTCGTCTCGATCGTGGCTGTGTCGTCGCGCGCTCAGCCGCAGATCTGCGATGCGTCGCAGGCGTCGACGACTTCGGACGGAGCCGGCGTGTGGAAGATCTCCTCGTAGCTTTCGAGGAGGTTCGCCGGTGTCACGGCGACCGAAGGCAGCGCCACCCAGGCCGGTGTCTCGGCGCCGATCATGGCGCGCGCGGCGGCGAGAGCCTCCGCGACGCCCTGCCTGTAGGGCTCCTGAGCACCCACGGCCTTGATATAGCCGTCACTTGCCATATCGACGGCGACCTCGGTGCCGAGGTCGACGGTCGTGATCGGCACGGTCACGCCGGCGTTGCGCAGTGAGGCCACGGCCTGCATGGCCGGCGAGTCCCAGATCACGAACAGCCCGTCGACGTCGGGATTGGCCGTCATGAAGTTGGCGGCCACCGAACCGACGCCGTTCGTGTCCGTGAACCCCACATCCTTGACCGTCACATCGGGGCGGTTCTGCGCGAACCACTCCTTCACGCGGAGCGTGCGCTGGTTGGTCGTGTAGAAGTCCACGGCGAAGTCGACGATGCCCGCGACCCCGTCCTCCGGGATGTATTCGGACAGAGCCGCCGCGGCGATCTCGCCGTTGCCCTGGTTGTCGGGGGCGATGACGGCCTGATAGTCGGTCGGGTACACGAGGCCCGATGCGGGCATGTGGATGAAGATCAGCTTGATCCCGGCCGCGGATACCTTCTTGTAGGTCTCCGCGGTCGCGACGTCGTCGGTGGGGATGCTGATGATCGCGTCGGGGCGCTGAGTGATCAGGTTCTCGAGGTCGCTGATCTGCTGCTGCACGTCGAATTTCGCATCGGTGACACCGATGATCTCTACTCCGAGTTCGTCGAGTGTGTCCTCGATGCCCTCGAGCGTGAGGCGGGACCAGTCGATGTCCATCGTGTTCATCGAGATGCCGACGGTGAAGTCGCCCGCGACGACCTCCGCCTTCTCTTCGTCGGTCAGTTCGAGCTCCTCGACGGTGACCGGCGTCTCGCCGTTCTTGCCGAGGCCGACGATTCCGGCCGGCTCGATCGTGCCGGGGTCGACGACGACCGTCTCCGCGGCGCCGGAATCGGAACCGGAGTCGGTCGTGCATCCGGCGAGGACGAGGGATGCGAGCGCGATGCCGCCGACGGCGGTGAGGAGGCTGCGTGCTGTGCTCTTCACGGTGATCTGCTTCCTGATGTGGGAGGGGGAATTCTGGTGGTTCAGCCGAGGATCTCGGCGAGGTAACGCTTGCTGATCTCGGCCGCGGCGCGGGGCAGGCCGTCGTAGTAATCGAGCTCGACGAGCAGCCAGCTGTCGTAGCCCGCCGCACGGATCGCGGCGACGATCCTGGGCATGTCGAGGTCGCCCTCGCCCAGGGGGAGGAACCGCTGTGCGCCGTAGTCCCAGTCCTTCAGATGTACGTGGGCCAGTCGATCGGCGTAGCGCTCGATGAGGGCGACCGGGTCACCACCGCCGGCAGCGAGGTGTGCCGTGTCGGGACAGAACGCGATGGCGGAGAGGTCCATCAGCTCTTCGAGCGCGTCGGGCGCCTCGACGAGAGTGCCGAGATGGGGGTGGTAGCTGCTCTGGAGCCCGTAGCCGTCGGCGATCGATGCGACCCGGTCGAGCCCCCTCGCCAGCGACTCCATGTCACCCGGCGCGCGTCCCCCCGTGCGCTGCGCGCCGCCGCCGACGACGAGGCGCTGTGCTCCGAAGTCGCGAGCGAGTCGCGCGGCATGGTCGATCTTCGCGAACTCCTCCTCGAGGATGTCCGGGTAGATGAAGTTCGCACCGGTGTAGACGCTGACCAGTTCGATGCCCGCAGTCTCGAGCGCTCCGAGAAGCACGCCGGGATCGTCGGCGAAGTCGAGGAGGTTGCCGTCGAACACCTCCGTGCCCTCGTATCCGGCCGCGCGGATGTCCCGAATCGCCTCTAGCAGGTCGCCGTTCGCACGGTAGAAGAGATCCTTGATGCTTGTCACGCCGGCCGGGGCGCCGACGACGCCGCCCCACGTGATCGCCGAGTATCCGAGCTTCATGCGCCGCGCTCCTCGGGGCTACGACCGAGGAAGTCCAGGTACGCGGTGGCGAGCGCTTCGGGATCCTCCTCGGCGAGCTGGTGCCCCCAGGGAAGGATGACCGCGCTGACGTCCTCTGCGACCTCACGCATCTGGCGCTCGTTGTCGGCGCCGATGAAGTATTCGCTTCCGACCGCCAGAACGGGCATGGTGAGCTTCGTCTTCGCCGCCTCGCGGTTCTGATCGGCGTCGTCGAGCGTGGCCCGGTAGATCGCGAACATAGAGCGAAGCCCGCCGGGCGAGGAGTAGCAGCGCACATACTCGTCGAGGGCATCGGGCGTGATGGCCTGCGGGTTGTGGGTCTCGTGCTTGATGAAGTAGTTGAAGTACTCCCTCTCCTTGCCGGTGATCAGCAGTTCCGGGAAGTCCGGCACGCTGTAGAAGTTGATGTGCCAGAGCCACACATACGTGCTGACGTTCTCCCGGGTGAGGAACGAGTAGTCCTCGAGACCGAAGCCGGGCAGGATCATCTCCTGGTAGATGAGCTTCTTGACGCGCTCGGGGTACTGGGCCGCGACCTGGTAGGCGGTCGACGCGCCCCAGTCCTCGCCGGCGAGGTAGAAGCGCTCGTGACCGAGGTGCGTCGCGAGCTGTGCGATGTCCTCCGCCATGTTCTTCATGTCGAACCCGTCCTGCGGGTGCTCAGAGTCGCCGAGTCCGCGCAGATCGGGAGCGATCACGGTGAAGTAGGGGGTCAGCAGCGGGATGACACGGCGCCAGTGGTAAGAGGTCTTGGGCACCCCGTGCAACAGGAACAGAGGCTCACCAGAACCGGCGACGGTGTAGTGCAGTCGCACGCCATTGACGAGCGCGCGGCCGTGGTGGGCGGGCTTTCCATTGTGATCGGCGATGATTTCCACGTCGTTCTCCTTTGTCTGTCTGCGTTACGTTTTGTCTGTCTGCGTTACGTGTCGTTGGGTCTGTCGTGCCGACGACCGTCAGCCGCAGGCCTTGGTCGCCTCGCAGATTTCGACGAGCTGCTGCGGCGGATCCTGGTGGTAGATCTGCTCCCACGCTTCGAGCACATTGTTCTGCAGCACCGGCACGGCGGGGAAGGCGAGCCAGTTCGGCACCGACCCACCCAGCAGCACCTTGATCGCCATATCCGCCTCGGCCAGCCCCTGGTCATAGGGGACCTGGGCGCTGAGAGCCTTGATGTTGCCGCCGCCCGCGAGGTCCGCGGCAACGTCGGAAGCGATGTTCACCGCGGTGATCGGCATCGTCTTGCCCTGAGCGCGCAACGCCTGATCGATCGCGACGGCCGGCACCTCCCATTCGGTGAACATCCCCTGCACGTCGGGGTTCGCGGTGAGGAAGTCGGTCGCATCCTGAAGGGACTGAGCCGCATCGAGGAATTCGGCGACCTTGATGGTGATGTCGGGCCGGTTCTTCTCCATCCAGTCCACGAATCCCTTCATGCGCTCCTTCGTGACGAAGAAGTCGACGCCGAAGTCGAGCACGCCGACGGTTCCGCCTTCGGGGATGTACGCGGCCAGCGCTTCGGCGCAGACTGCGCCATTGCCCTGATTGTCCGAGGACACCATGCCCTGGTAGTCGGTGGGGTACTCCAGTCCGGTGGGGACGTTGTCCATCATGATGAGCTTGATCCCGGCGGCACCGATCTTGCGGTACGCCTCGGCGGTGGCGGTGTCGTCGACAGGGATGCTGATGATCGCATCCGGCTCCAGCTGGATCATGTTTTCGATGCCGGAGATCTGGCTCTGGACGTCAAAGGCGGGATCCACGACTCCGACGACCTCCGCATCGTACTCGGCGAGCCGGTCGGTGATCGCGCGCACCTGCTCGGTCGACCACTCGATATCCATCGTCTGCATGACGATGCCGACACGGAACTTCTCCTCCTTGGCCTGAGCTATCTCGGCGTCGGTCAATTCGACCTCGGAAAGATCACCCGACTCGACGCCGCCGGGTCCCAGCCCCACGATCTGCGGCGGCACCAATGATGCTGCGTCGACGTCGGCGAGCGGGTTGGAGGGCGCGTCAGGGGCGGCGGTCGGAGAGGTCGAACCCGACGTGCAGCCGACGAGCGCGAGTGCCGTGATCGAGGCGATGGAGAGAGCAGCCGCGAGTCGGGTGCGGGGCGTGAGTTTCATCTGTCTGCCTTTCGGGGTCTTCGTTGACCTGGCCACCCAGGACGGGAGCACTACGTAAAGCGATTGTTTGCGAAGAGCGAGGTTTTGTCAAGGCATTTGTCAAAAGCATCTCAGTTTGAACGATGGTTAAGTAATTGGCTGTTGACATCTGTGGCAGACTGTCCGCAACGAAAGACAGCGAGGCAGGATGTCGGACCGCAGATCGTTCAGCCCGCGGGGGTCAGGTGACTTCTTTCAGTTGCTGCGTGACGAGCTGCCGCGAACGCGCAACGAGTTGGCCAATATCACCGGACTCTCGCGCCCTACCGTGCTGGCGCGGATCGATGACCTGGCTGAGTTGCGTCTCATCGCGCCCGTCTCCGACGCTGCCTCCACAGGCGGACGGCCCTCGGGCCGCATCGCCTTCAATCCCGGGGCCCAGGCGGTGGTGGCCGCAGACATCGGCGCCACCCACATCCACCTTGCCATCTGCGACCTCGCGGGAACGGTGCTGGCCGAGCGGCACGTCGACATGGCTGTGGCCGAAGGGCCGCACCGCGTGCTCGGATGGGCGATCGACATCGCCCGCCACCTACTCGAGGAGCTCGGTCGTCCGGCATCCGAAATCGCTGCCGTGGGGATAGGCCTGCCAGGTCCGGTGGACTTCGCCACGGGCCGACCCTCGAATCCTCCCATCATGCCGGGATGGGACGGCTACGACGTTCCCGGGCACATCCGGAACGCCTTCGCGGTTCCGGTGCTCGTCGACAACGACGTGAACATCATGGCGCTCGGCGAACGCACCCTGAATTGGGGCCACATCGAGGACATGATGTTCGTCAAGGTCGCGACAGGCATCGGAGCGGGGATAATTTCCGACGGCGGTCTGCGGCGTGGCGCAAACGGTGCCGCCGGAGACATCGGGCACATCGCCGTCCCCCATGCCGCGGGCAGACCGTGTCGCTGTGGCAAGATCGGCTGCGTCGAGGCCTACGCGGGCAGCCCCGCTATCGTCGACCGGCTGGGAGAAGTCGGTCTCGACGCGCGGACCGGAGCAGACGTCGTGGCGCTCGTTCGGGCCGGGAATCTCGAGGCGACCAGACACGTGCGCGAAGCGGGCAGAGCCATCGGCGAGATGCTCAACGCCTGCGTCAGCGTGGTGAACCCGTCTGTCATCGTGATCGGAGGCCTGCTGACGCAGTCCGGCGAGAACCTCCTCGCGGGCATCCGCGAGGAGGTCTACGCGAAGTCCACCCCCCTCGCGACGCAGGATCTGACGATCGCTCAGAGCCGCGCGGGCGGTCAGGCGGGCGTGATAGGGGCGGGCATGCTCGCGATCGAGTATGTCCTCGCGCCCGACTACATCGACTCTCAACTCAGGCCGCGAGGCGAGCCGCTACGCGGCGGTAGCGTCGGAGCGTGATCCGGCGGTGGTCCGATGACCGGTCTTCACGAGGCATCCCCCCGGGCGCTACTTCACCAGCGGAAAGAGGATCGTCTCGCGGATGCCGAGTCCGGTGACGGCCATCAGCAGCCGGTCGATGCCCATGCCCATGCCCCCGGAGGGCGGCATCCCGTGCTCGAGCGCCCGCAGGAACTCCTCGTCGATGCGCATCGCCTCGACGTCGCCGCGCGCCGCCAGCAGCGCCTGCTCGGTGAAGCGCTCGCGCTGGATGACGGGGTCGACCAGCTCGGAGTACCCGGTCGCGAGCTCGAACCCGCGCACGTACAGATCCCACTTCTCGACCACGCCCGGGATGCTGCGGTGCTCGCGCACCAGCGGGCTGGTGTCGACGGGAAAATCCATCACGAAGGTCGGTCGCTCGAGGTCCCGCTTGACGAAGTGCTCCCACAGCTCCTCGACGAGCTTTCCGTGCGTGGCGTGGGGAGGTTCGTCGACTCCGGCGTCCGCCGCCAGCGCCTGCAGCTCGTCGAGCGGGGTCTCGGGCGTCACCTCGCGCCCCGCCGCCGCCGCGAGCGAGGGATACATCGAGACCCGGTCCCACTCGCCGCCCAGATCGAACTCCGTGCCGTCGGCCCACGTCACGACGTGCCCGCCCGCACGGCCCTGCAGCTCGTTGACGGCGGCAGCGGCGTTCTGCACCAGTCGCTGGGTCAGATCGGCGATGCCCCGGTAGTCCGCGTAGGCCTGATAGGCCTCGAGCATCGCGAACTCGGGGCTGTGCGTCGAATCGGCGCCCTCGTTGCGGAAGTTGCGGTTGATCTCGAACACCCGATCCAGGCCCCCGACGACCGCGCGCTTGAGGAACAGCTCGGGGGCGATCCGCAGGAACAGGTCGGTGTCGAACGCGTTCGAATGCGTCACGAAGGGCCGCGCGGCGGCGCCCCCGTGCTGCACCTGCAGCATCGGCGTCTCGACCTCGATGAAGTCCCGCTCGGCGAACGTGCGGCGCAGCGACGCATTGACCGTCGCGCGCGCTCGCACGGTCTCGCGCGCCTGGTCGCGCACGATCAGATCGAGGTAGCGGCTGCGCACCCGGCTCTCCTCGTTGAGCTCGGAGTACATGTTCGGCAGCGGCAGAATCGCCTTGGCCGCCATCTGCCACGTCTCCACCATCACCGACAGCTCACCCCGGCGGCTCGAAATGACCTCGCCCGAGACGAAGACGTGGTCGCCCAGATCGACGATCTCCTTCCACCGCGCCAGCGCCTGCTCTCCCGCGACCGCGAGCGAGACCATAGCCTGGATGCGACTGCCGTCCCCCGCCTGAAGGGTGGCGAAACACAGCTTGCCCGTGTTGCGGCTGAACACGACCCGCCCCGCGACCCCGACCCGCACCCCGGTCGCCGAATCGGGTTCCAGCTCGCCGTACCGAGCGCGCAGCTCGCCGATCGTCGCCGTGATCGCAAGCTCGACCGGGTACGCACCGCCGGCCGCGTCCTCGCGCTCGGCGATCAGCCGCTCCCGTTTGGCCAGGCGCACCGCCTTCTGCTCGAAGACGTCGTCATCGGATGCCGCGGGCGCGGCGGAAGGGTCGCTCATGATGCAGGGGGCTCCTCGAAAGTCGGGGCAAGTCTACCGGCGGGGCCAGCAGCGCCCCGAGGCCTCAGTGCAGGTAGATCTCGACGTTGTCGATGAAGCGGTGGCCGGCGACCGTCGCGGCGATCAGGGCGAGCGCGGGCCCGCTGTGCCCCTCATCGGCGGGCAGGAACGTGTGCGGATCGATGACCGCGAGGTACTCCAGGCGGATGCGGGGCTGACCCATCAGCGCCGACTGGGCGGCGGCGATGCAGGCGTCCACTCCCCGGTCGGCACAGGAGGCGGCCGCCTCGAGGGCGACGGGAAGACGCGTCGCCGCGGCCAGGTCCGCCCCCTCGAGCATCGAGACCCGGCTGGAGACGGGCAACCCGCTGGGGTCGCGGACCGTCTCGACCGTCGCGATCTCGACCCCGAAGAACAGGTCGCGCACCATCCGCTCGACGAGGAACACGCGCTGGCGATCGCGAAGGCCGTACACCGCCACCTCGGGGCGGATCAGCTGGAGCAGCATGGCCTCGACCGTGAGCAGACCGTCGAAGTAGCGCGGGCGTCCGCGGCCCTCGTGGCGCAAGCCGTGGTCTCCGGCGCTGATCCGGGTCGTGTCGTGCCCCGCCGGCAGCAGCTCGGCCGGCTCGGGTGCGAAGACCACGTCCACGCCGAGGCGCTCCAGCATCCGGGCGTCGGCCTCGGGCGTGCGCGGGTAGGCGGCCAGCTCGGCAGCCGAGGCGAAGCGGAGCGGGTTGAGGAACGACGACACGACGACCACGTCGGCGCGCCGGCCCGCTTCGCGGATGAGGGCCTCGTGGCCCGCGTGCAGGGCGCCGATCGTCGAGACGAGCGCAACGCTCGTCGCCCCGCCGCCGCGCTCCTCGGCCAGTCGGGCGCGCAGCCCGGCGACAGAGCGGATCATTCCTGGATGCTACCGTCCGGCGGGAGGTCCTCCGGCCCGAACGAGCTGTGTGGCCACGGCGGCGTGGTCGCCGTGCTGAGCGCCTGATCGACGCTGGATCGGATCAGCGCCGACAAGAAGCCGCCGGGATTGTCCACCCCGACCTCTGCCAGCAGCGACGTGGACTGACGCACGATCTCGCGCGAGAACTCCGTGGCGGTCGAGATCGCCTCGGCGTACGCCGTCCGATCCGCCTCGGCCACGATCACCGGTTCGCAGCCCAGCTCGACCGCGAGCGCCTGCGCGATCGGCAGCACCGGCGCGGGTGCGGTGACGGCCGCGTACCCGGCCTGCAGCTGGCGCAGGTCGATGCTGGTCCCCGTGAACGAGACCGCGGGGTGGACGGCGAGGGGGATGGCCCCCCGCGCCGTGGCGGGCTGCAGCACACCCACTCCGAAGGCGGCGTGCGTATGCAGGACGAGCTGGCCCGGCTGCCAGGCGTCGACCTGCGCGAGTCCCGCGACCAGGTCGGCGATCTCGTCGCCGGGCACCGCGATCACCACGAGCTCGCTGCGTCGCACGACCTCGGGGGTCTCGAGCACGGGCACGCCGGGCAGCACGGCATCCACCCGATCGGGATCCGACCCGGCGGTGATGCCGACGATCGCGTGTCCCGCGCCGCCGAGGGCCGCGGCGACGACCGGGCCGACGCGTCCCGCCCCGACAACCCCGACCCCCAGCCGCCCCGTGCGGCTCACGCGTCGCCCGCCGCGTCGCCGGGGGTGGAGGGGGTGCGCGCGGCGTCGTGCGCCGGCTCGGTCGGCCCGGACACCTCGGCCTCGGCCCACCGATGGCTGCGATCGGCGGATGCCGCGGAGCAGGCGCGCCCGGCGACGTCACCGAAGAGATCGAGCGCCCGGTCGCGGTCGATGGCGGCGAGGTAGCCGTAGACCGGCCCGGTGACGGTGTGGGGGCGCAGGGAGGCGATCCGAGCGGCGCGATCCAGCGGCCCCTGATGCACGCCGACGCTCTGCAGGCGCGCGAACGGGAAGATCGCCAGCGATCGCCAGACGACTCCGCGACGCAGCAGCAGCGCGTCCGGCTCGACGAGGAACCCGTTGCGTCGCCACGAGAAGGGACGCACCCACCAGCCGCGCCGGGGTGTGTTGACGAAGGGATCGCTCTCGCGCGGGCCGAGGACGCCGTCGTCGAACAGCGTCGGCCAGGCGTCGTCCGGCAGGTCAGGCAGCACCAGCCGGAGCACCCGCTCGACGTCATCGCGGTCGCCGACGGGGAGCACGGTCGTGAACTGGTCAGTGCTGGTGTCGGAGGAGTTGCGCCCGGTGAGCCGGTTGATCTTGATCGCCCACCACCCGAAGGGGCGCCAGAAGATGGACTGCCGTACCTCGACGGCGTGCACGCGCCCCGGCGGGATGATCTCGGTCACGGTGGTGAACAGGCCGAAGGTCACGCGCAGGCCGTTGCGCGTGGGGGCGATCGAGTACCGCAGGCTCTTGACGATCTGCGAGACCCAGTAGGCGCCGAAGCCGATCAGGGCGGGCACGATGCCGATCAGCAGCCACGGGGTCCCGACGATCCCGCCGACGATCGCCGCGGCGATCATGCCCAGCAGGGCGACCGTGCCACCGCCCAGCACCTGCGCCGCCACGAGACGTCCGGCGGGGATGTGCACGACGCTCTCGGGCTCGTCCGACGGTCCCTCCGCGCCGACGATCAGCCCGGTGATCCCCTCGTTCACCGTCGACGCCACACCACGATGCGCGGAGCCGCCGCGCGCCGCAGCGTCGGCGAGCTGCCTGCCGGATGCCAGCCGCAGGATGTCGGCGCGCACGCGCTCCGCGTTCGTCGTGGTGAGGTACTCGAGCTTGACGTTGGCGTCGCTGCCGGCCCCCGCGACCTCGAGCTTGGCCAGGCCGATCAGGCGCGCGAGGAGGGGCCGGGTGAGGTTGACCCCCTGCACACGATCGAGCGGCGCGCGGCGGTGGCTGCGGAAGAGGACACCCTGCCGCACCTCGACGTCGTCATCGGTGATGCGGAACGTGTGGAAGCGCCACGAGAGATAGAAGCCGCCGACGACCACGATCATCACGCCGAGCACGACGAGCGAGGCGGTCAGCAGCAGGCCGCTCTCGATGACCCAGTCGACGGGGTCGCCTCCCGCGTCGTATCCGGCGTCCAGTTCGGGGACGACCCACGGAAGGAACAGCTCGAGCAGCCGGTCCCGCATGTTCGCGATCACGATGCCCGCGACGACGAGCAGCACGATCCCGCCACGAAGAAGCGGCGTGAGGGGATGCAGACGCTGCCACGTGCCGTCGCTCAGCTCGCTGCGCGCGTCTGCCGAGAGCAGCTCCGCGGCGCGGGCGGCCGCGGCATCCGGGTCTGCGGAGGCCACCGGGTCGGGCGGCGGGACGGAGTCGCTCACAGCCCCGTCCGTCGTGTCTCGGCGACCTCGATCAGCCTGTCGCGCAGCAGTTCCGCCGTCTGCTGCTCCAGCCCGGGGATCGTGACCCCGGTCGCGGCGGCCGCGGTGACGAGCTTTAGCTGGGCGATGCCGAAGCCGCGGTCGAGCGGGCCGTGCGTGATGTCGACCAGCTGCATGCGGCCATACGGCACGGCGACGATGCGCTGCCAGAGGATTCCGCGACGGAAGACGAGGTCGTCCTCGCGCAGGCGGTAGCCGAGGGCGCGCGCCTGGCGCGGCATCACGATCAAGGTCGCGATCAGGATGAGCCCGAGGATGCCGCCGGGGATCAGCGCCCACATCTGGCCGAGCGCGACGGTGAGCACCACGACGGCGACGACGACGATCAGCAGCAGGGCGCCGCTCGAGATCAGCTGCACCCAGATGTACTTCGGTGAGATCTGGTGCCAGCGACCGTCGCCGAGCTGAAGTCGCGCACTCCCGCGCGGCTCGATCAGGCGCGAGAACGTGCCGGCATCCAGCGCCGTGTCCGAGGACGTATCCGGGGCGGCGTCGGCCGGCCCGGGAGCGTCCGTCGTGGGCTCGCCGGTCTCAGAATCACCGGTCGCGGGCTCACCGGCCACGGGCTCACCCGTCGTGGGCTCACCAGTCGTGGGCTCACCAGTCGTGGGCTCACCAGTCGTGGGAGTGTCCGGGTTCCGGCTGGGGGGCGGGGGGTTCGTCATCGTCGTCCTTCCGGATGGTGCACATGTTCTCGGCGACGAGCGCGGCGACCACGAGGACGAGCGCCGCGATGAGGGTCGCGAGGACCGCACCCGCCGAGCCTAGCGGCGGAGGCACGGGGCGCGACAGCAGATAGACGCCCAGCCCCGCCGCCACGCCGGCGACCAGCGACCCGACGATGCTCGACGCCTTCGCCAGCACGGCGACCCGCAGCGCGCGGAAGGGGTTGACGGGTTCGGCGCGCGAGCGTGTCGCGGCCGCGGAGCCCTGCGCGGAATCGCGGGACGTGACAGAACGGGTCGCGCGCCGGATGGGCATCGCGAGCAGGATCAGCGCCCCGGCGATCAGCACGAGCAGCACGGGAAGCGTCGTCGCGGGTGTGAAGGTGGGGCGACCCGAGACGGTGAGGGCGTGATCGAGCACGTAGCCGCCGCCGATGCCGAGCAGGGCGACGACCAGCAGCGTGAGCGGGCTGGTGCGCGTCATCAGGCGCGGGCTTCCGGGGCCTCGCTCGTGGACCGCAGCCGGGCGAGCAGGTCCGCGACGCGCCCCCGGCCCGGCAGCACCGCGTCGGCATCGATCGCCAACCATGGTGCGAGCACGAACTCGCGCTCTGCCGCGCGCGGGTGCGGCAGCAGCAGGCCGGCCTCGGATGAGACGACGTCGCCGTAGGCGATGAGGTCGAGATCCAGCGTCCGGTCGCCCCACCGCACGCGTCGGGTGCGGCCGTGCGCCGACTCGATGGCGTGCAGCATCCCGAGCAGCACGCTCGGGGCGAGCCGCGTGGTCACGAGGGCCACGGCGTTCAGGTATGCCGGAGCGGTATCGCTCGGCCCCTCGAGGGTCACTGCGACGGATTCGACCGGATCCGACACCCGAACCTCGTCGACGAGCGGAAGACGGGCGATCTCGGTGACCGCCTGCTCGAGCGTCGCCGCGCGGTCGCCGAGGTTGGCGCCCAGCGCGACCACGGCGGCCACGGGCGTGGCGGATGCGGGGCGCGCCGGGCGGGGCAGGTCCTGGGCGAGCGTGCGACTCATGATCGCCGCTCCCGCCGGATCGTGACCGCGACATCCGCGAAGGGCACCGGGATCGGCGCCTGGGGCTTGTGCACGGTGACCGTCACGGCCGAGGCACGAGGGTGGGCGAGCGCCCCCTCGGCGATCCGCGCGGCGAGCGTCTCGATCAGGTCCACGGGCTCTCCCCCGACGAGGGCGACGACCTGCTCGGCGAGCTCGCCGTAGTGCACGGTCGCCGAGACGTCGTCGGATGCCGCGGCGGGCCCCATGTCGGTCTCGACGATCAGGTCGATGACGAAGTCCTGTCCGTCCTCCCGCTCGTGCGCCAGAACCCCGTGGCGGCCGAAGGCGCGCACCCCGGTGAGCGTGATCAGATCGGTCGCGGTCACGACGTCCTCCCCTGCCAGTGGGCCAGGACGGCGAGGGCATCGCGCGTTGCCCCGGCGTTGTGCACCCGCACACCCCACGCTCCCGCCTGCGCGGCGAGCACGCTCGTCACGGCCGTGGCGAGGTCGCGCCGGGCCTCGTCCGCTGTCGCGCCTGCGGCGTCGGTATGGGTGTCGAGAGCGGTCTGCAGGAACCGCTTGCGCGAGGTGCCGACGAGCACGCGCGCGCCCGCCGCCACGAGGCGCTCCAGGCCCGCGAGCACGGCCCAGCTCTGCGCCGGGGTCTTGCCGAACCCGATGCCGGGATCGACGATCACCCGGTCGCGCGGGATGCCCGCGACATCGGCCGCCGCGATCCGTGCGGCGAGCTCGTCGGCGACCTCTTGCACGGGGTCGGCGTAGTCGGCTCGCGCATACATGTCCGATGAGGGCCCGCGCCAGTGCCCGAGCACGACCTGGGCGGACGATGCCGCGACTTCGCCGAGCAGCTGCGGGTCGGCCAGCCCGCCCGAGACGTCGTTGACGATGGCCGCACCGGCGTGCACCGCGGCACGCGCCGTCGCGGCGTTCATCGTGTCGATGCTGACGCGCACGCCGCGCCTGGCCAGGGCCGTGACGACGGGCAGCGCGCGGCGCATCTCCTCGTCGGCGCCGACGCGCTCCGCGCCGGGCCGGGTCGACTCGCCCCCGACGTCGATGATCGTGGCGCCGGCAGCGAGGAGCGCGTCGGCCTGGCGCAGGGCGGCATCCGGGTCGAGAAAGCGCCCGCCATCGCTGAAGGAATCGGGCGTCGCGTTGACGACGCCCATGATGACCGGGGTCATCGGTGCGTCTCCCGCGCCCGGCTCACGAGCGTCCCCCCGAGATCAACGCCACCAGCTCGGTGCGCGCCGTGGGGTCGGTGAACTCGCCGCGCGCCGCGATCGTCAGCGTCGATGCGTCGGGCTGCCGGTCGCCGCGCATCGTGACGCAGCCGTGCCGGGCGTCGATGATCACGAGCACCCCGCGCGCGTCGAGCGAGTGGGCGATCGTGTCGGCGATCTGCTCACCGAGTCGCTCCTGCACCTGGGGCCGGGAGGCCAGGATGTCGACGACCTTGGGCAGCGCACCCAGACCCACGACCTGTTCACCGGGCAGATAGGCGATGTGCGCGACGCCCCGGAACAGGAGCAGATGATGCTCGCAGACGGAGCGGAAGGCGATGTCGCGCAGCACCACCGCACCCGACGAGAGCGTCTCGGGTTCGGGGCCTCGGGCGACCGAGATCGGGTGGGAGAGCGGTTCCGCCGCATCCCGCCCGATGCCCGAGAAGAACTCGCTGTAGGCCTCGGCCACCCGCTGCGGGGTGCGCCCCAGCCCGGGACGGTCGGGGTCCTCGCCGATGGCGACGAGCAACTCGCGGACGAGCGCTGCGACGCGCTCCGTGTCGACGGCCATGGGACTAGGCGGTGGCCGGCCGGGCGCGCCCCGACGGACGGGCGTGCGGCTGCTTCTCGGACACGGTCTCTTCGTCGCTGACGTCGGCCGCCAGGCCCTCGGGCAGCTGCTGCGGCGGCACCTCGACCGGCGGCTGCGTCGAGACCGGCCGGTTGTCGCTCGAGAGCCACTGCGGGCGCGGCGGCAGCTTCTTGACCCCGCTGAAGATCTGCTCGAGCTGCAGGTGGTCGAGCGTCTCCTTCTCGAGCAGCTCGAGCGCCAGCCGGTCGAGCACCTCGCGGTTGTCGTTGATGACCTGGTAGGCCTCGTCGTGGGCCTGCTCGATGAGGGCGCGGGTCTCGGCGTCGACGCGCTCGGCGACGGCGTCCGAGTAGTCGCGACCGTGTCCCATGTCGCGGCCCATGAAGACCTCGCCGCTGCTCTGTCCGAGCTTGACGGGCCCGACATCCATCGTCATGCCGTACTCGGTCACCATCTTGCGCGCGATGTTCGTGGCCTTCTCGATGTCGTTCGACGCGCCCGTCGTGGGGTCGTGGAACACGATCTCCTCGGCCACGCGGCCGCCCATCGCGTAGGCGAGCTGGTCCTGCAGCTCGTTGCGCGTCACCGAGTACTTGTCCTCGAGCGGCAGCACCATCGTGTAGCCGAGCGCCTTGCCGCGGGGGAGGATCGTGATCTTCGTCACGGGATCGGTGTGGTTCATCGCCGCGGCGGCGAGCGCGTGTCCGCCCTCGTGGTATGCCGTGATGAGGCGCTCCTTGTCCTTCATCACGCGGGTGCGGCGCTGAGGACCGGCCATGACGCGGTCGATCGCCTCGTCGAGGGCGCGGTTGTCGATCAGCTGCGCGTTCGAGCGGGCGGTCAGCAGCGCGGCCTCGTTCAAGACGTTGGCCAGGTCGGCCCCGGTGAAGCCCGGCGTCTTGCGGGCGACGACCTCGAGGTCCACGCCGTCGGCGAGCGGCTTGCCGCGGCCGTGCACCTCGAGGATGCGCTGACGCCCCTTCATGTCGGGGGCGTCGACGCCGATCTGCCGGTCGAAGCGGCCGGGACGCAGCAGGGCGGGGTCGAGGATGTCGGGACGGTTGGTGGCCGCGATGACGATGACGTTGACCTTGGGGTCGAACCCGTCCATCTCGACGAGCATCTGGTTGAGGGTCTGCTCGCGCTCGTCGTGGCCGCCGCCCATGCCTGCACCGCGATGGCGGCCGACGGCGTCGATCTCGTCGATGAAGATGATCGCGGGGGAGTTCTCCTTGGCCTGGTTGAACAGGTCGCGCACGCGGCTCGCCCCGACGCCGACGAACATCTCGACGAAGTCCGACCCAGAGATGGAGTAGAACGGCACCCCGGCCTCACCCGCGACGGCGCGGGCGACGAGGGTCTTGCCCGTTCCCGGAGGGCCGTACAGCAGCACGCCCTTCGGGATCCGCGCTCCGACCGCCTGGAACTTGGTCGGGTCCTTCAGGAAGTCCTTGATCTCCTGCAGCTCTTCGATCGCCTCATCCGAGCCCGCGACATCCGCGAAGGTCACCGTCGGGGTCTCCTTCGACACCAGCTTCGCCTTCGACTTGCCGAACTGCATCACCTTGCTGCCGCCGCCCTGCGCCGACGACAGCAGGAACCAGAACAGCAGACCCAGCAGCAGCAGCGGGATCATCAGCGAGAGGAAGCCGTCGAACCAGCTCGGCTGCGGCACGACGTCGTTGAACCCGTCCTCGGGGTCGGCGGCGTCGATGGCCTCCACGACCTCGGCGGCGCGCGCCGAGACGTAGTAGAACTGCACCTCGGTCGCGTCCTCGTAGGGCTCCGAGAGCGTTAGGTCGACCCGCTGGTCGCCGTCGGTGTTGACGACCTCGGTGACGGTCTCGCCCCCGAGCAGCGTCAGACCCTCCTGCGTCGTGATCTGCTTGGCTCCGCCCAGGCTCGAGATGAGCGTGAAGCCCACGATGAGGAACACCCCGATCAAGAGCACATAGATCAGGGGGTTGCGGGTGATCTTCTTGAAGTCCATGGTGGCGGGGTGGCCCCGGGGCCCTTTCGTCGACGTTCCGCCCAGAGCGGTCGATCCAGGGTATCGCGGGGCGGTTCAGCTCGTCTGTGCATTCGCCCACGGCGTACGCGAGCCCTCACTCCCCCGCATGTCCCGACTTTTCACGCATCCGCGGGCGGGTGGGGTGAAAAGGTGGGACATGGCCCCGTGTCACGAGTAGACGTGCGGCGCGAGCACCGCGACGTCGCGCAGGTTGCGGTACCGCTCGGCGTAGTCCAGTCCGTACCCGACGACGAAGTCGCTCGGGATGTCGAAGCCCACGTAACGGCAGTCCACGTGCACCTTCATCGCCTCGGGCTTGCGCAGCAGCGTGAGGACCTCGACGGATGCGGCTCCGCGCGAGGCGAAGTTCTCGAGCAGCCAGTGCAGGGTCAGGCCCGAGTCGATGATGTCCTCGACGATCAGCACGTGCTTGCCGTGCAGGTCGGTGTCGAGGTCCTTGCGGATCTGCACCACGCCGCTCGAGCGCGTGCCCGCCCCGTAGGAGGAGATCGCCATCCAGTCCATCGGCACGACCATCGGCAGCGCCCGGGCGAAATCGGCCATCACCATGACGGCGCCCTTCAGCACGCCGACCAGCAGCAGATCCCGGCCCTCGTAGTCGCGGGCGACCTGCGCCGCGAGCTCGCCCAGCTTGTCGTGGATCTGCTCCTCGGTCACAAGGACGTCGGTGAGGTCGTCGGCGATATCGGCGGCGCGCATGGGACGAGTTTAGGACGACGCCGGGCCCGGGAAGATCACCCGGCTCAGGTCATCCCGCCGCCTGCACCACCACGCGGTCGCCCTCTCGGCGCGCCCGGCATCCGGGAAGGTCGATGGGACCCTGTCCGTGCCAGTCGGTGGCGAGCCGTGCGACCTCGAACGTCTGCGCACGGGTGAGGCTGGCCCCGAACTCGCTCGAGACGACGAGACGGATGATGCGGTGGCGCAGGGCGGCGGGGTTGGCCTGCAGCGCCCGCACCGAGATCGCGATGCCGGCCTCGGCGTGCTCGACCACATCCTCGATCACCTCGTCGATCAGCTGCGCGAACGCGTCGTCGTCCTCCCGCAGCTGCTCCGCTGTGCGCGCGAGGGCCTCGGCGACACCGGGCCCGAGCTCGACCTCGAGCACCGGCAGCACGCGCTGTCGCACCCGCACGCGTGCGTAGGCCGCATCCGCGTTGTGCGGATCGTGCCACGGTTCGAGAGCCTCGGCCCGGCAGGCGTCGAGCGTCTGCGCCCGTCGCACTCCGAGCAGCGGCCGGATCCATCGGATGCCGCCGCCCACGCGCGCCGGCGCCATCGCCTTCAGGCTCGCGGTACCCGACCCGCGGGCCAGCCCGAGCAGCACGCTCTCGGCCTGGTCGTCCAGCGTGTGCGCGATCAGCACGGCACCGGCATCGCGCTCGCGAGCCACCCGCGCGAGCGCGCCGTACCGGGCCTCGCGCGCGGCCGCCTCGGGTCCGCCCGCCTCGCCGACGACGACGCGCGCGACCTCGGCGTCGAGCCCGAGCTCACGCGCCTGGCTCGCCGCACGGGCGGCGACGTCGGCCGATCCCCCCTGAAGCCCGTGATCGACGGTCACCGCCGTCACCGCGATCCCGAGCCGGGGCGCCTCGAACGCGACGGCGGCCGCGAGCGCGAGCGAGTCGGCGCCGCCCGAGAGGGCCACCACCGCGCGATCGATCCCCGCGTCGGTCAGCGCACGCCGGGCCGCCAGCCGCACGGCCGCGACGGCGGGCGAGAGCGGGTCGCGGACGGGCACACGCTCACGCTACCGTCAGCGCGCGGGTGCACCCCCGATAGGCTGGTGCGCGGCATCCGAGCCTCATCACCCACCCGTCTGCACCGAGGAGCACACCCATGGGCGCGTACGACGCAGTCATCGAGATCCCGCGCGGCAGCCGCGTCAAGTACGAGGTCGACCACGGCACCGGCCGGGTCTTCCTCGACCGCGTGCTGTACACGACGTTCGGCTACCCGAGCGACTACGGGTTCTTCGAGAACACGCTCGGCGAGGACGGCGACCCGCTGGATGTGCTCGTGCTGCTCGACCACACGCTCTTCCCCGGCGTGCTCGTGCACGTGCGCCCCGTCGGCGTGCTGAAGATGAGCGACGAGGCGGGCGGCGACGACAAGGTCGTCGCCGTGCTGTCCAAGGACCCCCGCTGGGCGCACATCCAAGACGTCGACGACATCCCCGAGTACACCAAGAAGGAGATCGGGCACTTCTTCGAGCACTACAAGGACCTCGAGCCCGGCAAGTGGGTCAAGGTCGACCAGTGGGCGGATGCCGCCGAGGCCGAGCGTCTCGTGAGCGAGGCCGCGGCCCGCTTCGAAGAGCACGAGGGCCAGACGCGCACCCAGGGCGAGGGCGAGTCACCCAGCACCGTGTGAGGCGCGGACGGCGTCAGATCGAGACGCCGCGCTGGGCCATGAACGGCTCGGGGTTGATCCGGCGACCGTTCTGCACAACCTCGAAGTGCAGGTGGCACCCCTGGGAGAGACCCGTGCGGCCCTCCCTCCCGATCAGCTGCCCCGCCGAGACTCTTGAGCCATAGCCGATGACAAGGGCCGACATGTGCGAGTAGGTGGTGATGATGCCACCGCCGTGGTCGATGCGGATGTGGTTGCCGAACTGTCCGTTTCCCGTCGCAAACACGACGCGGCCCGCCCCGGCCGCGAAAACGCCCGCGCCGCAGCCCGTGGCCATGTCGGTGCCGTTGTGGAAGCCGGTGCACCCGTAGCCGGGCGTGCAGATCGTCGGTCGAGCACCGTAGCGCGAGGTCGACCAGCCGCCTGAGGGCCGAGCCCATCCGGAGCCGCTGGTCTGTCCGCCGCCACCACCCGAGCTGCCGCCACTGGATCCGCCGCCTCCGCCCCCGGAGTTGTTGGCCGCTTCTTCCGCCTCGCGCCGCTTCCGTGCCTCCTCTGCCAGGCGACGCGCCTCAGCCTCGGCCCGTCGTCGTGCGGCCGCTTCGGCGCGCCGGCGGGCCTCGACGCCGGCCTCGTACCCGGCGACCGTCTCAGCCGTCTCGTCCTGCAGCGCAGAGAGCTGCGCCTCGAGGACGATGAGGTGCTCGGACTGTTCCTCCAGCGCCTGCTCGGCGGCGAGGGCCGCCTCCTGCGACGCGACCATCTTCTCCTCGGCCACCTGCTTGAGCCGGTCCCGCTCGTCGCGCGCGACCTGTGCCTGGTCGCTCAGCGACTGGGCCGAGTCGCGGGCGGTGATCGCCTCGGCGAACGTCTCACGGTTGCGCTCGAGCACTTTGTCCATCGTGCCGAGGCGCCCCAGCAGGTCCTCGGCGCCGTCGGGCGAGCCCGAGAAGAACAGCTCGAGGGATGTGTCGTCACCGCCGTCGCGGTACAGCTGCGACGCGACCCGCCCGGCCCGCTCCGATGCCGCAATGGCCTCGGCCGCCTGCGCATCGGCCTGGGACTGCAGATCCTCCGCGCGCGCCGCGGCGGCGTAGAAGGCCTCCTCGGCCTCGTAGAACTCGTTCGCGGCCTGCTCGGCGGCGGCCTGCGTGCGGGCCACGCGCTCGGTGAGCGACGCGATCAGACCCTGGATGCGACTGACCTCCGCGGCCTTCGACGACTGGTTGCGCTTGGCCTGCTGCACGTCGTCCCACGACGGGTAGTCGGCGGCGAAGGCCGGCAGAAGCGGTCCCGCGACGGCGCCCACAGAGCCGAGCGCGAGCACCCCGAGGGCGCCCATTCCCAGCATCCGTCGGCGCGAGACGGGTCGACGCGGCCTGCCGAGCGCGGTCAGTTCATCGCCGGTCGGCGCGCAGCCGCACGCCGGATCGGCGTTCGTCCGTTCAACGGGGGTCCGTTCGGCGGGCACGCCGCGGCTCGTTTCAGACACGACGCCCTCCCCGACTACGAGTCGACAACATGGATCACACTAAGTAACAACTTTCCCATGCGCAACGATTCACGGCGAACTCGTGCGCTCCGGCGCGGCGCGCCTCGGTCAGCCTGCCCGGCATGCACCGCTTCGTGTCCCAGGCGCGCGGCCGGATTCGCGAATGGACCATTCAGCGCGTATGCTTTATCGTCGGTAGGCGTGAGCCCCGCAGGTTCGCCCCCGGCCCCATCGTTTAGCGGCCTAGGACGCCGCCCTTTCACGGCGGTAGCACGGGTTCGAATCCCGTTGGGGTCACGAGAAAACTGAATAAGCATGGCCCTGTAGCGCAGCTGGTTAGCGTGCCGCCCTGTCACGGCGGAGGTCGCGGGTTCAAGTCCCGTCAGGGTCGCTCTAAGCGACGGGCCCTTTTTCGAGAGGGCCTTTCGTCTAGGTCGCGGCACCCGTGCCGCGAGGCTCTGTAGCTCAGTTGGTAGAGCGTTCGACTGAAAATCGAAAGGTCACCGGATCGACGCCGGTCGGAGCCACTGAGACCCTCTCCTAGCTTCTACATGGAGGGGGTTTCTTCGTTTCAGACGTCGATACCGTAGCCGCATGGTCGGGTTATCGGCCAGAAAGTGTGGATGGGGCGGGCGTGTCAGTAGCGTCCTGCCCATCCTGATCTGAGCCAGAGTCCT